>JAJDEJ010000365.1 GCA_029259815.1 Planctomycetaceae bacterium | reverse complement strand
GAGATTCGTCGCAGCAGCTGCTTCCGATTCATCGTCATCTCTCGTCGACAAACTCTGTTGAGTGACAGCCGTTTCGCTGTCGATAGCTGCGACCTTTGGTTCCTCTTCGGGATTGTCGACATGCTCAGGAGACGGGTCGTTGATGGCATCAGTGTTTGTGAACGATCCGAGTCCGGCTAACTCCGGCTGTGAGTCATCATAGGGAAGTGCAGGGGTGATGTGCCGATCCCAGTCGACAGCCATCAGCATGTCGACGCCCGGGTTCTGGGCCTTCACCGTGCATTGACAGGCGCCGGTCAGAAACTCACAGGCATCTTCGACAGTGCCTGCTGTGATGCCGTCACCAACGAGGGCATATAAGGCCCGTCCCCGACCGAACACAGGAAATGCCATCGGCTGATTCACGAATGGTTCGTCCAGGAGATCAGGCTCAACTCGCAGCAGCGAATCGACGAGGAAAGCCTCTGCAGCGTCCTCACGCGATACGCGGAGTGTTGACATCTTCAATTTGAGGGCCGCTGGATCGAGCGAGAGATCATCAAGATCAGCCTCTTCGATCTCCGGCAGCTCGAGTTCGTTTTGCAGGCGATCGACCTCCGTCTCGACGAGTTCGTAAGCTGCGTCGTCAGCCGCTGTGTCGCCACTGTCGAGGCAAACCCAAACCACCGAATCCCCACTGAGCAGGCGTCTGCCAAGCTGCTCTCGCGTGGGAGACGTGAGGACCATCGCCTGGTGCTCAGCTGTCAGCTCACCGGACCAGACGGTCGTGGGTGGCCCTTGCCGCAGTGGCGAATTGACAACGATCCAGGGCAGGACGTCCGTCTCCTGCTCATCCCACAAGGAAACCATCGCCTCATCTGGCTCCGCGTCGAGATCAATCGTCTGCACCACAAGGTTCGCCCCGGCCAGATCATCCTCTCCCTTCGGCTGAAGGGCGGCCAACAAAGCCTGCTGATCTTCGTTCAACTCACCCCGATGGAAGACGATGGCCACATACGCATCCGGACGCCAGTGTTCCAATGCGTAACGAAAAACGGGGACCGAACAGGCGGTCAAAGAACTCCCGAGAAGTAACGACATTGCCAGGGTCAGCAGTGGGACGCAACGATTCATGATGAGAAGGAGCCTGTCAGCGATGTTGAGGGCAGAGGAGTCGTGAGGTTGTTCCTCAGGCAGTGACGCACGAAGCGGTTTCAAAACCCGTCACGGGGGTGGCCGGGTCTGACCAACGGGAAGGCCCGGACCGGCGACTGCAGGGCCATCCGCTTCGCTCCTGACCCTGCCACCCTCACAGACTCTAGTTTGGAGACTGCTTCACATAAACTGGTCTGCCCTCAGTATACACGACCAGTCGGCAGACGAAAGTGGGGCAGCGAGGACTGAAAATCATCGTGCGTCGAAACGGCCTCCGTCATCGCAAACTGATCGATATGCCCGAATCTGAGAGAATTCGCTAACATGCGACCCGCGGCCAATCGTAGAACCAATGAAGCACTTTTTGTTGTCGAGAAGGAACGCAATCAATGCAGATTAGCCGACGAAGCTACGAAATGACTGGACGCATCTGTTTCGCCGAGATCGCGTTATGCACCTTAGTTGCTCTTCCCGGATGTCAGCCAGAGCAGAACCAAGCCCCAGTTGAAACAGCGACCGAAGAGTCACCTGCCAGACAGGAATCTGGTACTTCTGCGGCTGTCGATGAACCGAAACCGGAGGCACTGCTTGCAGACTGGGAGACACCGGCCGCTGCGATCATCCTCACGGGTGAGCAGCGAGGGCATCTCGAACCGTGTGGATGCTCAGAACGGCAGTCGGGAGGACTGTCTCGACGGGCTGATCTTGCCAGTCAGCTGCGATCTCGCGATTGGCCGGTCACGGGATTTGACCTGGGCGGGACGATTAAGCGGACACGCCGACAGAGTGAGATGAAGTTCGAGTTCACGCGAGATGCCCTGAACACCATTGGTTACAAGGGACTGGGCCTCGGTCCCGAAGATCTGAAGCTGGGGCCGGAATACCTCTTCACCTCATTCTCCAACTCACAATCTCGCAGCGACTTTGACTTGCCGTTCATCTCTGCCAATGTGACCATCTTTGGGACACGCGACATCGGCACACCCGTGACACACCGCATCGTCGAAATAGGCGATGTGAAGATCGGCGTCACGAGTGTGTTGGGGCAAAGTTACCTGTCTGAGATGTTTCCTGGGGGTGAGAACCCGGACCCGTCGTTGATCCAGATTGATGACGCGACCGCCGTTTTGCCGGACGTCGTCGCCCAACTCCAGAGCGAGCAACCGGACGTGATGTTGCTTCTCGCTTATGCGAAGCCGGACGAGAGCCGATCACTTTCCGAGGCGTTTCCCGAATTTGATCTCGTCGTCACGGCCGGTGGGCCGGAAGACCCGGTCGGCGACACCGAACCAGTTGGCGACGCTCTCTTACTCCGTGTGGGGACGAAAGGCAAAAACGCAGCAGTGATCGGTTTCTACCCTGACGCAGCCGGCGGTGAGAAGTTTCGATTCAAAGTGATCGAACTCGATCGTGATCATTTCGACCATGCTCCCGAGATCGACGACCGCATGCGTGCCTATCAGCAGCGACTTCAAGACGAGAACCTGCTGGCGCATGAGCCGGCCATCACCCACGAACGCGGTGCCGAGTATGAATTCATTGGGTCCGAGAAGTGTGCAGATTGCCACGACGAGGAGACAACCGTATGGGAGGAATCGCATCACGCGAAATACGGATTCAAGAGTCTGACGGTCGAATTTGCTCAGTCGAGCGATGATCCCTCACTAGCCGAACGTGTGCGTGTCGACCGCATCCATGACCCGGAGTGCATCTGTTGTCACACGGTCGGCTGGGACCCGCAAGAAGTGCTGCGGTATGAGACTGGTTACGTCGGCCTCGATCAGTCGGCTCACCTCAAAGGGGTTCATTGCGAGAACTGTCATGGACCCGCCAGTGAGCATGTTGCCTTGGAGGAGAGTGGAGACGCGGCTGACGCAGAGCTCGAAGCCGAGCGAGAGAAGATGCACATCACGGCCGAATGGGCAGAAAAGAATCTGTGCATCACCTGCCATGACCACGAGAACAGCCCTGACTTCGAATTCGACACTTATTGGGAGCAGATCGCGCATTGAGTGATCCACACTTGCCTATTCGGAGGCAGCGGAATGCCTGCGGACATTGATCGGATCGTGCTCGTGACAGGTGTCTCACGCGGTTTGGGGCGTGCGATGGCGGAGGGGTTTCGAGACGCAGGCTGCGGAGTCGTTGGTTGCAGCCGTTCCCACGAGGCGATCGCCGAACTGAACGAGCGTTTTGGTAAACCACACCGTTTTGCCGTCGTCGACGTTTCACACGAAGATGAAGTCGCGACATGGGCCGAATCGCTACGATCAAACGACGTGATCCCCGACCTGTTGATCAACAACGCGGCTCTCATCAACACAAACGCCCCGCTGTGGGAAGTCTCCTCGACGGAGATGGCCTCATTGCTGGAGGTCAACGTGCTCGGGACGCATCATGTCATCCGTCACTTCGTCCCATCGATGATCGAGAGCGGCAGCGGTGTGATTGTGAACTTCAGCTCCGGCTGGGGACGATTGACCTCTCCGGAAGTGGCACCCTACTGTGCGACCAAATGGGCCATCGAAGGGCTCACGCGGGCGCTGGCATCGGAACTCCCTGACGGCATGGCAGCCATCCCGTTCAATCCCGGCGTGATCGACACAGACATGCTCCGCTCCTGCTTTGCTGATGGAGCAGAACAATATCCCTCCGCGCAGGCGTGGGCGACCCGCGCGGTGCCGTATCTGTTGAGTCTCGGCCCGGAACATAATGGTCAACCTTTGACGACTCCGTGAATCGAAGCGTCAAGTCAACCGGTCAATTGCGACGGCTGGACCGGCAGACCACGTACAAAGCGATTCCAAACATCACAATGACGATGAGCGCTTCAAAGTGCCAACTGCGAGTGGTCGCGAACTTCGACGCGTCAGGAGGTGGCGGCGCGACTTGAGCGACAGAGAGTGATGTCCACAGTGTCACAAACATCAGGAACGTCACTAATCGCTGGCAGAGTAAGCGTGTTTTCTTCATTGGCCGCTCTTTACGATCAGTCAAACCTTGGATGGGATCAAAAGCTCTCATGATTGAAGCTTCGTGTGAGTGACGGTCTTCCATCAATGATACTCGCAAGGAGTGAGTCGTGTCCTCTCTGAGATGCCACGGATGTTGATCTCTGGGGAAAAGTGCAACTCACTCAGAGAAAATGCGAGATGGGTGATCGCAACAGGCGATACTCGGCTGCGGGCAACCAGACTGTCTCCCAGCGTGGTGACCTTTGGCGCATGGCGGACCCATACTGGTCGGCCCACACTCCGTAGAAGGCGTAGGTCTTGTCCCGAATGGTATGGCAATGATCGTGCTCGGCTTCCCGACGGGGCTCCGTGACGTAGTAAGCAAATACCAGCAGCGACCGAAACCCGTCACCAAAGACTTGCTGCCATTGCAGGAGGCAGGAGATGTCATCTTCAGTCGCCCAGTTTTCCCAACGATGCCCTCCGGTCCCCGACGGAAACTGACGCCCCTTGACGTCGACCAACAGATTGTGGGTTTGGTCGGAGTAGACGATGAAGTCCATCGATTTTAAAGATGCATTGTTCATCAATGCCCGCTTTGACTCATCGACCGAGACGTAAGGAATCTGCTGCTGTCGGAGCAACTCCTCAAAGGCGACGTCATAATGATTGTTCCGCAGCGCCATCCGACTTCTCCCTGTCAACGATGTCTGCCAGCGAATCCCAGATCCATCCGTTGAGTATAGGGTCTCGGGAACTGGAGGTCACGCCGCGACTCCATTTGACGACAGACACATCAGAGGCGGGAGGAATCGGAGCGATCAGTTCAGTGAGATTCTCGGTGTGGGGGCCTGCACGCAGACATCCTCCGGCCCGTCCTTCAACCCCAACAATTGCGATAAGGTTGCTCGGTCTGGAATGCGTCCGTTGAATGGTGGTGGGACGGGGAGGGAGAGTGGGAGAAAAGCGGATCGGGCGGATACGGCGGATCGGCGCGGATTCGTGTTCTGGATGTTTGAGACCTCTGATTGCTCCTGATGTCTTGAGATGCAGTTGCCTGGGGGCAGTCTGCGACCTGACCCTGAGGCTGCGAACACAGAAGAATATGACCACGGATTTCTCGGATGACACGGACTGTCAGTTGATTCTGAGTCGAACGAGAGCATTGACAGTCGCATGTCTCTGATGACTGATCCGCGAGAATCCGCCTCATCCGCTCGATCCACGTTTCCTTTCGATTCCATGCATCGCTCAAGTATCTTTCCGGGTGCCCCCCATCGAACGGATGCACCCGTCGGTCTGGAGTCAGGTCGTGCTTCGTTTCATCCCGGATGCCGCCGCTGTAGACTTGGAATGACTCTCGTGACAGCTTCCAGCAGACAGCGGCCAGATGATCAATATTGATAACGATCTTTCTCCGAAAGACCTCGCTCCTGCAATCGTGAAGATGTGGGAGGCCGCTGCTTGCTGTCTTCAATCAATCGATGAGAGTTGGAACCCTGTCGATGGATCGCCCGTGTTCACCGTTGAGGGGCGCTACACGGCACAAGGCTGGACTGAATGGACACAGGGGTTTCAATTCGGTGCGGCTCTCCTGCAGTTTGACGGGTCGGGGGATGATCGCTTCCTGGAGATCGGACGTCGCAATACGCTCGAGCGGATGGCCCCCCATCTGACGCATCTCGGCGTACACGATCATGGGTTCAACAACATCAGCACCTATGGCAACTTGCGTCGGCTGATGCTCGAAGGACGCGTGCCCGAGGACGAGAGTGAACTCGGTCTCTACGAGCTGGCCCTCAAGGTCAGCGGGGCCGTCCAGGCGTCGCGATGGACGTCGATTGCGGAGGGGGGCGGATTCATTCACTCGTTCAACGGGCCGCACTCGTTGTTTTGCGACACAATTCGCTCTTTGCGGTCGCTCGCGGTCGGCCATCTGCTGAGGCATCGGCTGATGGGGGAGAACGATCAGCCGATCAGTCTCTTGCAGCGTCTCATTCAACACGCTGAGGCAACGGCAACGTACAACGTGTACTTTGGCGAAGGCCGCGACACATACGACGTCGCCGGGCGGGTGGCTCATGAGTCCGTGTTCAACACGAACGACGGCCGATATCGCTGTCCAAGTACGCAGCAGGGATACAGCCCCTTCAGCACGTGGACACGGGGTCTCGGTTGGGTCATGCTCGGCTATCCCGAACTGCTGGAGTTTCTCACCTGTGTTTCCGATGAGGAGTTAGAAGAATTCGGTGGTCGCGAATCGGTTGAGGAGTCAATGCTGCGTGCAGCGGTTACCTCCTGTGACTTCTACATCGAGAACACTCCCACGGACGGGGTTCCCTATTGGGACACGGGTGCCCCGAGGCTCGTCCTCCTCGGTGAGTACACCGACTGCCCGGCTGATCCCTTCAATGAGCAGGAACCTGTCGACAGCTCCGCAGCCGCGATCGCCTGTCAGGGTTTGCTGCGTCTCGGTCGATACCTGTCGGAACGTGGCGACACAGAAAGCGGCGCGTATTACTTTCAAGCAGGACTGACGGTCCTGCGCACGCTGCTCAATGAGCCATACCTCAGCACGTCCGACGATCACCAGGGCCTGCTGCTGCATGCGGTCTATCACCGTCCACGGGGTTGGGACCATGTGCCTGCCAGACATCACATCCCGTGCGGCGAATCCTGTCTATGGGGTGACTATCATTTGCTCGAAGCGGCACTGTTGGTTCAGCGACTTGCGAATCAACAGCCGTATTACACGTTCTTTGGTCCGATTTAGGGTGGAACAGGAGGAACCGAGCCAAACGAAGTTCTGGTATGGGGCGATGATCCTGGGAACGTGGGATTGATGACTTCCGGGTTTGTCGACCATGGGAGGGCGAGGCTCCTGCCGAGCCGGGACGTGATCTCCAACTCCCCTGAAACGAGCCATGCACCTTGCGGGAGCGAACGCCCGCAGGATCGCTTTGATTGTTGATGACAAGTCGCACTCACGGCGCGGCTCAGCAGGAGCTTCGCTCTCCCATGATGTCCTCGCCCACGGAGTTACCTCCTCAGAAATTGCATTGATCTTCGGCATCCTCCGTTCTCTCCTGTTTCATCACAAATTTTTCTCGATGTCCCCTACGTCATCTCCCGTCGCACTCATCACCGGTGGCACCCGTGGGATTGGGTTGGGGATCGCGGAGTGTCTGGCGGCGGAGGGGTATCGTCTGGTGCTGAACGGAGTGAGAGCGGAGTCGGACGTGAGTGACGTGTTGGAGAGGCTGCGAAACGACAAGTCAATCGATGTGATGTACTGCCAGGGAGACGTGAGTGTCGCAGCGGATCGAGAACGGATGATTGCTGAGACGCACTCGACGTTCGGTCGCTTGAACGTGCTGGTCAACAACGCGGGCATTACGTCGCCCGGTCGGAAGGATATTCTGGAAGCGGAGGAGGCGAGCTTTGATCGCGTGATGGGAGTGAATCTCAAAGGGGCCTTTTTTCTCACGCAACTCGCAGCGAACTGGATGATTGAACAACATAGTGACAGCACCCCGGCTGCTCAAAGCAGCCGGGGTGCTCAACTCCGCCACTGTATCGTCAACGTGTCCTCTGTCTCCGGCGAAATCGTTTCAGTCAATCGGGGCGACTACTGCCTGACGAAGGCGGCGACCGGCATGGCGACCAAGCTGTGGGCCGTCCGTCTCGCGGAGTTCGGCATCGACGTCTACGAGGTGCAACCGGGCGTGATCGAGAGTGACATGACAGCTGGAGTGACGGAGAAGTACGACCGATTGATTGAAGAGGGCCTCACGCACGATCGACGCTGGGGCACGCCGATGGACGTCGGACGGGCAGTTGCAGCACTCGTGCGGGGGGACATTCCCTATGCAACAGGTCAGGTGCTTAAGATCGACGGCGGCATGACGATCCGGGCGATGTGATGTCCCTCATCCCTTGAGGGAGAGGGTCGAAGTGCCACCCGCCTGATGACCGGATGCACTCCTTCAGACATTTCTTGCTCACTCTCGATTGACGCTCGATCGATTGTCCGCCATCGTGATCACAGACGAGATTCCTTCACCACTTTCTGAACGAACGACCGTTGGAGCAGTTGCCATGACGACCCTCAAAACACGCCGCGAATTTTTGACGTCAACCGGCATGATGGCGGCGGGACTTGCGGTGACAGGCCTCTCTGCCAACGTCGCGAGTGCAGCGGACGCCAAACCGCTCTATGAGATCTCGCTGGCTCAATGGTCGCTGCATCACTCGCTTTTCGGTGGAAAGATGGACAATCTCGACTTCGCTAAGGTCACGAAGCAAGAGTTCGGCATCGACGCTGTCGAGTACGTCAATCAATTCTTCAAGGACAAGGGACGGGATCAGAAGTACCTCGGCGAGATGAAGCAGCGGGCCGAGGATCATGGAGTGAAGAGCCTGTTGATCATGGTTGATGGCGAAGGCCAACTGGGCGACGCGGACAAAGCGAAACGAAAGCAGGCGGTCGAGAATCATCATCAGTGGGTCGAGGCGGCCAAGTTCCTAGGGTGTCATGCGGTGCGAGTGAACGCCGGCAGCACGGGGTCGTACGACGAACAGCAGGATCGGGCGGCTGATGGGCTGCGGCAGTTGACTGAGTTCGCAGAGCCGCATCAGATCGCGGTCATCGTGGAGAACCATGGCGGGCTTTCCTCGAACGGTGAATGGTTGACTGGCGTGATGAAGAAGGTCGACCACCCCAACTGCGGCACACTACCGGACTTTGGCAACTTCCGCATCAAGACGGGTGAATGGTACGACCGCTACAAGGGCGTCGAAGAATTGATGCTCTATGCGAAGGCCGTCAGCGCGAAGTCGCACATGTTTGCAGATGGTCGTGAGGTGTACACCGACTACCACAAAATGATGAAGATTGTTATCGACGCTGGCTATCACGGCTACGTCGGCATCGAATGGGAAGGCAGCACTCCGGACGAGCACGAGGGCATCCGGCTGACCAAGCGGCTGCTGGAACAAGTACGCGACGATCTGTCGGCTTGAGGCAGTTGGGTGAGGCGAGGCGAGGCCAAACGGGGTGGCACGCCCTGACGTCAGGAAGGGCGTGGCGATCGGTTCTGAAACAGTCAATCCTTTCTCCGCGCTCGCCACGCCCATCCCGTTGGTCTGGGCGTGCCACCCGACCGAAGGAAGTCCGTTCGAAAGCGCCGCGTTCAAGGTTTCGCGATGACCGACCCCGCTCCACAACTCGCCACGGACGTGGTCGTCGTGACACGACTGCGGCGATTGATGTGCCTCTTCACGGGTCTGCTGGTGGCGTCCACTTGGCCGCTGTGGATTCCCTTCTCAGAATTCCCGGACATCCCGTGGATCAACTGGTTCTGTGACGCCCCGGAAATCTCTCTGGAGTGGATGCTCTTGGGGATGCTCGCGATTTGGCTCGTGCTCGAGTTTTGGGGATTACCCCATGATCGCTTGAAGGGTTGGATCTGTCGTTGGATCTTCATGAGCCCGATTTTCTTTGTGCTGGTCATGGATCAATGTCGCATGCAACCGTGGGTGTGCCAGATGCTGATGTTGGGGACAATCGTCGCTATCCCCAACGCCTCGACAGCCCTGCGGTGTGCACGAATCCTGACGATCAGCATCTACCTGCACTCGGCCATATCGAAAGTCGACATGTCGTTTCTGGAGTCGCATGGACAGTGGCTGCTGGAGGGGTTCGCGGCGTCAGTCGGACTATCGACCGACATGTGGAGTGAGACGATGCGGCGGACACTGGCTGGCATGTTTCCAATCGGCGAGTTGGTCACTGCGTTGCTGCTCGCGTGGCCCCGCACTCGACGAGTGGGCCTCGGGTTTGTCATCGTCATGCATCTCGTGCTGCTGTTGAGTCTGGGTCCATGGGGGCATGGACATCACAGTGGTGTGCTGCTCTGGAATGTCTATTTCGTCCTGATGGATCTGTTGATCTTTCGAAAGACGCAGCCGGACGAACCATGCGCCCCCATCGAGACACCTGCAAAACTGCCTTTCGGGATTTCAACAGTTCCGACGAGGACTGACAACGTGGCTGTGTATGTTCTGACGAGCGTCTTCGCCCTGCTTCCGTGTCTGTCATGGTGGGGCCTGTGGGACAATTGGCCCAGTTGGGCCGTTTACTCGTCCCGACCTTCGATCGTTGAAGTGTACGTGCCGGAAGCAGAGACCATCTGGCTGCCGGAATCATTGCAACCATTCGTAGAGCCACCGGAGCCGCTGAGCGACGAATGTCGGGTCAATCTTGATGCATGGTCGTTCGCCACCCAGAAGTGTCCGATGTATCCGCAGGAGCGCTATCGCGTGGCGATCGCGATTGCACTGATTGAACGTCCCTTTATCAACGAGATGCGGATGGTCATCCACGGGCCTCCTGATCGCTGGACGGGTGAGCGTGAGACAACTGTTTTCGAAGATGCCGCAGCGATTCGGCAGAAAGCTGATGGATACACGTTGAATGCGTGGCCACGTGATTGGTGGGTTTGGTACGCACTTCTGCGGGGGCGGACGGCTTGACGTCCTGTTACCGTCTCGTCCCGTCCGCTACGATAAGTGTTGACGACTTTGACTCCACAACGGCTCTCACACCTTCGATGTCGACATCACTTCCTATCATTGACGCCCCGCTCGATTCGCCTGCTGCCGGATCGCATTCCAAAGGGACGTATGCCTTTGTGTCGCTGGGTTGCCCCAAGAATCTGGTCGACAGCGAGAACATGTTGGGCACGCTGGCGTTGGACGGATACTCGCTGGTGTCCGATCCGGAGGGGGCCGATTTTGTGATCGTGAACACGTGCGGGTTCATTGAGGAGTCGCGGCAGGAGTCGAAGGCCGTCATTCGGGAGATGCTGGACCTGAAGGAAGCGGGCGGGACAAAGGGTGTGATCGTCGCCGGATGCCTGCCCGAACGACTGGGAGGCGGGCTGCTCGAAGAGATGCCGGAGATCGATCATGTGGTTGGTCTGTGGGGGCGGGATGAGATCAACAGGGTGGCGGACCATCTTGTCGGTGGGGTCCGGGAGCAGCGGGAGTTATTTCGTCCGGCTCCCATTCGAGCGTTGGATGACCGTCAGCGGTTGCGGATCACACCTCAACACTTTGCCTATCTGAAAATCTCCGATGGATGTGATCGCACCTGCACGTTCTGCTCGATCCCCAAGATGCGGGGCAAGCATGTGACCAAGCCGATCGAGAAGGTGGTGACGGAGGCGCGCGAATTGGCCGCGGATGGTGTGAAGGAGTTGATCCTCGTCGCACAAGACACAACGTACTATGGCATGGATTACTATGGCGAGGTGCGGCTGGTCGACCTTTTGAAGGAGTTGGAACAGGTTGACGGCATCGACTGGCTGCGGTTGATGTATCTGTATCCGGTCAATTTCACAGACGAGTTGATCGACACGATCGCCGGTTCCGAAAAGATATTGCCCTATCTCGACATGCCGCTGCAGCACATCAACAGCCAGGTGCTCAAACGGATGCAGCGTCGCGTTGATCGCGACAAGACGGTGACGTTGGTTGAAAAGCTGCGGGAACGTGTGCCGAACCTCGTGCTACGGACGACTTTCATCGTCGGGTTCCCGGGCGAGACGGACGCACAGTTTCAGGAGTTGCAGGATTTTGTTGAGGACACGCGGTTCGAGCGGATGGGCGTGTTTACCTACTCGGTCGAACCGGGCACGCCTGCGGTGAAGCTGGATGGTCATCTTCCCGAAGAGGTGAAGCATGCCCGGCGCGACGAGTTGATGGAGACACAACAGCAACTCGCTTTTGACTTTGGAGACTCACTGATTGGATACGAGTTGGACTGTCTGATTGACGAGAAGCTGGAGGATGGTCTCGCGGTCGGACGGACATATGCCGACGCGCCTGAGATCGACGGCTGCGTCTATGTGGAGGACACGGACCTGGAAGTGGGTGAGATGGTGCCTGTCGAGATTGTCAGTCGGGAGTCGTATGACTGGATGGCGGTTGATGCGCGGGCCACGGCTGACGAGATTGGAAATTGAATTCCTACTCCGGAAGGGGTTGAACGATGCCGATTGATGAGATTCAGAGACTGATTTCACTCGAATCACTCGACCTTCCGGGTGGCGTCGATGTTGAACGAATTCATGTTGAGTCCTATGTCGACTCGGATGGCGAAGATGCGCTGAAAATTCTGATCGTATTGAACGACCAAACAGATTTGCCGTTGCCGAAGGGTTGGTCACCGGAAGTGAAAGATCGCATTCACCAATCGTTGCTGCGCGGCGGATGTCAATTATTTCCTTATACGCACTACGCTCTTGAGAGTGAGCTCCGGGAGACATCGGACGAATGAAGCGAGAAACTCTGTGTCAGAAACTCAGAGAACAGGCGGAGACGCTGGCCACGATCGACAAACGGGGCCGACCGAGCGAAACCAACCTTCGCAGAGCAGTGTCGGCGACCTACTATGCGCTCTTCCACTATTTGATCGACCGATCAACCCGCCAGTGGGTTGGCGAGAGTGCGGAACTCAGGTCTCTGCGAGATTTGCTTGGCCGAGGGTTTCAGCACTCTGAGATGAAAGAAGCTTGCAAGGCGTTTGCAGGGTCACTTCCGCATCACTTGGCTGCACAAATCCCGACCGGATCGACCATTCCATCGGAACTCAGGAAGTTGGCAAAGCTGTTCTGTGATCTCCAGGAATCTCGGCATTCTGCTGACTATGACCTCTCTGTCGGTGCAGCCCCCAAGCGATCAGACGTGCTGGCGCAGCTGAACGACTTGCAGCAAACGATTGAAGCCTGGGAGTCAATCGCGGACACTCTGACCGAACGGCTGTTTCTGGTTGCACTCGTTAAGTGGAGTGCAATCAAGCGTCATCGGTGATCGTAGGGAAATGAAGCTATGACGATTGGAACTGAACAGGAGACGGGCAAATCCATTGGGGCTCCTGCACGGCCGATTGACATGCATTCGCTGAATGTCCCAAACACACTCACGCTGAGCCGGTTCGTACTCGCATTGGTGCTCTTTGCACTCATCGACTACGACGGCTGGTGGCGACTTTCGGCGGCTTTGTTCATCGTGGCGGCATCGACCGACTTCCTGGATGGCTACTACGCCCGCAAGTACGGACAGGTGACGGTGCTGGGTCGGGTACTTGATCCGTTTGTCGACAAGATCATCATCGGGGGGTCGTTCATCTTTCTCCTGCGACACGATGATTCGGGTGTCACGACCTGGATGGCGTTCATCATCATCGGTCGGGAGATGTTCGTGACGAGTTTACGGGCCATTCTTGAGCGACATGGCACGGACTTCTCGGCGCAATGGAGTGGCAAGGTCAAAATGGGCCTGCAATGTGTGGCGGTGCCACTCTCGTTACTCTCGCTGAGCCCGGAGTTTCGTGAGGACATCAGTGGGATTCTCTCTCCCAGTGCGTTTGACACGTTTCGTGACGTTTTCTTGTGGGCAACAGTGTTGTTCACCATCTACAGTGGGGTGGAATACACCGTTCGCGGGTTCCAACTCCTCAACCAGTCCGTCCGCGAGACGTCCCCCGACGAGCAGATTCGCCCCTCCTAGACTCGTCTCTCATCTGTCTATTGTTCGTCGATTTTCCCGGCATGCTTTGGTTTCTGATTGCCTGTGCTGTTCCCTCTTTCGTGGTGTCGTTCTGCGCCACGGCCCTGATGAAGCGGATTGCGCCGCGGATCGGTCTGGTGGACCAACCGGTCGGCGTGAAGGCACACTCGACCCATACCAAGATCACTCCACTGGGTGGCGGTCTGGGAATCTATATGGGCTTTCTGATTCCCGTTATCGTGGCTCAAGCCGCGGCTCTGATTGTGGCCGCTCAGCCGGAGATGCTGGAGTGGGTGCCTGAGGGGTTCGCCGCTCACTTGGAGGGTGTCGCAACGCGGTCTCGGACGATGTGGGCCATCATCCTGGGTGGCTCCGTGTTTGTGATCATGGGACTGTTGGATGACCTGACGTCTCTGCCGTGGCTGCCCCGCTTGTTGGTCCAATTTCTTGTCGCCGGCGGACTGGTTGCAGCCGGTGTGAAAGCGACCGTGTTTGTCACGCAGCCTTGGGTCGGAATGGGGCTGACCGTGCTCTGGATCGTGCTGCTGACGAACTCGCTGAACTTTCTGGACAACATGGACGGTTTGTCGGCAGGCATCGGGCTGATCGCGTCGGTCTTGTTTGCAATCGTGATGCTGACGTCCGTGTCGGAGCCACGTTGGCTGGTCGGCGGAGCGCTCGTCGTGCTCTCGGGATCTTTGGCAGGATTCTTGTGTCACAACTGGCATCCGGCAAGCATCTTCATGGGCGATTCGGGCAGTATGTTCATTGGACTCATGCTCGCCAGCCTGACGGTCCTGGGGACATTCTACGATCCAGAGTTGTCGAGTCAGCACGTGATGCTGGCACCACTTTGTGTCCTCGCAGTGCCGCTGTTCGACCTGACGACGGTCATCCTCATACGGCTGAGTCAGGGGCACAGTCCCTTCCATCCTGACAAGAATCATTTCTCTCATCGACTGGTCGCACTCGGACTCAGTCGAAAGCATGCTGTGCAGACGGTCCATCTGACAACATTGACGACCGGATTGGGGGCTCTACTGTTGTACTGGCTACCGGGGTGGGCAGGCGCGTTGCTGGTGATTGCGATTGTGATCTGCGTGCTGGCAATCATTACCATTCTCGAAAAGGCCGGTCGGCGTCAGAATGAAGATTGAGCGGAATCTGACGCGACACCTCCACTGGCGATTCCGCACTGCACTCAATCACTTCTCGCTCGCCGCGACGTCCCGATGCCCCGAAAACGCTCTGAGCCAACTCGCAGATCACCCGTGGGGGACCGGCGCATGCGTTCAGACGGTGAGCTGGATGGGCCGCTGTTGCCTGTCTTGACCGCCGGAGTGGCCGTCCTGTTCACGTCCCGGTTCTTTCTGCCGGCGGAATCAGCCGAGCAGGGGGAAACATTGTGGATCGTCGTCCTCTGGCTTGTGTGCGGTGTCGCCTGGTTGGCCGATGCCTATCGTCATGGAGATTCACTGCGGCGTTTCGACTGGCTCGATTTGGGCCTCTTGCTATTAGTCGGAGGTCAGGTTATCTCCGCAGTCAGTGTTCTGATGACGGAAGGCCACAAACGAGCGGCTCTCAATATGCTATGGGAGTGGGTGGGGATCGGAGCCGCCGGACTACTGATCAGGGCAGTCATGCGTGAGCGAGCCGGCCGTGAGCAGCTGTTGGCGTGTCTGCTCGCCAGTGGCGTCGTGCTCTCCGGACTGGGGTTGTGGCAGCACTACGTTTGGTATCCCCGCATCTCCCAGCAGTTTGGTGAACTGGAAGAACTGCAGCAGCAGGCCCACGAAGCAAGTCCTGCCCTCAGCAGTGCTGGACGGCAGCGACTCACAGAACTGCAGCAGGAACTTGGGTTCTCATTTGATGAAACCTCGCAGCGGATGCTCCGAGATCGCGTTCAGTCAAGTACCGAACCGATCGGACGGTTCGCACTGGCAAACACTCTTGCAGGACTCCTGCTTGTCTCGTTCCTCGTTGGGCTGGCCATTCTGAGAACGTCACATTCTCAAAAGGTGAACGTGCAGAAACTGATCGTCGGAGGCGTCATTCTTGTTCTGTTGGGAGACTGCTTGCTTCTGACGAAGAGCAGGACGGCGATGATCGGGCTCTTGGTCGGAGTCAGTTTCGGCTTGTTTCTGATGGGCCGTTCGTTGTGGGACAACCGCAGGGCGCGACGAGCCATCTTCGGTGTGATTCTCGGAACAGGAGCCATCATTCTGGCCGCTGTTGTCAGCGGGAGTCTCGATCGGGAGGTGATCTCTGAGACGCCCAAGTCGCTGCGGTATCGGATGGAATACTGGACTTCCACGGTCGACGTCATTGGGGAGCACCCCCTCCTGGGAGTCGGGCCGGGAAACTTTCGACAGAGTTATTTGAAGCACAAGTTGCCAGAGTCGAGCGAAGAGATCCTCGATCCGCACAACTTCGTACTCGACGTGTGGGCCAATGGCGGACTGATGGCCTTGGCCGGGCTCACATGTCTGTTGGGGGTGACAGTTCGCCGCAGCATTACTGTTGTCAGACAGACATCTGCAAATGAGACGACTCTCGATAACGAACTGATTTTGAACGAGATCATTCTGCGGGGAGCGATTGGCTCGTTGGCGATGGTGCTGGCGGCCCTCATTGAATTGTTTCAGGGAACCGACATCCGGAGTGATTGGATTTGGCTGGCAGGGGGCTGGTGGGCAACGGTTGTCCTCCTGACCCTCGTGTGTCCGAAACTTGCGAATGGAAAGCTGGCAGTGATGGCGGGCATCGGTTTGTTCGTCCATCTGAGCGGAGCGGGCGGAATCGCGATGCCCGCCATCTTGCAGATCGCCTTGGCGTTGATCTTTGCTGTTGATGCACTGGCGATGGATGCGATGAATCCGTCGGCTGTCGTAAGTCGACCAGAGAAGACCGCCCGACTGCACGCGGTAATGCTGACGTCAATCGCAATGGGCCTCGCTGCGACTGCCGCCTGCGTCAAGACCGCTGCCCTCCCAGTGACAAAATCGAAACTGGCAATGCTCGAAGGGCAAGCCGCCTTGACCAATGAAACCAATGCGAGAGTTGCTGTCCGGGCGTACGAACTGGCAGCCCAGATCGATCAACTCTCGCCGAAGCCCTTTCAGGAGTTGGCTCGTGTGTGGCTTGGGCAATGGATGACGAGTCAGGAGGACTGGTTGTTTAATGAGGCTGTTGAAGCTCAGGAGGCAGCAATCAGCCTTGACCCGAAGAATGCCAATGGCTGGCGAGGGATGGGTCAGCTGTGGTGGCAACGCTTTGAAACGACCGGAAACGAAGCGGACGCACACTCCGCGTTTTCGTATTTTCAGCATGCCGCCTCACGATATCCGCATCTCGCTGCACTGCAGGCGGATGTGGCAAGGGCTGCACAGGCATCGGGTGAGACGGGTGAAGCTAAACAGGCTGCCAGTCAGGCGTTGCGTCTGGACAACCTCAATCGAGAATTTCTGCACCTCGACAAACTTCTGGCCCCCGATTTGTTGGCCGATTTGCGTAAGATTGTGGAGTGGGAGAATGATCCGGATGAGAAGTGATTTCCTGTCTCTGTCGGATTAATGGTTCTCACGCGGCGATCTGTGTTGTTCTGGAAATTGACCGCCGCCAGAGTCTGTTTAGAATGTTTTACTGTACTCATCGTCTGTTGTTCGTTACGCGTTGATCGGAGAAGTTATGAAACCCGTTTCTGTCCTGCTTGCCTTACTCACATTGGGAGTCGCGTTGAGTGCAGTCGCTTGGGTGACAAAGCCGAATCCCCAGGCCAAAACTGCCAAAGAAGCCTTCAAGGAATCACTCCTTTCCCAGGCTGACCAAGAGGCAGCAGAGCAGATCGAAACTGCGGTCAATGAGCCTGTCGCGGAGAATCCTTTTGATTTGACAGGAACTGGACCACATCCCAAGGCAGTGATCGACGACAGCATGCATGACTTTGTTTCAATGGAGGCCGGAAAGGAGGAGCGTCACACGTTCGTTATCCGTAACGAAGGTGAAGCCCCGCTGAAGCTGAAAGGGGGGCCCGTTCAATGCAAATGTACCGTTGCCAAGTTAAATCTCAACGAAGTCCTCCCCGGTGAGTCGGCTGAGATTGAGATGAGTTGGAAGCCGACCGCAGTCGAAGAAGAGTTTCATCAAAAGGCTGACATCTGGACGAACGATCCTGAGAATTCCAAGGTCGAACTTCACGTCAAAGGAGCAGTCGTCGAATTGGTGACGATCTCCCCGCGAGGAGACTGGGCTCTCAACAGAATCGAAGGTGGCGAGACCCGTAAGATCACGGGATTCATTTTTTCGCAACATCTCGATGGTTTCAACATCCTTGGTCACGAAACGTCCACTGAACTTGTGACGGCTGAGTTCGAACCAATGTCCGACGAAGAGCTGGAGAAAGAAAGAGCCAAGTGCGGATACCAGATTCATGTCACTGTGAAGGGAGAAATGGCGGTCGGTAAATTCCGGGCGACCCTGACCATGATGACGGATATCGATGGCGGACAAGATTTCGACATTCATCTTTGGGGCCTGCGCCCCGGTCCCTTCTCAATCCTTGGCGAGAGTTGGTTCGCAAAGAATATGCTCGTGCGGATCGGGGAAGTGGAGCGTTCCCAAGGCAAAACCGTCAAACTCTCGATGTTTGTGACACCTGGCGAGGAACCCATCGAGTTTGAGACTGTATCGACCGACCCGCCTTTTCTGGACCTCACATTCGAAAAGGACGAGTCGTTCGATGTGCCTGCTCGCGAGAAGTATTGGATGATCTTCACGGTTCCACCCGATTCACCCGTTGGAGTATGGACAGGTGAACGGACGGGGACCATCGTCGTGAACACAAATAGTGACGCAATGCCTCAGATCGAACTCAATGCGGAACTGATTGTGAACGAGTAGTCTTCTCAGCCAATCTGACGGATTGTGCCTTGCATGAAAAAGCCCGGCTGCCAATCATTTCGGCAGTCGGGCTTTTCGATTCTCGACATCCAGCACGACGTATCAATGTGCCGGCGGGGGGCTGTTCTGGAACGCACGATTGCGGTACAGGAACTCGATAATGTTCCCTTCGTGAGGCTGCAGCCAGTTGAGCTGAATCGTCTTGACCGGACCGATGTTCAGCCGATCAATGTTGGTGGCATCGAGCAGTTGTTGCGACCACTTCTCGTCTTCGGTGTAACAGCTGCCGACGAGTGTCGTGCCGATCTTGCTGAGCATTTCCTCTTGAGGACACCGTACGACCGACGCAAACGGGAACATATACTCCGTATTCGACAGTGCCGTGTCCGGTGAGTCGCAATGAATGATCGTGGGACGCAAAAAGTCGTGCGAGTCACGTTCGACCAAACGATCACCCTCGCGATACTTGGCGGTGACTTCCGTCACTCCCGACTCACCCAGCAGATCTTCAATCTGTCCGTTCATCGCCGCAGCAGCACCGGGGATGGTGAATGCGGCAAGACCGGCGTCCGGGTCACCCATGGGCTTCGGGGCAATCGGTCCCAGCCGTTGGGCCAAGGCGTCAGCAATCTCTTCCGTGTGACGACTGGCCCAGACACCCGAGCACGAGATGCAACTGCGACCGCTGTTCACATAGATCGAGTCGGTCATCAGATCGAGATAATCCTCCCATTGATCAACTTTGTCATCGCCCAGCAGGATCTTTGAGAAGCCCGGTCCGTGTGCCTGCACGCGTGGGTTGCCATGATACTGCTCGACTGTCGGCAGACCGCCAAAAATCATCGCCCGCTCACACGTCTCCAGCACGGCTGCACCACACTCCGGTCCGCCCGGATAGATCGAGATCACCTCGCGCGGAACTCCCGCCTGTGCGAACGCCTCAAACATCCGGTAAGGCGTCCACGGCTCTTGTGGTCCCGGCTTGAGGACGAGTCCGATCTGCAGGGGGATGACAGGCATCCACAGCGTATGCACACCGGGAGAGTTGGATGGGAGCACCATTCCCACGACTGACGTGTTCGCCTGGTAACTCATCATCACATCGCGCGACTCCTTCCCGTATCCTTTCGCGAGGATGTCGAATGGCAAGTCACGTGTCAGAGCGGCGAGGACGTCTCGCATGTGCTTGAGCACAAACGCGTTCTTCCGCATGTTGCCCGCGCACATATGTTCCGGCAAGCCGGTTGTTGCCGACTGCATATTGCAGAACTCCTGAGGCGTCTGCGTCCCACTTCCCAGTGGCAACTCGGCCTCCATATACAGATCGGCCGCCTTCTCGCACATGCCGCACAAGTCGTCGATCGAATACTGCCGCAGAATGTCGCGGGCCTTCGCCGCCTTCCGCATATCCATCTTGATCAGACCGCCATTGGCCTGATGCACACTGGCCAGTTCTTCTCCGGTCTCAAAGTGCACCACGGGCTGCCGTTCCATCGACTCATAAGGCTGCCCCCAACGGATCGCAGGTATCTCAAGCATGTCGTTTCATTTCCTTTTTGACTCAAAGCTGCGAAGTCACGCACAGACTTCGCTCGTCCCACGAGGATAGGCATTTATGCAGTTTCCGGCCACCCTGTCACCAGCTCCCGTTGAGGGAACTCAACCACCTTCGCACTCACGCTATCTGCCAAATCTCCGGCTCGGGACGTTTGATACTACTTCACACCGCCCATTCTCGACGCTCGAGCCTTTCGAAGACGCCAAGAGGCGTAGGACATCACCCCCAGGATGAGAATGAAATTTCACGTCACCACGACGCCCCAGTAATTCGCACGCCCACTTTGTTTCGGGATCTTCGGTGTTGTCAGTGCCCCATGGACGATGTCTGGATTGGACATCCGAGTCTTTTGCTTTCGATCCTTGTTTTGCGTGCCTTCAATCGACACCGGCATCGTTAATCGGAGTTCCACGAGGGATGTTCATAGTCGACATCGTAAATCGATCATCGTTGATGTCGATGTTGAATGTCGCAGCTCGGACCGTCGTGGTTTCTCCACCCTGCAAGACGCCATCGTGAAACTCTTGGAAGGTAACGACCTCCGGAAACCAGACTCCGTCGACATCATACTGTTTCAATTCGCAGTCACTTCTGCTCAGCCACTTCTCTGATCTGAACGTCGATTCGAATTCAGCCCGGACGATATTGGACCCGCGATCGGCATCAATCCACATCCGTGCCTTCGCACCATCTGCTCGGACGTACTCCACGCGTGACATGTTTCTGCCGTCAATCTCTTCCAACTCGACAGTGACGTTTGTGCGATCTGGGTTTGCGGCAAATATCTCAAAGTGAAGACCATGGAGCACCACCGTCCGAGCCGGAGACAGCCCCAGCAGTCGTGGATCGAAGAGTAGGGGAGGATGTCCACCCGGAAGGCCTTTCCTGGATGCTTTTGTCACTGCCGTGTTCATGCCCAGATGGTCTGGATCGTTATGTGAAATCAGTAGATCGGCCGTCAGGATGTTCTTTGTCTTGAATCCACTACGGCCCTCAGGATCGTCAGGTTTCTGACTGACGTGGTAGTCGAACCTTAAGTTGTCATCCTCAAATTCCACCCAGTATTCATGCTTCAATACTGGACGACCCTCGCTGTCGGTGCTAACGGCGAGAATATCCAGTCGCCCAGACTGAATCGCCCGGCGGCTCGCCACCGCTTGCTCTTCAACCTCCATGACCATCACTGGTTCGGCGAGCAACGAGCAGGCTGCTGCCACATACAAAACTTTGATAATGCCCATTCTGTCGTCTCCTTATCCCGGAGTGCTTGGTCGATTGATTTGTGTCGCGTTGTTGTCGTTCTTGATGTCTGCTGTTTGTCTGTCTGCCGGTTCACGGACAGCGATCCTTACCGTTGTTATACCCACGATCCGACAAGCCAACAATCAATAGCATCAGTGCACAAATGCCACAGGCGTCCAACTCCGACAGCGCGCCACTTCCATGACGGAACCGCCAACAGCGCGACGTAGACGACTCCTGCCCACACCGTGTGCAGGGGATGAAAACCCAGACTGCAACGATCAGGATCAAAAATCGGATTGGCCAGCAGATGGTCCACATCAATCAAAATTGTGCTTGCCATAATGAGTCCCGCCAGCCACCTATTCTGCTTCCACAAGACCTTCCCCATCACAAACGGGATAAGCAGATGGTTGGTGTCGTGAAGGGAGTGGGTCAGTTTGAGCGAAAAGTAGCACCCTGGCTGCTTCTGAGCAGCCGGGGTGCTGGTGTGGAGTTCAGTTGATTCATGATGGTGTGTCAAACTGACCCACGACTAAATCTTGACGTTACTCCTTGCATCGCAGCCAGCGGCGCGTGATCGAGACTGGCATCATCGGTTCGGCCTTGTGCTTTTTTCGTTCAAGACGTTTTGCAGTGTTTCACGGTCACTTGGCCCACAGCAGTCTCAATGGCAGTGTCAAGAATCTGGCTCAAAATGCCGAAGATATCCAGGAGGATCAAGGTGTGATGATCACAACGATAAATGTGATTGCATGAGTTGAACGCCTGGTGGATTGACGAAGCGAAGCATGACTGGGAATTCTGATGAGCCAGACAAGCCATCGGTAGACTTCGACGAGCCGTTGTCTGTCGCGCCAATTCGCGTGTTGGGACATGGCAGAGCTGCTGAGGCGCGGCTGGTGCAAGCTGAGTTCGCTTCTGGCAGATCGCACGTCTGCGTCGAGAAAGTGTTCCGCCCCGGTCTGCTCACGCGGATCATCTATCAGACAGCATTTCAAGCGCCGTTTGGCTATCAGTTCAGTCGAGACGCCATTCTCTCGTGCTTCTACCGTCGTCGCGTCGCGGCGTCGTTGATCGAAATTGTGGGTCTGAATCTTCGCGTTTCGAGGCCGCTCTATGTTCGGTTCGATGCGGAGTCGAAAGCATTCGTCCTCGGTGCGGAATGGATCGATGGCCGCGGCATTCTGCCGGTCGAAGCCGATCGATTCCGCGTCCGCCGATTCCTCTCAAAAGTCTTTCGACATAGGACCAAGGTTCCACCGAAGCCGCCCCAGGAAATCGAAGAGTTGCTCGGTGTCATGCGACAGCTCGAACAGCTCTTCTGCGACACCGGCCTCGCCGGAACAGGGTGGCAGGTGTGTACACGGGCCATGGTCTCGACGGCAAACCTCTTGCGGACCGATTCCGGGTACGTCGCGATCGACCTCGAGTCCGGCATTCCAGCGGTCCTCGTACCTCGGTATCTCTGGCATAGCCTGAGGCTTCGCTCGTTTCCGATGTTCGACGATGTCGATGAAACTGGACTCCGTGCCTGGATCGACAACCATTCGGTAAGAATCTCCGAGCGGATCGGCAGGAAAAAGCTTCGTGAGCTGTGCGACGACGTTGAGAAATTGATCGCACACACGACCGCATGGAAGCAGGCCGAACCGGCACTCGGTCGCAACGGCTTGAAAATCTTCAGTCGAAAAACTCGTCAAGCCTCCGCCGCTCGGTGTCTCGAAATCTGGCGGTTGCGAGGCGATGTCGATACCGAAACCGTGCTCAAGATTCGGTCGGGATGCAACGGACTGTACCGCTGTGTGTACACGCTCGGTCTCGTTCCAGGCCGCGCGGGGAGATTTCTCCAGCGGCTCGTCGGACATCGCGCCTTTCGCAACAAGGTGAAACGATTCGTTTCGGAGACCGAGTTCCGCCGCAAGCAGATTGACGAATACATCGCACAAAAGACCAGTCACTGGATCAAAGCGGGCAGGCTCACCCACGGTCGAGACTTGTCGAAGCGCCTCGTGATCTTCGGCCTGCATTGGCTCCTGGCACTCTGCACACCTCGTGGCATGCATCGTTGGTTGACCGACGCAGATGTTCGACGCAACTCAAGAGCCCAAGCGTTCCTGATGATCGTCTCCGGACGCTTTCAACGAGCCTACGGACAACATCTGATCCACATCGCGATTGAAGATTGGGAACGATGCGGACGGTTGTCCCACGACGAGGCCGAAGTCCTGCGCGATCAATCTGATTCGTCCAAGCTGCAGGAATACGCTCAGTGCTTCGGCCTGCATTTGGGACTCAAACTGTTCGATCCGCTGGTCTACCCGATAAAAATCGCTGGCATCACGGCGTTCGTCACGACGGGCAACCCGTTGTACCTGCTCACGCTCCTTGTGCTGCCAACACTTCGGACCTTGATTACGCTGTCACGAATGCTCAGCCGACATCGTGATCCCTTTACGGAATACGGTGAGGCTCTGATCATCGGTGCTATACCGACGGTTGGGTCGCTGGCTTTTCCCGTTCAGATATCTGCGAGTTGTCCTGAGCTTTCGACATTCCTGCTACGCGACGCAGCCGCGCGGGCTGGACGCGCGTTGCCGATCTACGGTGGCAAGGATTCACGCATTGAAATCGGTGCGATCCGCCTGATGGACTTCGCAATCGAAACGATCGACATCGTGTCCAACACAACGTCGGCGATCCGCCGCCGATTCTTGTCCTCCACCGCAGGCAAGGCCGAGCCCCCGCAGTTGCTTCGCCTCCCTGATCAAACCTGGGATGGATTGGTCGACGAACAGTTGCGACTGCTGGCCATTCCGGAAGTGGCCGCTCAATCAGATCAGCCGTCAGTCGCCCCGCTGCAGACTCCGCATCGTAAAGCGGCCTGATTGTCGTCACACAGTCGTAGCCGGACTTCGCCAGAAGCCGGCACACTCACGCATGTCGACGACGGCTATTGACGAACGGGCCACGGTATGCCTGACTGACCTTCAACGTTGAATGCCCATTCGGCACTGCTTCGGTCGGGCAGGCAGCGTCGAAGTCCAAGTCAATGTCCGCTCTGCCCAACCGAAGCAGTGGTACGACAACCGTTCAATCACGGGCACCCGGCACGACAACGTATCATGCGTTGGAGCCCAACTTTCCGGTTCGGCCAGACATATACTGACTGGCAACCAGCAGTGTTCCGATCGCATACAGGACAATGAACACTGTTGTCCAATGCGTTTCAGCCTTGACGATTTCGAGCTTCCTCTGAATGAAAGCAGACGATATGTGATCGGAAGATTTTTCGATGTCATCCGACCTAACCCATGCTGTAAAGTCTCTGATAAGCATGTCCCACTTTTCTTGCTTCAGCCATTGACGATGTGTCTCAAGAAGTCCAGAACGCGCGACACGTATCTGCTGTCTTATTCTCTCGTTGGATTCGATTCTGAGGTCCGAGTAGAAGTCGATTTGTGTGTGAGCCTGCAAAGCCTTCGCTGCGCAGTAACCTAGCTGACCCTTGTCTTCCGCGTCTCGATTAAGCTGTTCGTTGTATGCCCGAGTCCACGCCTCCAATCGAAGGAGTTGAAGGTCGATCGCAAGTTGTGCCTGATCCAACTCTTGATGCTTTCGTGAAAGATCTGTGGCGATTTTGCATTGGAATACGAACGATCCAAACATCAGAAGTGATCCGAAGACACCACGCCAAGGAAACTTAGCAACGTAAGGTCCGCTGTGCGGTCCGTGGGAGGAATCGTTCATTGTCTGATGCTGAACGTAATTTCTCAGTGACGTAGGCCCGGCTCCTGCCGGGCACAACCATCGGCCAAAATACTTTCTCCCTTCCTGAGCCCGGCAGGAGCCGGGCCTACGCTGTCTGTGAAGGTTCCGCGGAAACCGTTCAACACTGCCCTTTCCACCTCAACCAGTGATCCGCGATCGTGATTGCAACCATGGCTTCGGCCATGGGGATGAAGCGGGGGAGGAGGCAGGGGTCGTGGCGGCCTTTGGTGCTGATCGTGGTGGGGGTGCCGTCCGAGGTGACGGTCTCCTGTTCGAGGGGCAGGCTGCTGGTGGGTTTGACGGCGGCTCGAAGGACGATCGGCATGCCGGTGGAGATGCCGCCCAGCATGCCGCCGTGGCGGTTGGACTTTGTGACGATGCGTGGCTCGTCGCCGGAGGTGTCAGCGGTGAACAGGTCGTTGTGTTCGCTGCCCTGCATGGTGACGCAGCCGAAGCCGATACCGTATTCGACGCCGAGGACGGCGGGGAGACTGAACAGGGCTTTGGCGAGGTCCGCCTTGAGTTTGTCGAACACCGGCTCGCCGAGGCCGGGGGGAACGCCGGTGACGACGATCTCTGCCGCTCCGCCGATCGAGTCGCCCGCTTTGCGGCACTCTTCGATGAGTGCGATCATGCGGTCAGCGGCGCCTGAGTCCGGACAGCGAACGATGTTCGCGGTGCCGTCGGGTCGCTGCTCGATCTGATCGAGAGTTAATGCGGCAGGATCGGTGATGTCAGCTTTGATGTCGCCGACCTGACAGACGTAGCCGAGCACTTGTCCGCCGAAGGCCTGGGCGAGCAGCTTCTTGGCGACGACACCGGCTGCCACACGGGCGACCGTCTCTCTGGCACTGCTGCGTCCGCCGCCCCGGTAGTCGCGGGAGCCGTACTTGGCGTCGAAGGAGTAGTCGGCATGTCCAGGGCGGTACTTGTCCTTGATGTCGGAGTAGTCGCGGCTGCGCTGGTCCTCGTTGCGGACGAGAATCGCGAGGCTGGTGCCTGTCGTCTTGCCGTCGAAGACGCCCG
>JAJDEJ010000364.1 GCA_029259815.1 Planctomycetaceae bacterium | reverse complement strand
ACTCGCGCGGTGCGTGGTAAGATGCCATCCTTGGCTCTCCCCCTTGCGGACTTCGGTCTCCCAACCAAAGCGTGAGGGATGAGCCAACTTTGTGAAGACCAATTCCGCCGCATCGGATGCGTTTTCTCAGAAAGTGCAGTGCAGACCAAACCGGGAGTGATTACTGGGATTTTGCTGTTGAGGCCGGCAGCTTGATGGCCTTGGGACTGACCTTCAACGACTTTCGATGGCTAGTTCGCAAGGGACTGGTAGAACATCAGCGCGAAGTGATGCTTGAGAGCGATGATTGCCGGGAGTTTCGGCCGAACGGTGTCCTGACGTTTCCAGAATGCACTTGCTTCGTACTGACGAGAAAGGGCGTTCTGCTTGCCCGCGGGGGAAGGCAGAGCACGGTAACGCACGACGGACCAAATACGGAAAGCCCTGGGTCTGAAAATCAAGAGGGTTCCAAAGGAGCACTCGACGGACCGCAATCAGCCAACGGGCAATCCGGGTCAGAATCAGGTCGGCCATCCTGGGATCCAGAGAGGCGAATTCTCCGAGTCAACGGGACGATCGTAAAACAGTTCAAGTGGACCGCTGAGAATCAGGAAGCAATATTGGGTGTTTTCGAGGAGGAAGGGTGGCCACCTCGGGTTGATGACCCTCTACCGCCACATCCTAAACAGGATTCGAAGCGCAGATTGAGCGACACGATCAAGTGCCTGAATCGAAAACAAGACAACTCCATCCTCCACTTCCGGGGTGATGGGTCGGGCGAAGGAGTCATCTGGGAACTTGTCGAACAAGATGATTCCGACGATGACGTCCCCAGTTGATTCGAGGTCGACACTTTCGCCTTTCTCCAGGCGACACGCAGCGATCGTGGACAAACGTCGAATGACTCAGGTCCCATCAGCGGTTGCCCGATCCTTATGTTGCAACGACAAGAATCGCCATGCCGTGTCATAGTCTCGTTCCCGTGCCCATCCGTTGCCTCAATCGCCAGACTCGTTCAACTGCATCAAGTAATGTCGTATACGGCCACAGACGCTACGGTCCTTAGCCGCGTCATTCTGAACCTTGATCACTCAGGAATGTTATCGTGTCTGCATTCGCACCTAAGGGAATGGGTTGGCACCCGGACTTGCCCGATGCTCGCGATTACACTTTTCGACATCATGAAGTCCTTCCGCTGCTACGTAACTTCAAACGGCCAAGACGAATGGAGTTACCCAAAGAGGTCGATCTGCGCCGTGATAGTGAAGGTGAGTATTTCACGGGGACAGGCGATCAGGGACCGCTGAATTCTTCAACGGCCTTTGCCGTACTCAGCCTTGTTGAGTATTTCTCGCGTCGTGTTCAAGGGCGCACCTTTGAGGGCTCCAAGCTGTTTCTATACAAAGCCGCTCGCACTCGAATTGCCAGGGGACAACGTCTGCTGGGCGATACGGGTGCCGATCTGCGAACAACGCTCAAGGTACTGATTCAGATCGGCGTTCCGCCCGAAGAATATTGGCCGTACGAAATCAACAAGTCCGAGGAGGAACCAAACTCTTTCCTATATGGTCTGGCCAAACCTCTTCCCAGCCTCCGTTACTTTCGCCTCGATGAACCTAACACCACCGGCGAAAAAACCTGGTCCATCGTAAAATCCTTCCTCGCGTCAGGGTTTCCGGTCATCTTTGGTTTCCCGGTTCCTGCATCCATGACAGCTGACGCCCTCATCCCTTATCGCCCCGATTTCGACAGCAATCGTGGCGGCCAAGGCGTTGTTGCAGTTGGATACAAGTCCAAAGTCCCAGGTTGCCATCAGGAGGCGATTCTGATTCGCAGTTCCTGGGGGCGCCAATGGGGAGACAATGGGAATGGTTGGCTTCCCGCAGCCTTTGTTCGCAAGCAACTGTCGAGAGACTTCTGGACTGTCATCAGTCATGACTGTACGGATTCCAATGAGTTGTCTTGCCCAACGGTGGTTGAAGCACTCGGGAGTAACAAATTGTCGTTGCCCATGGGAAGACAATGATCGCTGGAGAAAGACAGGTAGCCTCTTTATTCCCGTGCGCGTCCGGTGTCAATACGGTTCTTCGCGATAGGCTCTATCACGTCGAGTTCTGATCGACCGTCGCATTTCTCTACTCATCATCTCTGGAGAACCCTCCGATGAAGATGTTTGTTCCCGTGTGTGTTGTGCTTCTCGGGACTGTCGTCAATCAGCTTTCGGTAGCAGATGACGAGCATCCGGCAATTAACCAGTCGGATCGCTTTGCTTGGCGGCTATTCGCGGAAATCAGTCGACCTGTCGATTCGAACAAGCCCGACGGTCCGACTGTCTGGGAAGGTTGGGCCTTAGCTCGCGATGTCTTCGCAAACCCAAACGAGCCGCCGAAGTGGCCGGGCGACGATTCACCCCGCGACATCGATCGTTTGGAAGCAAGACCCCTGCAGCAAATCATTGCTGAGAGACAAAGAGGCCACAACGATCTCTCGATTTCCGCCGCAGCTCAAGCAATTGCGAGACCAAACCGAGTTGACCCAGGCGTGATTCAGCGTCAAGGCAATGAGACTCGTATGAATCGAGACTCGTTTGATTTCATCGTGTCGAACGACCTGTACTACATCGAAGGGCAGGAACAATTCTTTAATACCAATGCGAAGGTCGACTTTCCTGTTGAAGCCAAAGAGGTCAAGGCTCAATGGCGGCGACTTGATGACCCGACTCAGTATTCGCGGTATCACACCGCTCAGGTCAATAACCGTGGTGTGGTTGAAACATGGGGGCTCACAGCGCTTCACATCACCACCAAAGACCTCCCGAATTGGTTTTGGGCGACGTTTGAGCATAAGGACAATGAGGGCCGTGAAGGCGTCGTTCCTTCTCGAGACGCGTTCGGTGTGTCACCAAGTGGAGGTCCATCGAGTGACCTGTTGGATCTGTTTCGGGATCAGAAGCTTGGGGCGAAGTGGCAGAACTATATTCTCCGGGGAACCCAAGTCGATTTCGTGAACTCGATCGGCCAACCGACAATCCTTGCCAACTCACAAGTGGAGAGAGGATTCCAATCGACGAGCTCCTGCATCACCTGTCATTCACGAGCATCCATCGGGCCAAAGCCCGAACAGAGCTTTAACGTCAACGATCCACAGAACCCGAACGAAGTGAATCGACTGAGCGTGTTTGAATCGTCTGACCCATTGTTGGGTTCAATTGGAACGCCTCAGCCCGAGTGGTTTGTCGATACTGAGACAACACCCGTTGCCAGGAGGTTTACTCAGCTCGACTTTGTGTGGTCGATGTTTCGAGCACGCCGCAGAGTTCCATTTCCACAGCCAATCCCCGCCGTGGTTCCTCCCGTTCCCGCAGCGGTTGGTGCGGCTGCTGGTGCTCGGATGTTGACGCCGCAAATGATGGAAGTGCGGGCAGGTGCCTACAACGCGGACACGCGGGTCGGCGTCGCTTTCGCCCAACGAATGAGATCGCTTCGTGCATCCGGATCGCAATTCATCGTCACCTACAACGGCTTCAGTCCGGAAGCTCAAACGGCATTCCAGGGAGCTGTGGATGTTTGGCAATCACTGCTGCAAAGCGACGTTCCCATTCGGATTACGGCGAACTGGATACCATTGGACCCGGGTGTACTCGGATCGGCAGGGCCAGCCACGTACAGCCAAAACTTTTCCGGAGCGCCGATCCCAAACACCTGGTATCCAATTGCGCTGGCTAACAAGCTCTCTGGGACGGATCTGGCGCCTATCGACGTCGACATCGTTTGTAACTTTAGCAGTGTGTTTAGTAACTGGTATTTCGGGACAGACGCGAACACGCCAGTGAATCAGTTCGACTTGATGAGTGTTGTACTTCACGAGTTAGGCCACGGGCTTGGCTTCACGGGGTCGATGCGTGTGCAGGGTCTACAAGGCAGTTGGGGAGGCGGAACCGCGTTCCCGGTGACCTACGATCGCTTTGGTTTCAACGGCAACAGTCAACAACTCATTGATATGTCGCTGTTTCCCAATCCGTCCAGTGCGCTTCGTTTGCAGCTCATCAGTAACAACCTTGTCTTTCGAGGAACACAGGCGACGACTGCCAATGGAGGTGCGCCGCCACCCATTTATGCGCCCAATCCTTTCGATCCGGGATCAAGCTTTGCGCACCTTGATGAGGCAACATATCCGGCGGGCAATCCCAACTCCCTGATGACGCCTCAGATCGGAATGAATGAAGCGATTCATAGTCCTGGGCCTGTCGGTATGGCTGTCCTGCAAGACCTTGGTTGGACATTTACTTCGGCCATGACTGCCGGCGGAGTCGAAGGGTCGGATCCGTCTTGCAGTGGTCAAACCGCAGCGCAGCCTATGTCGCTCTACGACCTTGAAATGTCCGATGAAGAACAGGTCAAGCTAGTGGACGCAGCCATTGAAATGGCCAAAGCGACTTCTGGTGATGATCAGCCAGAGTTCTTTGAGCAGCTTGATCAATCCTTGATGCAGATCAAACGAGCGCGATCGACACGGATGGAATTGGAATCATCGACGGATGGACAGGGCTCCAACTTTCGGCCGATGCGATCGAGGGTGGCCACTCCATCGATGGAACGCGCGAGCGTTACGAGTGACCCGACATGGAGAGCGAACTTCTTGAAATGGTTGTCGATCCCGCGTACAAACCGACTCCGGATTTGGGGCGGTGCTCCAGTCCTCGCAGGAGAGTTTGAACACTGCGTCGCGGTCGGATCTTCGGGCCGCTTCTGCTGCACCGGCACGCTGGTCGGACCCCGTGTTGTAATTACAGCAGCCCATTGCTTCCATCTTGGTTGCATTGGTCCACGCGGTGAGGTCTATCTCGGACTCAACTCGAACGATCCCAGTTCCGGCCGAGTTGTGAAATGCAAGTGTGTTCCTCATCCAGAATACAACGGGGTTACGAGTGCGCACGATATCGCTGTCTTGATTCTGGATGATGCGGTGATGGACGTTGAGCCTTGTGCAATCGCATCGTGTGACCAAATTGATGAGGCCTTCTTCTTGCGGCTGGCTGGATTTGGCCTGACGGAGACTGCAGGGTTCGGTCGAAAGATGATGGTCGAAGTTGTGGTCGCATCAAACGACTGTGGTTCGGATGTGCATCAGTCAACATTCGGCTGCATTGCAGATCGAGAGATTGTTGCCGGAGGCAATGGTCTCGACTCGTGCAATGGAGACAGTGGAGGACCCGCGTATGTCGATGTGGACGGCACGTTCTTATTGGCAGGTGCCACCTCGCGTGCAGCGGCCAACAGTAGTCAGTCGTGTGGCGATGGTGGGCTCTATGTTCGGATCGACAAAGAGGTGGGCTGGATCGAATCAGTCCTCAAGGCAGAGAGTATCGAACTGACGCCGACGGCTAAGTCCTGTGAAGATGCAGAATAGCGAGGCGAGTTGTGGTCAAGAAACGAGACACATCGTCGACCAAACAAAATGCTGCGCCAACAGTGTCATTGCGGGAACCAGTGATAACAAATCTGGCAGCCTGTGTTGAGGACGCACGCATTGCAGCTCTAGATAGCGATAATGGACCAGCGGATGCAGTTGACTACAGCTCCCTGTTGGGGCGCATGGTCGCGGCGAAGACGCGCTTGCCTCCTCTATATACAGACGTGGTTTACGAGCCGTTCGTTGCCGTGTTGACCGAGTTAGGGCACGACGGATTCGTGCAATTGCTGCTGAATGATCCGGAACGACAACGCGACGCCGGCTTAATTTTGGACGTTGCTCATGCAATCTTGCAGAACGGCGAAGGCTACGAGGAGCAGGCGACAGACGCGTTTCAAGAAGTGGTGAGTGACGTCTATGACGGATTCTTGAGCATGGAGGATCGCCTGGGGGTCAATCCGCCTGATCACAGCACGATCGCTCCGCTCGTGAAATGGGGGAACCCTGACTTTGGGCCCTATACCTGGCCAATCTCAGCAACTCAAAGCTTGGGGTTGGGAACCGGCATCGTGAGTCTCCCGCCAGCGAATTCGCGACGAGGGCTGCTAGCGTGGTCGGTGCTCGGGCACGAAACTGCGGGTCACGACGTTCTGCACGCGGATGCGGGCCTCGCTCAAGAGATCGCCGTTAGCGTCTTCAATGCGTTAGATGCTGCAACCGTTGGTAACGTGTTGCCCGCGTACTGGGCTGCGAGAATCGATGAAGCCGCCTCGGATGTGCTGGGCATCCTGAATACCGGCCCAACTGCGGGAATGGGTTTGATTGGCTATTTCCGCGGCTTGAACGGAGCGTTCACGGGAGTGGCAAAGCTGAGAAGCGTTGGACCGGCTGGCGATGTCCATCCTGCGGACGTCTTGCGAGGTTTCTTGGCTTCTGCTGTTGTTCGCCACCTTGAGTTTCGCGAGTCGAGTCAGTGGGCGGATGTGATTCTTCAGGAAACGAAGTCGGACGTGGAAACCATTCTTATTGCAGGCCAGACAATCTCGCTTAGCAAGGCTCAAAAATCCGCCGAAATTGTCGCCGAGACAATCGCGGGCATGCGTCTGACGAGTGTCGAGAACCATTCGCTTTGTGAAATCCAAAACTGGCGAGATGGTGACGAAGAGATTGTCCTGCAGTTACGCGGCCTCATGACGCGTGCTGCGAATCTTCCCCAGTCGCTTGAGGCGGGCATGTATGCAGCGCATGCAATTGCCGCAGGAGTCACCGCAGCCTTCGCGGATGATGGCCCTCTTCCAGTGATCTTCGATCGTATGAAGAGCCTGCTCAAGATGATGCACGATGCAAATCCGTCCTGGGGACCGCTGTTCGTTGTCCGTCCAGGTGACTTGACGATGCATCCAACATACCAGCGGCATCAAACGGGGGCATGACTTGAGGCCTGACGACGTTCCGGAAGCTCAAACGACCGATGAAGTGATTGATTTCAAAACAGGGTCGGATCACGGCAAGAAAACCATGAAACCACGATTCACCATCACCACGTGTGCCTATGTCATGATGATCGCGTGCAGCGGCTGCACGCCCCCAAGAGAAACGCAGACCGACGATGCCAAGAAACGAGCGCTGGTCGAGAGAGTCTCGAATGAGGTGGCGGTGGAGCGATATACCTATCCAGAGAGCAAAGGCAAAGACGGCAGGTCGCATCCGACCGCTCCCGACTTTTTCGCGGGAATGGATGTAATCATTGACCATAAATCCTACGTCATGCCGGATGCGTTGCTGGTTCCACCCAAGGTGGATGGAGCTGAACCTGGACAACCGGTGCGTGCCACGCTTGACGTCAAGTCACCGTCACTTGAACCTGAAGAAGTCGTTGGTCGTAATACTTGGATGGCCTGGTGCGCGGGGAACGAAGGCTTCTGGGATTTGTTGTGCACGGACAGTCTAGGCTTCATTGATCTCTTAAAGCTGGTCGACTCGCGACAGCGGAATCTCCGGTTTGCCAATACCGGGATGATCAACGAACCTGGTATGGAACAAGCCAAATTCGCTCGGCCAGATGAGCACGGGCTCTGGCTAGATGCGCCCGCCCGCGAGGATATTCGAGAGTGGCGAGAAGAGTACGTTCGACAAACCTTCGAAGCGATTCAAGCAGGAAAGCACAAGTCGCAAATCGGGTTGAGGCGAAAGGATGTCTCAGGGGCCTACGAGGGAACCCCTCTGTATCGTGGAGAGCCGGATGCTTTCAAAAAGGACGGATATCGATATCCGTCGCAGTACCTCTCTGACGAACAAACTCCATACGGGTCCGGCACAGGTTTACGAGACCCGTATGGTGTCGAGGAAGATGATGATCCACCGGGCAGTCCGGAATTACCGAAGCAACCATCTACCACACTCGACGAAGTCATTCCGCCACCAGACCTTTACGGGCTTTCCAGTGGCGTACTTGGATTGCGGCTGTTTCCAAATCCTTACTTCGATAAAGCTGCGAATGATCACTGGGATGTGGACCGCTATTACAACGATCCTGCGTACTACAATGATCCGGATTTGATTCGCCCCTATCGGGTGGGGATGAGTTGTGCGTTCTGTCACGCATCGTTTCATCCGCTCAAGCCGCCGCGCGATCTGAACAATCCAAGGTGGGAGAACATTTCCGGTAACATCGGCGCTCAGTATCTGAGCATGCGAGCGACATTCGGGAATCAGTTGACCCCGGATCAGTTTGTCTATCATCTGTTGGAGAGTCAGCCACGAGGCACAATCGATACTTCCTTGATCGCCTCAGACAACATCAACAACCCGAACACGATGAACGCTGTGTTCGGACTGCCTCAGCGGGCCTTTCTCTCGTTACGGAATCCGCAAGAGCGTCTGTCCAAGGACAGCTCACGACTCCCCTCTTTGTGGAAACACCCCGACCCATCGCGTCCGGGCGATGGTGTCGACGTTGTTCCAGAGAAATGGGTCAAGGTTGCAACGGATCTTGATGTGGTCGACGAGGTCGTGCATTCCAACGACAACCCTCGACATGTTCCGAGAATTTTGCTCGATGGCTCCGACACGATCGGCGCGTCGGGAGCACTGGCACGTGTCTACTTGAACATTGGAAGTTACTGGGAGCAATGGAATGAATTGCACCAGGTCGTTGTCGGATTCACAGAGCAGCGGCCATTCCGTTTGGCGGACTGTAAGGAGTACTCCGTCTATTGGAATGCGACCGAAAAGCGAGTACCCGGACTGCGTGACTACTTCTTGAAAATCACGCCGACGATGCCGCTGCTCTCGACCGAGGGTGGCGATGCGCGCATAAAGCCAATGGACAAAGCAGAAACAAAAAAGTTGAAGCAACAGGCCAAACGCGAACAACGCGACTTCAAAGACTTGTTGGCCTCAGTGAAAGCTCAGCGTGTCGATGTGAGCCAACTGGCAAGGGGCCGAAAAGTCTTCGCACGCAACTGCATTGTGTGTCATTCGAGTATCCAACCCGAGAGCACGGAGGAGATTCTTGGTGGTTACTCGCCCAATGATGCATTCCATGAGGTCATTCGCAAACGTCTGCGTCCGATGTTTCCTGATGAAATAACATCTGAAGAAATGGACGAACTCAATGACCTCGTTCGCAATCGCTTGAATTCGATATTTGAGAAGCGATTGCCTGGAAAGGAATTTGAGAAACTCGTTAGCGGTCGCAAGTCGGATCGCAACACCACTGCGAGCAGCGGAGAATTCTGGGAGCATGATCCGGATAGGTGGCTCGACGATGTCGTCTATCAATTGTGGGCAGAGGGCATTGTTGAACAACCGAAGTTCTGGACGGAGAACTATCTTTCGACGGACTACCGCATTCCGATCAATCTGGTCAAAACGAACTCGGCACGGGCGATGGCGACCAACGCCATGACTGGCCATATGTGGGAGGACTTTACATCAGAGAGCTATCGCGAGCTTCCGTCGCCCGGAGTAATCGAGTTCTTCAATCCTTACAAAGGTGAAGACGGCGAAATGGACGCGTACACGCCTCGACATATCAATCCCAACACGGGAGAACGAGATAGTGGAGGTGGTCCCGGCTACTACCGCGTACCGTCGTTGATGTCGATCTGGGCGACGGCACCTTTCCTGCATAACAACAGTCTCGGTCTGTACAACAACGATCCATCAGTCGAAGGACGCTTGATCGCGTTCGATGATGCCATCCGGAAAATGTTTTGGCCTGAGAAGCGTCTCGAAAGCAGCAGCTACAACGAAGCAACGGCTGGTCGGCTGAAACGCGATCGCGGGTTAATCTGGCGAACCACTGAGGAGACCTTCCTCGCGGTGGACTCAGAGCGGGTTCCAAGCTTCGCCCATCGCTTACCCCTTGTCGCGAAGCTTCATCAATACCATGGACTCCGGTGGCTTCATGACGTGCAACCGCTCTGGCTGCCGAGCACGATCCTCATTGCTGGAGCACTGCTCATACTTTTGCTCGGAACCCACGAGAGAAAACGTCTGATTGCGTACGCACTACTGGCTTCAGCCTTGCTCGCAGGTGTCGTCCTGTGGTGGGGCCAATCTTATTCAGACATCAAGTGGGGCGGCTGGCTGAGCAGTATCCGGCCATGGATGCTGCCAGTGCTGACTCTCGTCTTTGTCGCCGTCGTGTTGTGGTTGCGGCTGTCTCGCAGGTGGACGCGTTTTTCGGGATACGCGATGGTGTTTCTGGGACTGTTGGTTGGCACGGTCGTCTACTTCAATGCGGGCGGACTCGGCGACTTGAGAATTGGTCCGATCCCGGCGGGGACACCGGTGAACTTGTTAGCGAACTTCAATTCAGAAGCGGATCGAGGTGCGCAAATACAGAGCGTCCGGACGCTGGTCGCCGGACTGGCAGAAATCGAATCACGGCAACTGGACACAGAGGCAACACGGCGAGTCATGACGGGGAAAATTGCTCCCGCGTTGATGGAAGTCAACAAATGTCCCGACTTTGTCATGGACAAGGGGCATTACTTTCCCTGGTTTGATTCGATGACGGACGAAGACAAGAACGCGTTGATTGAGCTCCTCAAAACATTGTGATCATCATGAGCGAAGAACACTCAGAGAAGACCCAAGAAGAATTCGACTACATCATCGTCGGGTCCGGTGCTGGTGGCGCTCCACTTGCATCGCGGCTAGCGCGATCGAACAAGGACAAGAAAGTGCTGGTGATTGAAGCTGGCTCCAATCACACCCAGCGCGGTCCCTATGATCCTGGCAACGAAGTTTCTCGAGTGCCGCTGTTGCATGGAGCTTCTACAGAACATTCCGATTTGTCGTGGCGATTCTTTGTCGATCACTACAAACGCAATGGTGCAGGACAGCTTCCGGATGAAATCGCTGAAGACCCCAAATGGCACAAACCTGACGCTCATGTAGGTGAGAATGAGACACACGACGGGATCTTCTATCCACGCGCCGCAGGGATCGGCGGCTGCACGATCCACAACGCAATGGTCACAATCGCAGGGCCAGATTCGGATTGGGACGAACTTGCAGAGTTCCTGAACGATCCGACGTGGAACGGTCGCCGGATGCGTTCCTACTTTCAAAAGCTGGAGCACAATGATTACCTGCCCGCGCCCGATCGTGCCCGGCGAGGGCCGATGCGGCAGATGTGGCGCTATCTCTGGAACAGCATCTGGTTTCTCATTGGCTATCGTCCGGATACAACCAGCGGGCGACACGGATTCGGAGGCTGGTTGCATACCAGCTTCACCGACTTGTCAATTGGATTACAAGACCGGCAGCTCGTCAAGATGCTGAAGGCCGCGCTGCGGGTTTCGAAGCGAGAAGGTCTTGATAACTCGTGGTCACTCGTGCGTACATTCCTCAAGGGGAAAGCTTGGCAGTCGCTCGATCCCAATCATTTCGAGACTCAGTCGACAAGTCCCGAAGGTGTTGTGTTGATCCCGACGTCAGTTTACGGAGGCGACACCACAGTTCATCAGAATCGTGCGACTCCGTATGCGATGCTTGGTCGTCGCAGCAGTCCACGCGAACTTCTTTTGGAAACATTGGCACTGCATCCGGACAATTTGACGATCTGGACCGATTGTCTCGTAACAAAGGTCATTCTCGAAGGCGATCCGCCTCGTGCTGTGGGCGTTGAGTTGTTACGAGGTGAGCGGTTGTACCGTGCTCACGTGAATCCGAATGAGGAACCTGGTCAGCAGGATACTGTCAGGGTTCGGGAGGGAGGTGAGGTGATTCTTTGCGGCGGAGCATTCAACACGCCTCAATTGTTGATGCTGTCGGGAATCGGTGATCCCGAGGAACTCAAGCAGATTCACGATGTCCGCAATCCGGACCAGAAGAAACAAAAAGTCAAGTGCGTTGTTAAGCTGCCGGGTGTCGGTAAGAACTTGCAAGACCGTTACGAAGTTTCGATCGTCAGCGAGATGGAGAAGGATTTCACGTTGCTGGAGGGTGCGAGTTTCAACGTGCCCAACGATCCCAACGCACCAGATCGCCATCTGCGGCAGTGGCGTGAGGAAGGCACAGGGCTTTACACCAGCAACGGGGCTGTGCTGGGAATCTTCAAGCGATCACGGCCCGATCTTCAGCATCCGGATTTGTTCATCTTTGGAATTCCGTCGGAGTTCCGTGGCTATAGCGTTGGTTACTCGCGGGTCGACCGGCACAACCGATTTACATGGGTCATCCTCAAGTCCCACACGCGAAATCGTGAAGGAAGCGTTTCTCTGCGAAGCACCGATCCGCTGGAGACCCCTTGCGTCAACTTCAACTATTTCGGAACGGGCTTGGATCCGAGAGTTGGTCGTAGCTCTTCCGATGCCGATGTGCAGGCGATCGTTCACGGTGTCAAGTTCGTCCGCGACATCTTGCAAACGGCTCGCTCTGTCGTTTCGCAGGAGGTGCATCCAGGGAACAACTTCACCAGCGAGTCTGCTGTCAACGAGTGGATTCGCCGTGACGCTTGGGGGCATCATGCTTGTGGGACCTGCCGGATGGGGCCGGACGGTGACCCGAACGCGGTCTTGGACAGTCGGTTTCGCGTCCGTGGTGTTGCGAATCTGCGTGTGGTGGATGCGTCGATCTTTCCTAAAATTCCGGGTTACTTCATCGTTTCCAACATCTACATGGCAAGCGAAAAGGCTGCCGAAGTCATCTTGGAAGATGCGACGTCTAGTGAGAGTCAATCTGCTGCAGTATATCCTCGCGAGTTGCAAGGCAATGAAGCAGCAGCGATCAAGATACGTCGCGATCAAACCGAGTTTGTCGCCGTCGCGGATGAGACGTTGACAGATGAGCAATCCGGCGAAACGGCCTCCGACGAGACAAACGGGTTCGCAGCACCCTTGGGAGATCATGGTCAATGGAGTAGTGACGTAACTGGCCTGGCACTCTCTGGTGGAGGCATCCGCAGCGCGACGCATGCATTGGGGGTATTGCAAAGCCTTGCGCGAAGTCGGTTGTTGCGACGAGTCGACTTCATGTCCACCGTTTCTGGCGGAGGGTACATCGGCTCTTTCATCGGCCGATGTTACGATCGGCTGCGATCCGAAAACTTGCACAACGTGAATGGTTTACAGTCTGCGCCTGCTGCAGACCGTGTCGAGCAGACGCTGACCTCTCAAGAGTCTCCAGCCATCCATTGGCTACGCAGTCATGGCAACTACATCGCTCCCAATGGTTCCGGTGACGGTCGGACGAACTTCGCAATTTTCGTCCGAAACTTGCTAAGGGTGCGTTCGTAAATAAACTATCGAAGTTCTAGTTCTTACGTGGGGCGATTTGATAGTTCCAATCACCGTGGAACGCATTGCGTTTCAGTTTGATGGCGTTCATTTCGGCATCACGGATTTTGCGCCCCTTGAGA
>JAJDEJ010000363.1 GCA_029259815.1 Planctomycetaceae bacterium | reverse complement strand
CCCTCCACGAGAACCGTAATCTGGACCACCCTGGGGACCCTCCTTGGGATTGCGAGGCTCCAAACCTCAAGGCAACGACACACACCCACTGAGGGGACCCTTCTGAACATCCGCACCACCACCAATCAGCGCCGACACCCGACGATCACGGCGTACATCGGGGCGGGGGAGAGGAATAGAAAATAGAACTCAGATGACGCAGATCGGGCGGATTGACGCAAATGGCCTCTCGATCCTCATCCGCGGATATCTGCCCGATCCGTGTCATCCGCGTTCCAGCTTCCTCATCAATCAAAGGTTCACAACGCCATGCAACTCGAAGCCAGTGGCCTAATCTACGATGCCAACAACCGACCGGAGAGTGAGCAGGTCGCCGCGTTCGTGAGTCTCTGTCGACTGTCGACGGGCTCGCTGCTCTGTGGCTTTCAGCTCGGCCCAAAAAAGCATGCGGTGACGTCGACGATCCGTTTCTGCCGCTCGGAGGACGACGGCAACACATGGCAGGAATCACCGGTGAGGTTCGACAACCGCATTGACGGAGTCCCCGGTTCGATGTCATCAGGAGAGATCGTGGAACTCGCTCCCGGACATCTACTGTTGTACGCGACATGGTTCGATCGCAGTGACCCCGCGCGTCCGTTGTTCGATCCAGAAACTGAGGGCATCCTGCGGAGCAAGCAGCTACTGAGCGAGTCTCATGACGACGGCATCACCTGGTCCGACTGGCGAGTCTTGCCCTGGTCTGACCTGAAAGGCTGTTCGTCGACCGGCCCTCTCCTGCAGTGGCCCGATGGTCGTATTGCCCTGCCGTTTGAGAGCTACAAGGAGTACGATGACCCGTCTCCCGCGACGCACGGGGCCTGGCTCGTCGTCTCTGACGACAATGGTCAGACCTTCGGCGATCCTGTCTCCGTCGGCCAACATCCCGAGCACAGAATCTACTATTGGGACCAGCGTCTCTGTCGTGGAGTTGGTGAGGACGACGCGATGGCCATGTTCTGGACCCACGATTTGGACGCTCAGCAGGATTTGCCTGTCTACTTCCGGCACTTCTCACTGTCTGATGACAAAGATGCGCTACAGTCGATCAGCGACACGGGGATCCCCGGACAGATTGCTGCCCCACTGATGCTGGATGACGGACGGATCGTAGCTTTTGTGGTCGACCGTAGCGGTCCGATGACGATGAAACTCTGGCAGTCAACCGACGGTGGACAATCCTGGCCCGCGGAGCAGTCGCTGCTGGTCTATGAACACAATGAGCAAGCCGCTTTGACGCAGGGGACGAGCGATGTCGATTATGCCAAGTACTGGGAAGACATGACGAAGTGGAGCTTCGGCCATCCCGCCATCCGTCCGCTCGATGATGGCCGCGTGCTGCTGGCTTTCTACGCGGGTGTGCCCGATTGCCTCAGTGTGCACTGGGCACGGGTCGACACGACGCATCAAGGTTGATCGTCGACCTCTTCAATCTCGCCGATCAGCAAGAGGTCCGGGTGATGCCCATAGTAATGGCCTTGGACGACACCTCCGCCTGTTTCGCCGCCGATGAGGTAGATGCGGTCATCACGCACGACTGTCATTGGCAGATTATTGTCAATGGGCATACGGTCAGCGGTACCGAACAAGCCGGTCTCGATATCGTAGACGAAAACGTCGTTACAGAGTCCACTCTTGGGGTTCGCTGAATGCACCTCGCCGTAGGGATCACGAATGGTGCCATCTGGATTGAGGACATGGCTGTACTGGTAACCTCCAGGTAGGAGAATGTACCGATTCCGGAAGACGTTGTTGGTACTCCGTGGGAAGTTGCCACTCGCGATTGGGAGATCTCGCAACCGCGTCCATTGTTCGGCTTCAGTGTCAAACCTCCAGTTGTCGACGACGGTGCAGTACCCGACACTCGTCCCCTCGCGAATCGTATCCCCCGTCGCCCCCCCGATGACATACAGCTGTCCGTCGACCGCCGCCATCGTGTGGACCCAGCGAGGTGTGCCGGGGCAGGCGTCCAGTTCTCGCCAGCCTGCCGATATGTCCTGTGTGTCAAACATCAGGAGACGCGATCCGAGTCGTTCTCGTCCTCCATCTCGATCACTCTCCGTGAAGAATCGCTTCGCGTTGTAGTCTGATCCACCACATGCATAGATGCGTGAACCAACTACCGCGAGTGCCGTCGAGTTGACTGGCCAGTGAAACGCCGGCAGCTCCGCCCATCGCCACCCGTCACCATCAAGCGACAGCCGCCAGCCATCGTCGTAGCAATACGGTGCCTCGTAACTGAAGCCGCCCCAGAGATAGAGCGCGTCATCGACGACGGCTGCCGAGAGACCCTGCCGCGCGGGACCCGGAAAGTCCGGCAATGATGTCCACTCACTCTCTGGATCGCGCAGATCGAGCGACCAACCTTTCTTCAGGAAGCCGCGCGGGTAGCGACCCGGTTTGCGGCGATTGTCTTCCTCCAACCCACCACTACAAAAGCCTGCAATCGTGATCAGCTGGTTACCAAGAATCCCGCCATCACTGTCTTGAAACCCTTGCGGGAGATCGGCCCCCAGCCGCCAACTGATCTTCAACATCGGAGCCAATTGGTCATGGACTCGTGCTGAAGCTGTCGCATTGTCCGCTCGGGTTGATTCGTCCACTGAGAAGAGCAGGGCGATCACAAGCGAGAAGAGTGAAAGAGTACACTTCATGGCAGTAGGTTTGCCTGATTCGTCGAGGTGGATACCCATGCGCCTTCTCATCCAAAGATCGCGGTGATCGGACGCCCCTCGGAGAGGCGATACGGACGCCCAGCGGCGTCATGAATCTCGCTGCGGTGATCGAGACCAAACCGCCAGTAGATGGTGGCTGCGAGGTCGGCTGGCGTCACCGGGTCTCGCTCAGGGAATGCCCCGTGAGCGTCACTGGCCCCGTAGATGCTGCCGCCTCGCACGCCTCCGCCCGCCAGTGCGATCGTGTAGCAGTCGGGCCAATGGTCGCGACCACCATTGCCGTTGATCTTGGGCGTGCGTCCGAACTCTCCCAGAGCCACAACAAGTGTACTGTCGAGTAGACCACGCTCGTCCAGGTCGTCGATCAACGCTGAGAGAGAGATGTCCGCCTGAGGCAGCAAGTACTTCTGATGTTGACCGAAGTTGTCGGCATGCGAGTCCCAATTCTGCCCCTGTTGACGAAAGTCATTGACGTTCACGAAGGGAATACCAGCCTCGACGAGCCGTCTCGCCTGCAGCAGACTTTGCCCGCGAAGGTTTCGACCGTAGGCCAGTGCCGCTGCGGGGCCACTGCCAGCGGGAGTGGCGTCATAGACCCCATACCGCTGGCGAGTGACATCAGCTTCTTCGTCGATCTGCAGAGCACGTCTCAGTCGTTCGGAGCTAAGCAATTCATACGCCCGGTTGTAAAAGCCCGGCAGTCCGCCGGTCGGAAGATCCGCGGGTGCTGATTCGAGGACGTCCAACAGCTGGCGACGTTCTCCAATGCGATTCAGGGAGAGTGCGTCAGGCCGACTGAGCATGGTGGCATTGAATGACTGTTGCTCAGGATCGCCAGCGATCTGAAACGGGTCGAAGCCGTGGCCGAGAAAACCGCCTCCTTGACACGGGACGTCGATCACATTGTGAAACACCCAGGGCAGAACGGCGTGATGCACGTCGCAGTCGAGATGCGTGCGCATCGCATGCAGCACGGCTCCGTGACAGGGGAAGTGCTGGGGGATCGGGGCAAACTCTTCGCGGTCGCCCTGCGGTCCCTGTCGACCAGTGAACGTCTCGGTTGACGCGGAGTCGTGTAGGCGGTTCGTGTGATGCATGCTCCGCACCAATGCCACCTTGTGCATCACCTGCGACATGTGAGGCAGATGTTCACAGACCTGCAGGCCGGGAACCGTCGTTGAAATGGAAGAGAATTCGCCACGAATCTCTACCGGAGCTCGCGGCTTCATGTCGTACGTGTCGAGATGGCTAGGGCCACCGTAGTAGAACACGAAGATGCAGGAGCGGACGGGCGGAATGTCGCCAACCTCCGAAGTCGCCGCTGAGACTCTCGCCGCCTCCAATTGGCTCCAGAGATTCCACCCAAACAAACTCAATCCGCAACGTTGCACGAAACATCGTCGAGACGAGTCTGCGTCGAAGTTCAGCAAGTACCCCCCTCCCTGACGGTCGGGGCGGATGAGATGCGACATTTACAATCGCCTACGGTGTGGTTGGTTCGGCGTCTTCTGTTTCAGTTTCTTCGATTGTGAGTGGCTCTCGCCCCGCGATCCAGTCTTTCAACAGACGGACCCCGTCTTCGTCGACAACACTGCTGGCCAACGGAGGCATCCGTCCCTTACCGAGTGTCGACACACGATACAGCAGCAACGAACGATCGGGGGCTCCACTAGCGATGATCGCAGCATCCTCGATGCCAAACCGATCATGGCGCGGTCGTACGTCGAACATGTGCGTCTCGATGTCCTGCGTGTCGAATGACAACACAATCTGAGAGTTGCCTCCTCCCGCAACGACATGACAGATGGCACAGTTACTGTGCAGATAGGCACGAGCCCGCTCGTTGAGATCATGTGACTCATCGTACGGATCAGCCAGTCGCGACAACTCACTCGGCTCTTGCTCCAAGGGTGTTTCAAACAATCCCAGTTGACTGAAAACGGTCAATTGGTTTTCAATCACTGCCCCGTAATCATGCTCGTGGTTCATTTGAGGACCATGCGTTCCCAGTACGAATCCAGCTGCACGTGCATGGCAAAGCATGCACTCGGCCCGGCTGGGGAATCGCCACGTTTGCTCGTGGGGTCCGTCGTCTGCACGCACGACGAACGGTCGATCGACTCCCTGACGATCGACCAAGGTTGCTTCGGTCTGTTCCTCGTTCCACTCGTACGAGTAGCCCACCCATTCGCCTTGTTGGAGAGTGAGCAACCGCGTCTCAACCCGACGGCGTGACGACGGGTCGCCATCGACGACATCAAGCGAGAACGTCTTGATCAGAACGGTGTGTTCCGGAAATCCCCAGAACAACTTCTCGCTGAACTTGACCTGCCCTTCACCCGGCAAGGCAATAAACCGCTCCTTTGCCGCTCCATCTGACCACAAAGGAGCATTGACCGAGTAAGGGATAATGCCCGTGGCCACCGTGTGGTCCGCGACCGACTCGAACAACCCGGTCTCGCTGAGGGTTCGCGGAAAGTCCTCCGGGTGATGTTCCGGCTCCGTGTCAGGCTCCAGAATGAAGATCTCGCCACTGAGGGCCAGCAGGTACATCTCGCCAGCATGATCGACGCCGAAGGAAGTGATCTTGTAGCTGACATCGTCGAGTTCCTGATGCTTGGTGATCCGCTCACCATCGTGCCATAGACCCCAGATCTTGCCGGTCTCATGGTCGGCGTAGACATACGCTCCCTGCAACTCGGGCAGACGGTCGCCGCGATACACGACACCGCCAGTGACCGACCGTGCCTCCGAATGCGGATGAGTGATGACAGGCGGCACCAAAGGGGCCGGTCCCAACTCTCGCTGCAGTCGGAAGGGAGCGTTCCCCTCTCTCACACTCCAGCCATAGTTACCACCGCGCTGGCAGAGATACACCATCTCCCACAGGTCCTGACCAACATCACCGACCCATAGGTTGCCCGTCTCGCGATCGAATGCCATTCGCCACGGATTGCGAAAGCCGAACGCCCACAACTCACCACGTGCAGCGGGCACATCAATGAAGGGGTTGTCCGCCGGAATCCCATAGTGACGACCCTCATCAGGATGGTCGACATCGATGCGAATCATGCCGGAGTTTAAATCCGAGATGTCCTGCCCGGTGAGATTCGTATCCGAGTCACTCGTGCCGTCGCCGGACGTCATATACAGCATGCCGTCTGGACCAAACGCGAGATCACCGCCGTCATGCCCATTTGACGAGTACTCGAGAACGATCTGCTCCGACTCCACATCACACTCGCCCGAATCCTCATTGACATGATACCGGGACAATCGATTCTTGCGGTCAGCCGGTTCGTCAGCCTCTTCTGTCTCGGAATCCAGCGACGCAACGGGATCATTTGTGAAGACGTATACGAACCCGTTCTGCTCGTAGTCCGGATGAAACGTGAGCGAGTAGATCTTCCGTTCCGGATCGAGAAAGACCTTCATCTCCGAGACACCGGGGGTGTGTTCAGCGGTCAGGATCTGCTTCTTGCTGTAGTCAACGAGAAACAGCCGGTCGCGGCCCGGCTCTTGAATCAAATAGACCGGTTGACTCAATTCAAGATTCTCAAACACCCGTTTGATGCGGTACGGGTGCGGCGGGTCAGGCGAGCCGATGACTTTCGATCCCTCGAAGACCACGCGCTCGGTGATATCGAAGTGACCAGCCTCCTGAGCGAGCAGAGAGGAGATGTTCGTCCCCATGCCGATCAACCCAGTGAGAAGTGTCAACAGTCCCACACTCCGTGCAATATCACCCACTTCCGAAACGGTCACCCCCCAACGGGCAACGCAACGGTGAGGTCTCTTCACACACTTGGCATCTCGATTCAATGGCATCATGGCTCGCCATTATAGGGAGGAAAGGCACCCCGAGCAGGATTCGAACCTGCGACCCTTGGTTTAGAAGACCAATGCTCTATCCAACTGAGCTATCGGGGCAACGTGTTTTCCTGGGCCAGTTGGGGAGACAGTGCTGACCAATCTTCACGCGTTCGCTGGATTGACACCACCATCGGCCAAATTGCGTGTAAGCCCTTTGAACGCCCCACCAGACACAGGATGCATGCTGTTCTATGACCAAGCATACTGCCCGGCCCCCTCTCCGTAAACGACCTACCAAACCGAAAATGGGGGAGAATTCTTTCCTGGTGTCAGTCGCAGGGTGTTGAGCGATCTGCGAAACCCCAAGACGAGCCCCGGTCGACTCGAAACCATGATTTGAGGGACCTCTGAACAACGTGGAGCCGCTCAAGCCGCTTCTTGGGAGGTTAACGGCTCGGCAACACCGGCGATGAGTCGGATCGTGCGTTTGGCGTATGTTGCAGCTTCCTGATCGTGAGTCACCATCACGATCGTGCGACCGTCGTTGTGGAACTCCGTCAGATACTCCATCACCTGCTGACGCGTTTCGCCATCGAGGTTTCCGGTCGGTTCGTCAGCGAGGATCACTTGCGGATCGTTGGCGAGCGTGCGGGCCAGTGCAACACGCTGCTGTTGTCCCTGACTCATTTCCGATGGTCGATGATCGGTGCGATCTGACAGACCGACACGGTCGAGCATTTCGAGTGCCCGTGTCCGCTGCTTGTCGGCTGACTGTCCCGTCAGGACGAGTGGAATCTGCACGTTCTCGCAAGCGGTCAGCCAGGGGATGAGGTTGAACGACTGGAAAACAAAACCGATCGTCGTCCCCCGCAGGGCCGTTCGTTGTTCGATCGACAGATTATAGAGGGACTCCCCGCTCAGCAGGACTTCCCCGGATGTCGGAGCCAGCATGCCACCAAGCACGGACAGCAGCGTTGTCTTACCGCTGCCACTCGGCCCAACGATTGCGATGAAGTCGTTCTCCGGAATATCCAGGTTGGTGTCATCGAGTGCGGTCACCGTTTGACCACGGCGTGAGTACGTCTTGGTGACGGACTTAAGGCTGTACATGGTGAATTCCCTCTCTGATGTTTGATGTTTAGGCGTCGTTGAACACGAGACACGGATCGAGACCGGCTGCGCGTCGTGCTGGGAGGAAGCTGGCCACAACGGCGACGAGCGTGGCAGTCACGATGCCGATCGCCAGCAGCCCGGGCATGGGCTGCACACTCACCCCTAGCAGTTGTGGTCCCAAGATCGATGCCGCGATCGTCCCGACAACAAAGCCGCCCGTGCCGCCCGCGACTCCCAGCAGGGTTGCCTTGCCGAGGAACAGACGAGTGACGAAACGACGACTGGCACCCAGCGCCATGAGGGTTCCGATCTCCTTCCGCCGTTCGGTGACGTTCGCATACATCACGCTGGCGATGCTGGCTCCGCCGACCAATAGCAGGATGGAAAAGAAGACCCATGACAGCCGCGACATCAGTCCATTCACTGCGATCTGCGTCTCGACGACTTGAGCGATCGTCACGATGCGAGTCTCGGGCAACTCGGACGAGAGGTCCGTGATCAAACTCCCGGCTGCATCCTCACAGCAGGCCATGATCTCGATCACGTTGACGACCGGCCCCGACTCTGAGAGTTGCTGCACTGTGTGCAGATGGGCAAAGACTCGTCCGTCATCAATCGTTCCAGTCGACGGCAACACACTCAAGACTTTGAACTCATCGCCCAGCAGTGTCAGCGTGTCGCCAATGTCTGCTCCAAGTTGGCTCGCAAGGTCCGCGCCGATGATCAGCTCATGGTCGCCGAGGTCCTGGATACTGCGGGTCGTTGCCAGCGAGTTGGGGTCGTCATCGGTGTTGAGAGACGTTGCCGTCGGACAGCAGCCTCGTTCGCTGCCCACTCCATTTGTAACATTTGTAATCAGTCCGAGCCCCTGCCAGGCGGACTTGGCCTGAAACTCGGAACGCGGAAGGATGCCAGTCAGAGTGACGGGAATCGTATCGACTGACGCCTCGACGCACAGTTTGGGAGCCAGATTTTGCACGCCCGGCAGCCGAGCCAATGCGAGACGCGTCACATACTCCTCGGGCATCGTCTGCCCATGCATGTCAGCAGCGTAGTAATCCTGGAGCGTGATGCTCGGTGGGAGCACCAGCACGTTTGCCCCCAGTGATTCCATGTCACCCGCGATCTTCCTCTCGGAGAAAACGGTGATGTTCTGTATGGCGACCAGGGCCGTCACGCCCAACGTGACCGCAAGCAGACTCGTCAGCATGGGCGTGGGACGCTGCCAGAGTTCTTTCCAGATGAGTGATCGAAGTGTCATGGATTCCATTCCTGGGACATGCGGGGGAAGCAAGAGACGTGTGCGAGTTGCGATCGCTATGACTCAAAAGTGACGTCACTCAAGAGTGCTATCGCCGCGTCGGGGTCTTGCTGCCAGCGGAGCGATGATGGCGGCAGTTCGGGTCATCGCAGCACTTGCCAGCTTTGGCCAGTCTTTGAGCGAGGACATCAAGCGTGACGTCTGCATTGTAGATGCCCATCATCACGCCCGGAGGGGCCATAAACGCCACGACAGACGTGGGCTGGTCCGTCCGCATGCGCAGTTGTTTGAGGAATCGTGCCTCTTCAGGATTGCTGGCCTGAACAGTGACGACCTGTGTGCGATCTTTGAACAAGGCATCCGCCTGAAATTGACGGACACCCTCAGGAAGGTCACGGCCGCCATCCGGTTGCGCACACAGCAGGACGATCTTCTGATCCTGCAAAGCCTTCAAACAGGCTGCCTGGCCGGGCGAAACGATTGCTGCCACCAGTTGCTGCGAGGCGACTCGCTGCGGAAACACACTGGTGATCGCCCCATTGGGGGCCAGGACCGCGACAGCCGGCATCGGTGTGCGTGTGGCATCAAACTTCTCAATCAACGCCTGTTCGTTCGCATCGCCGATCTGAATCGGCACGATGACAGCATCCTGTCTCTGAGCGAGGGTCTTCTGCAAAACCTGCTGCATCTGTTGCGTGGCAGCATTCTGACCTCGGTGGAACAGAAGAAACGTGTGCTGACTATTTGCGGCAGCGATCTCAACCGCGTGTTGACCGGGGCTCAGTTCGGCAGATTCTGCCATGCGTGTGTGGAGTTGTGAGGCAAGTGGTCCAATGACAAGTAGGGTCAAAACAGTCCGGGTCATGGTTCTGAAATCCTTTTCGTAGTCGAGAGAGTGAATTCTGATCAGTCTTCACTCGCGGGTGTGCATTGATCGGCGATCGAGCACCCCGTGTTGATCCTTCAACACAGGGTGATCGCAGTGCGGGTCTCAGTGTGCGTGGTCGTGGTTGTGGGCGACTTCGCCCCGGTAGGATTTGCCGTTAATCGTCAACACAAGGCGGGCATCAGTCCCCTCCTCGTCGAGATGCGTGGCCAATTCCGTATCACTGGAGACGAATCTGGACGACTTGCCTTCCGGATCATTGGCGTCAGGAGAAGCCGCCAGCGCAAACTGCTCGGGCGCGCCATCGTGCTTGACGTTGATGGTGACCTCTGTTGCTTCTATCGGCACCTGTGTGGTCGCGGCCCCATCGAGAACATAAATCGTGACTGTGCCAGCAGTATCGTCGTGCACAATTTCGCCGTGATATTCCTCGTTCCCCAGTTCGATCAGGTCGCCGTCATGGGGTCCATGGCTGGGATGAGCATGCTCATCGTGGTCATGACCTTCGTGCGTATCGACGGTTGCAGGAGGCGGGTCAGTTTCGGGTCCTGTTGTCGCGGCCTGTTCGGCACAGCCGTTGAGGCCGAGAGCAAGCGCGGTCAGGCCCAGGGCAAATCTTGATGAGAGAGGTTGCATTTTGTCTCCAAGGTATGGGGGGGGTATCTTCGTTGATTGATCTTGTGAGGGGACTTGTGTCCTTTGACGTCGCATTCACAGATGCAGAGTCAATGTCATCAATGGTCGTGGCGGACTTCGAATCCTTTGTTGCGGAGCCAGCCTTCCCAGCCTGCTGCGATTTGATGTGACGCCACTTCGATATGTTTCCACTCCAGACAGCGAATACTCACGTCTCCATGTCCGTCGTGCTCGTCAGTCCGAACTTCGCAGCCGAGCCCTTTCATCAAAGCCACGAATTGAGGCAACTGGTTCGCACTCTCCACATGAGTGGTCTGCCAATCGGCCAAACGATAGGCCACTTCCTCCGCTCCCTGCGGTCCGTGGTCGTGTCCTGCGTGACTATGATCAGCGTGATCATGACCGACATGTCCTGTCGTGCCGTGATCGTGCCCATCGTGGTTCTCGAAATGTCCGTGCAGCGTTTCAAAGCCGGCCCCTTTCAGCCATGTTTCCCATTGATGAGCTAATTCGTCATTGGCAACTTCGAGGGCCTGCCATGCGGGTGACCGATAGACGACATCCGTGTGATCGCCGTGACTTTGCTGACTGGCCTCGCAGCCCAGCTTCTTCACGGCTGCCAGATGTTGAGCGGCTTGACCGGGATCGTCGTAGTGCATTTCCTTCCAGTCCGACAGCCGATAGGCGATGGCCTCACTGGCGTGGGCCGATGCCGCTGCCATGAACAGGGCAATGCAGCACAGCGATCGAATGATGAGATGTGACATGAGATTATCCTTCAGAGAGCACCGCTGTGACACCTGTCTTAGGTGGCAACCTCTTCGGCGATGGGTTTCGTTTGTCCCGTCATCCCTGGCGGAGAGTGAAAGTCTTCCGAGTCGATGTGCTCTTCATCAGCTTC
>JAJDEJ010000362.1 GCA_029259815.1 Planctomycetaceae bacterium | reverse complement strand
GCGGAATGCCCCCCCTTTTGCCCCTTCTGCCATCAACACTCTGCCTTCAACCCGTGTTCGCCTGACCACAGCAACTCGTTCAACCAACACCGCGCCCGGGGTTAAAAAACTGACACCCTCGGAGCGTGATGGCTACCGAATTCCCGGACACTCTCCGTTGACGCGGCATCAGTAATGTCAACCGCTGCTCACCGCTCTTCTGAGACTGAGCCAGACCGACCCCACGCGACTGCGAAGTCACAGCCGTGTGGCCGGGGCTGGAGGACGAAGTCCGAAGCCCCGGCGATCTCGCATTCAACATCCAGCGTCCCCACCGCGCTCACCGGGGCTTCCCTCCTCACGTCGGTCCAGCCCCGGCCACCCGTCGCGATGTCGAGGCCGGTGAGTCTTCGATTGATGGGGGGAGTGCGAACGAATGGGATGGCGACGAATTTCGGCACTTCGAGTGACCACCCCACGGTGCGTTCCCCTTCACTGCACACGCACAATGTCACTCTCAACTTATCAGCTCTTCGACAAGTGCTTCCACGTCTTGTCCGGCTTCACTTTCAGCGATAGATCTTCGGATGTCGCGCCGGACTGCGGAGAAGTGGACCGAACGAAGTTCAAGACCCCCGACGGCCTCCTCTAACTCGGCGCCACGCTCTGAGAGGCGGGAATGCAGGTCGTCGTCCGGGTCGAAAAGCGGGATCGGCAGTTGCCAGATGTGTTTTGCGAAGTCCCGTTCATCTTTCCCATAGCTCATCAGTGGACGTGCGAGCTCGGTAATTGTTGAAGAATTCAGAATAGCGCAAAGGTACAACGCTTCAGCCGTGGAGGCCGCAGTCGCCCAATACAGCGTAAAATCAACTATCAGACGAATGTTGGTCACGCGTGCCGCCGTAAGATGCATGCCAGACCTGTTGTAGACGATCCGTTCTGGCAGAATCGGTAATTGATTCGTCAGCTTGTGTTGATAGTCAAGTTGATTAAGAAGCGACAGTCGATCACTCGACCGATGGCTTTCCCAGATCTCCTCTGCACGACGCCACCAAGAGGCAAGACCTTCGTAGGCATCAAGTCTGTCGGACTGGCCGTCCATCAGCCCCTCCCGGTCCCACGGGATGACGGCCTCAAACGTCTCCGCGATCCGAAAGGGAAGAACGCTTCCACCGAGCAACATAGGGCGAACGAATTCCGACTCGACCACACCTTCCAAAGCGTCTAGCTCTTTCCAAGGCTTCTTATCATTCGCACGTTTCAGTGATCGGATAGCCACCTTTCCGGCTGGCATTCCTAGTGGCCCAGCGGCTTGCCGCGTGATAGAGAATAGTAATCGCGGAACAATGGTTGCTCCTTGGCGGAAGCGATCGGACCACGGAGAGGTCGGATCATCACTCGACGGATGAGCCTCTCCGGGGGATTGCACGAGGCTATTCTCGACGGCTGACCAAGACGCGTTCTGCTCCGGCACCCGCCCAGACCAGACGACGATTTCGGTCGGCAGCGGTGTTGGCACGTCGGCTCTCTTGCCGAGCAAGACAGCCGCGCCGCGGGGGAAGAAGTGAGGCCGGATGCGGCGGAGGTCCCAAGCGGGGACGAAGCCAATCATTACCGGATTCTTGGAGGTCGACCGTTTGTAGCTCCCGGTTCGCAGACCTGCATATTGCCCACGGTCGACTGCGGCGTTCGGCATCACGAAGGCGAACTTGCCTCCGGCTCGCAAGTAGCGTTCAACCGCGCGGACGAGGAATAGACCGGAAAGGTCTTGGTGCGTGGCAACCTTGGCTCCGTGCCATAGACCGCGCTCATCGCTGTAGTCGCGAAAAGTCTCCTGCATCGCTTCTGTCATGAATCGGTAGGCCAACCAGGGCGGGTTGCCGACGAGCACGTCGACGCGATTCGCAGGAAGGGCGAGCCACCACGGACGAGAGAGATTGCGGACGTAGTAACTCCAGATGTGGTCTCGACCGGCGTCGTGGAGATCGCACAGAGTTTGGAATGTCTCTGCGAGGGTCTTGCGTGCGGCGGGAGAAACCGCGTACCTCTGAAAGACCCCCGTCAACTTTGGTATGGCGGCGCCCGACTTACGGTTGCACGCAAGATTTGTCATCGACTCGACGATCTGATTAAATCGGTCGGAGTCGCCCAAGAGTTCTTCTGGGAACCGCAGTTCCGACTCGAAAAGTTGTTTCTTGTCGTCGGTCTCGATGACGAGATGCCCCTCCGAGAACAGGTCGTCAGCCTCACGACGCCATTGGACGGCGTCTCCAAGATAGACAGGAACCTGAATCGGCCCACGTTCCGGGTGGATAAGGCGATCGCGTCCAATAGCCAATAAATACGTGACGCGAGCGAGGGTCACGGCGACCGGGTGGAGATCCATACCAAGTACGTTTCGGGTCAGGCCGACGAGAGCTTCCCCGAGCGGGCACCCGGTCTCTTCTGCTGCTGCGAGGTAGCGTCGGCACGCGTGGAAAAGAAATGTTCCTGAGCCACAGGCCGGGTCAAGCACCCGTTGATCCAACGGTCGATCGACCGTGGTCGAGACGATCTGCTCGGCGAGCCAATCCGGCGTGTAATACTCGCCGAGCCGTTTGCGCGTAGCGGCGGTGATTACCGATTCGTAGAGGATCTTGAGAACGTCTCCGCCCACTTCCTGCCAACGGAATCGACCGACGCGGCGAGCGAGCGAACGGACGAACGGCTCTCCGCCGGGAATATGGGCGACCCAATCAAAAAAGTCGGCTTCGACAACGCCAGCAATTCCGCTCTCCTCGAACTTGCTGCCACTCAACAGTGAGGCTGGCGCAATCGATTCGATTTCGAAACCGACGATGGCATGCGCGATGACTTCTGCGGTGTTCACCAGATAGGTGTGCTCAACGAAAAGTTCATCACTGTCCTCAAACTGCGTACCGAGGGCGGTGGTCAGCAGCCGTGCCCAAAGACGGCGCTTCATCAATACAGCGGGGTGTTCGCGGTGTTGTGTAAAGAGGTCCAGCAGAGTATCGCGGTCGAGTTCGTAGGCCGAACTCCCGGCGCCAAGCCTTCGGCCGATTTCCCCCGGGGTCGCAGGAATATCGCGGGCCGTAGCAAGAACGCCTTCTAGCCAGATCAAGAATGATTCGACATCCGGGTTAGACGGGGATAATTTGAAAGCTGAGACTTCGCGAGGCGGTCCAGCTCCAACCTCTCCGGGGAGGCGGAAACAGCGCCAATCGGCGCCGTCGGTGAGGATGCCAACATACCGGCAGCCGGTCTCGTGCTGACGTGTAGTGAGATAGTCAGAGAGCTGGTCGATCGCGTCGGACAAGACGCTTCCGACAGTGAGGTCACGTTTGACCTCGATTAGGCAGCTTCCGGCCTCGATATCGATTCGTCTCCGGACGCCGACCGGCGTTTCGAGGTCTGCGGTGACGAGGTCCCCCTCAGACAGGGACAGAGGGGCAGTGAGGATGAGTTGTCGAATATCCGCCTGAAGAGTAGCCTCCGAACGCGTTTTGTCTCGCCGGGCGATCTGCGCGAGGAGTTCGGCGACAGTCATTACGGAATTCCATCCATTCGTTGTTTCGACTTGGTAGTAACAGCATTGTAAGAACTCGCAGACACTTTGGAACGCGGGTGGCTGGGGTCGACCAACGGGAGCCCCCAGTGCTGGGGGCTCACAAAAGGCTCGACCCCAGCCACCCGTCTTTCCCTTCGATATTCGTCACACCAACCCCTCGATCGGCTTCCCGCTCGGCAGGATCGGCACCGGTCTTCCCGCGTGATCGACGAGGGACGACTCGTGGTTGACGCCGAGGTGGTGGTAGATGGTGGCGAGGACGTCCTGGGGGGTGTGGGGGCGGACCAGCGGGTATTCGGCTTTGGAGTTGGTGGCGCCGATGACCTGGCCGGTGTGGAGGCCGCCGCCGGAGAAGAGGACGGTGTAGGCCTGCGGCCAGTGGTTGCGGCCGGTGCCTTGGGCGTTGTGGCTGAGGCGGGGGGTGCGGCCGAACTCGCCCATGACGACGACCATGATGCGGCGGTCGAGAGCGCGGGCGTAGATGTCTTCGATGAGGGTGGCGAGGGCCTGGTCGTAGTAGGGGAAACGGGTTTTCATGTAGCCGCCGAAGTGACCGGGGCGGCCGGCGTTCAGGATGTGGTCGTCCCAGTTCGTGTGCTCGGGGTCGTTCTTCGGCGTGTTGATGTACAGGCTGACGACCGCGGTGCCTGCTTCGCACAGTCGGCGGGCGAGCAGGCAGGACTGGCCCCAGACGTTGCGGCCATACTGATCCCGCAGCACGTCCGACTCCTGCGAGATGTCGAACGCCGCTGCGGTCTCGGGTGACGTGAGGACGTCGAACGCCTGTTGGGTGAACTCGTCAGTCGCATCGAGGTTGCCGTGCAGGTCGGCACCAGCGCGGAAGTCGTCGAGCTGTCCGAGCAGGAAGCGTCGGTCACCCAGACGGCTGCCATCGATGCCCGCGTTGAGTTGGCCGACGGGCGGGTGGTAGTTGTCCTGCGAGGGATCGTTACAGACGAGCGGTCCGTGTTGGAGGCCGAGGTACGTGGGACGTGTCATGTACGTCGAACGGGGGATGGCGACGTAGGGCGGGATCGCGGTGGTCGACGTGCCGCGCAGCTTGCTGAGGACGTTGCCGAGGTCGGGGTGGTCACTCTTGGACTGTGACGCCGGGTCGGGAATGACGGGCGTCTTGCCGGTGAGGACTTCGATGCCGCCGTCACTGTGACTGCTCATCTCATGATGCAGCGAACGGACGAGGGCGATCTTGTCACCCAGCTTGGCTTGCAGCGGGAGATGCTCACAGATGTCCATGCCCGGCACGTTGGTCGGGATCGGATTGAACACGCTGCGGTACTCGACCGGTGCGTTCGGCTTGAGGTCATACGTCTCCAGTTGCGACGGTCCGCCATGCAGGTACAGCAGAATGACGGACGTGTCACGGTTCGCTTCGCCGGCAGACGCACGTCCCGCCAGAATCTGCGGCAGCGTCGCCCCACCCAGCGCGAGCGCACCGACCTGCAGAAACTCACGTCGGGGAATCGGCCCCGGACAGCGTTTACCCGTCATCGTCTCGGCCCCTGTGTGCAGAAAGATTCGATCAGCCGAACGTGTATTGGACCCGACACGTGTGTTGAAAGCAATGTTGATTGCTGCTGTCGAAGGAGATCGGATCGTTGAATCGTGCTTGTTGGCGTTGGGACAGCAGGGGAAAAGCGGATCAGGCGGATGATTGCGGGGGATCTCGATGACGTGACACGTGCGTTCCTTGTCACGACCATGTCCGCGCTCGGACGTCTGGTGCACCTCATGTTTCATGTCAGCGAAGTCGGCTGGCATGCCCTGATCGAACAGCCGCTGCATGTCCTTGGCCAGTCCCGATTGGTTGCCTTTGAGCGCCAGCACGCCGTG
>JAJDEJ010000361.1 GCA_029259815.1 Planctomycetaceae bacterium | reverse complement strand
TCGTGGAGACGCTGCTGAGCGTGATTGAAACCTGCCGCCAACAGCACCGCGACGTGTTCGCCTTCGTGACCGACTCGCTCCAACACCACCTCGCCCATCAACCACCCCCATCACTACTGACCGGGCTGTGAACGGTTACAGAGTCATCAGCGGTCATTCAACAGGAGCGTCACTGACGGGGTGAATCTCTTGATCTGGTGAGAAGCAGGCTTTGGGAATCACTCATTCATCTCTCGGCGATCGTTGATGCATCTGGTGAGAAGCCGGACTTGACACAATTTCCCGTGACTGACAGAACACGTGATGGAAAATGCGTGGCTCGCCCTCTTTCTCGATCGGACTGAATCGATGGCTCACATCCCCGTCAACTCAACCGGCTCTCGCCGCCCGATTGACCGCCGTCTGTGGATTTGGGGATCTCTCATTGGCAGTGGTCTGCTGTTAATTGTGACGGTTTTTGCTTGTCTGATGCAGTTCCTGCTGGCCAGTCTGGGCGACGAACTCGGAGCGCGTGTCGCTCATACATCGGTCCTCGTGACAGGATCGGCCTTCCTCGGGGGACATATTCTGTTGGTGACTCTCTTGGCGCTCGAAGCATTGGAGAGCAACATAGGAGGAGCGTCGCCCACACAGGGGCGTTCTCCGTCCTGAGCATGCCACCTTGTCCACACGCATCTGATGCCGATCAAGTTTCGCTGCCGTCACTGCCGACAGTTCCTCGGAATCTCCCGCGCGCAGGCGGGCGAGATCACAAACTGTCCCCAATGCGGGAAGGCGATCCGCGTGCCCGCCCTCGACGGCTCCGTCGCTCCGATCCCCGCACCGAAGCTCGATTTCGACGATTCGCAACTCGCAGATGCCCTGAGCGAGTTGGCCCAGTTGGAATCAGAATCAAGTCCAAACCAGACCATCGACGATTCGGTCGTCCTGCCAACTGTGCAAACAAAGGAGCGGCTTGTTTCAGCACCGCCTGCCAAAGTCGTTGCCTTTCCTGCCACAGTCTTGGTCGAAACCGTCACACACGCACCACAGCGTGCTTCCTCGGTCGACACAGCTCAGGGCACCGCTGTTGATGAAGGCACTCACGATGCACTGAGTTCACTCGCCGAGTCTGTCGCCGAACCGAAGCTGAGCGACCGACATCGAATCGATCACAATGGTCACTGGAAGATGATCGCCACCGTGATCGGTTTCCTCATACTTCTCGCACTCGTCTGGTTTTTGCGTGGTGGTGACAGACCGAACAACGACGCCAGTCCTGTTGCCACTGACACCCCCGCCGCCAACGATCCTCCACCGGTGGATGCTCCGCCAGCGAATCTTCAGGCCGTCAGGAACTCACCCGCACTCACAGGTCGCATTACCTACACCAGCGACACAGGTGACAGCCAGCCGGACAGTGGAGCGGTTGCGATGCTCCTGCCTTTTCCACGGTTGGGACAGGTCAAGCTCGATGAGACCGGTTTTCTCTCCGGAGCGGCTGACATCGACAGTAGTGCCGCAGCGGCAGGTCTGCGTGTGTTGGGAGGCGACGTCACCACAGCTGACGATGACGGCCAGTATCAGTTGCATGTGTCGACCGCAGGCGACTATCGGTTACTCGTCATCTCGCACCACCGGCGGCGAATCGCGAGCCAAACTGTCGAAACCCGTGTGCAGGAGACATTGTCTGGCTACTTCTTCCGTCCTCCCACACTGTTGGGCCAGTTGTCATTCCATTTCGACGACTTCCACTACCGGGGCCAGGGCACGTCCTCGCGCGACATCACGTTCTCTCTTGAATAGTCGATGAGTGGCCGGTTCACGGTTTTCTCGACTCATCTCAGCGACGCATTTTCGTCGCTTTTCATCGAATGGACTGGTATGATAATTGATGCATCTCTCTCTCTTTCTGAGACATATCCATGACAAAACAACCAACGATGGCTCGCGATATCATGGCGACCAAACTGATTACTCTCACGCCGGACATGGACGTGTTCGATGCCATCGACCGGCTGTTGAAGCATCAGATTTCGGGAGCACCGGTCGTCGATTCGTCGGGAAGTTTTGTCGGGGTCTTCTCTGAACAGTGCTCGATCAGCCTGCTGGTCGCTGCTGCATACGACAGTGCTCCCACGAACCGCATCGACCCGTTCGTCGACCGGGATGTGGCCACCATCGAGCCGGAAACCGACTTGCTGACGATCGCGGAGCGGTTCATCAACACCCACCAGCGCCGTTTGCCTGTGCTCGACAATGGACGCCTGGTCGGACAAATCAGCCGCCGTGACGTGCTCAAAGCGGCCCGCGCACTGCTGCAACTGGCTCCTGTTCAGGAATCGTCAACGCTCTACCTCAGCGGTGTGATCGACCGGAAGGATGCTCCGATCGGTTGACTCACAGCCGATGTTGGTCAGGATGGGGAGGGGAATGACGAATGTCGAAGCCAGAATGACGAAGGAATTCCGAGGGTCGAAGACCGAAGCAGCACGGAATGAGCTTGAAGGTTGTTCACCGTTTTTTGGACTTTGAACATTCGAGCTTCCTTCGTCATTCTGATTTCGACATTCGAGTTCCTCCCCAATCTATCCTCGACCGCACCTCCTGACTCACCCGCCCATGCCTCGCTCACGACCTGAGACACACTCCACCACCATCCTCACCGTACGACACAATGGCTCCGTCGCGATCGGGGGTGATGGGCAGGTGACGTACAACTCGACGATCCTCAAAGGAGACACCCGCAAGATCCGCAAGATTCTTGACGGCAAGGTCGTCGTCGGCTTCGCAGGGTCGACTGCGGACGCCTTCGCCCTGCTGGAACGCTTTGAGGCCAAGGCAAAGGATTACCCCGGAAATCTCCCGCGTGCGGCGACCGAACTCGCCCGCGACTGGAGGACTGATCGTGCGCTGCGGCGTCTGGAAGCCATGCTCATCGTCGTCAACGAGGAACACAGCCTGTTGATCACAGGGCAGGGGGACGTCGTCCAAACCGAAGACGGCATCCTCGGTATCGGCTCCGGCGGCAACTTTGCCCTCTCTGCCGCTCGTGCCCTCACCAAACATACGGATCTCTCGGCCGAAGAGGTCGTGCGTGAGTCGCTGTTGATCGCCTCAGAGATCGACGTCTACACCAACACCAACATCATCGTGGAGTCTTTCCCGTGCCCGAACTGACCCCACGAGAGGTCGTCGCCAAGCTGGACGAACATATCATTGGTCAAAACGACGCCAAGCGAGCCGTCGCGATCGCCCTCCGCAACCGCTGGCGATGGAAGCAACTCCCCGAGGAAATGCGCAAAGAGGTCACGCCCAAGAACATCATCATGATCGGGCCGACCGGTGTCGGCAAGACCGAGATCACTCGCCGCCTCGCCAATCTCACTGGTGCGCCTTTCGTCAAAGTCGAGGCGACCAAATACACCGAGGTTGGCTACTACGGCCGCGACGTCGAAAGCATGATCCGCGATCTCGTCGAGGCATCGATCCAACTGGTCCGCGTTCGCAAACGTGAGGAAGTCCGCCAGCCGGCCGAGCAACGTGTCGAGGATCGACTCCTTGATCTGCTCGTCCCCAGCCTCAATGACGATCTGCCCTCCGGCGAAGAGGACGACACGGCTGCAGCCAACGCTGCCAAGCGTGAACGCATCCGTCACAAGTTCCGGGAGATGCTGCAAGCGGGCGAACTTGAGGAACGCAAGGTCGAGATCGATATCGAACAACGCACGTCGCCCGTGCAAGTCTTCTCCAACATGGGCATGGAGCAGATGGATGTCGACTTCCAGAACATGTTCGAGAAGATCATGCCCAAACAGCAGCAGCATCGCGAGCTGACGGTCGAGCAGGCCCGCAAAGTACTCCTCGAACAGGAGATGGACGCTCTCCTCGACAAGGACGCCATCAACGAGGAAGCGATCAACCTCGCCGAGGAGACGGGCATGGTCTTCGTCGACGAGATCGACAAAGTCTGCGGCTCACAGGAAGGCTCGAAGTCGACCGACGTCAGCCGTCAGGGTGTGCAACGCGATCTGCTCCCCATCGTGGAAGGCACGACCGTGCAGACCCGCTACGGCAACGTCAAAACGGACCACATGCTGTTCATCGCCGCGGGTGCCTTCCACAGCACCCGTCCCAGCGACCTCATGCCCGAACTCCAGGGCCGCTTCCCGCTCCGCGTCGAACTCACCGACCTCAATCGCGACGATTTCTTGCGCATCCTCACCGAGCCGACCCGCTCCCTCACCAAACAGTACGAAGCCCTCCTCGCCACCGACGGCGTGCAACTCACCTTCGAGACCAGCGGCCTCGAAGCGGTCGCCGACATCGCCTGGCAGGCCAACCAAACCACCCAAAACATCGGCGCCCGCCGCCTGCACACCATCCTCGAAAAACTCCTCGAAGACGTCTCCTTCGCCGCCCCCAACGAAGCCGGCAAAGTCGTCATCAACACCGACTACGTGCAAGAGAAACTCAAAGCCGCGATGAAGGCCGAGGATCTCGACAAGTTCATCTTGTGACGAGCCAAGCCAAGTAGGTCAGGCTCCGCCTGACAATGTTGGGTTCTCTCCTCAACGGTAAAATCGGTGTCCGTAAGCAGGACCCACTCGGTCGTCCTCGGCAAACTCGAACGAATCACTGGTGACTCGCGCACCAGCTTCAGGTCGATTCCATCGCGGTGATGCTGGTCGAGCCAGCTGTGCAGAGGATCGACGGGAAACAAAACGTCGGCCAAGAACGGATCGGCGAACATGCATCCTGGAGACGACGCTGGAACGGGCGACGGCGACGCGATGGCTCAAAGCCTGATGCTCCGTGGAATACCCGCCAATTCCCATACTTCCGGACGTTTCTCTCTGTTCGTCTGCAGCGGCATAACCGGGACAATTGCCGTCGATCCCGGCTGAATTGCTGATTCTGACCGGGATCTTCGAAAGTCCGGTCCTGTGTCACTGTGTGGGCTAGCGTTTGCCAGTTGAAACAGATGACCGGTTCATTTGAAGGCGGGCCCCAATCTGTGAGAAGACGAATATGCACGTGATGGGCGTTTGGCCCAACGGAAGCTTCCCCGCCTCTACACGTTATGGCACCCGGATGGCGACGGTCGGTCGCCATTTACCCTGCAGCGCTATGAAAGAAGCGAGAGTAACCCCATGAAATTCGGACCAGTTATCATCGTTGTGGCGGCCACGGTTGGTGGTGCAGCACTGGGGTTGTTGTCATCACGTCCATCTGCGCCGCGGATGGACGATTTCTCGGCTCCTTCGCCTACTGTTGGAACATCGCATGGCTCACGATCTACCGATGACGAAGACGAGGCAGAGGCAGACATGCTGCAACCAGACAATCTCACACAAGCAAACGGGACACATCTGTGGCCAGATGAAAACGGACGGATGGTTCCACTCGGGCGTCTCAGTGATCGACAACTTGTTTTCATCGCACAGAATCAAGTTGGGAAACTCGCCCCACCGTCCACGCAGGGAGATCTCGCGGAGATCATCGCAGCGCAAAACGAACAATGGAGTGCTGCCCTCTTGGTGAAACAGGAACTGGAACTCAGGGGGTTCCACAACCAATCGTCCGAGTTGTTCAACAAGGTGAAGCAAGACTTCAGAGATTCGAACGAAGTTGTGTATCACCAAATGGACAAGATTATGCACTTCGCCAAGGCAGTTGATGAGGAGCTGGACAAGGCGAAGGTAGAGCGAGAGAGAGAAAGGGATCGGAAGATCGCTGAGGCGAAGGCCTTTAGCGTTAAGATCTGCAGTGATATCGCAGTATCAATTTGGATGTCGACACAGGAGCATGGTGAATCTGGACGCCAACATTGGTCTAAGAATGCGCCAGCTGGTGCATTCGTACGTTTCAAGAAGCGACCGGATTCATGGACTATTACCGATGTAACTGCTGCACCCGGCAGTGATGTGGCAGTTGTGACATTGACAATTTCTTGGCGCGCTGGCTCATCAAGCGAATGGTCTATTACCCTCGACGGTCTCAACTCACTCGATTCTGGTGTCCGCGCTAAGATCGTGAGTGTACATCAGAAGTAAGCCGCCATGACGCGCGGACACCACTCTGATCCGTGCAGAGGAAAGTATGAGAGGGTAGTTGCATGGAGTGTCTGAGAAAGCCTGACTTATGGCGATGAAAACCTGTCCACAGTGCAAGAGGCAGATCAATGGGACTGCTTCTGGATGTGCGAATTGCGGTTGGCACGTCACACCAGAAACACCAACCGAAGCCGAGAATCCGCAAATGCCATTGGTCTATGGATTGCCTGACGATCCAGAATTCAGCAAACTCTTTGAATATGGTGGAATTTTCGACTACGGGTATCACCATCCGCACTTTGACGGCAAAGCCGCGTATGACGCGTTGCGAAAGGTCCTGGACTGTGTCTTCACCTGCCGCAACGAAGAGAAAGCCAACATTGACGATCTGGATTTGCAGGACTTAGGGGACGTGCCGGCTGAGGTCAAGGACATGATTGTGGACCAGCATGTCGACCAATGCCATTCATTCGAGTATCAACACGTCGCATGCTGTCACGCGGCGGTTGGCAGCCTCGCTCCGTGCTTCGAGGGCTTGTTTCTTCACGAGTTCGCGACGTTGCGATCCGATTTCGGCGATTCGACTTCCGTCAATGAGCACCCTCGCTGGGAGCTGTCGTCGGATGACTTCTGGAATCCAAAAGTCGTGTGCGAGAAGGGTGTAAAACGTGATCGTGACGACATCACGCGCGGCGTCAAGCAGTTGATCACATCTCTTGAGCTTGCTGACTACTTCCCCGATGCAACGCACAACAAATTGGACGCACTATTTCGGTATCGAAATTACGCATTGCATCAAGGGTACGAATGGCCGCCCGAATCGCGTCAGAAGTTCTCGACTCTCATTCACCAAAAGAACTGGGCCGAGTGGTTTGAATGGTCCACGTGCGGCGACGAACGCTGGATGTGTTACTCGACTGATGCATTTGTAGCAGTTTGCCTGGACTTGTTCGACCAGTTGCTTGACTCGTTCCACAAGATTCACATGACGTGGCGCAAGTGATGATGCGGATGCCACGCGATTTCCGCCGACCACGAATCGTCGGGTCGGGCGCGATGTTGATTGGAGCGATGTACTACCAACCGGCCATCGAAGCGGGTCACCAGATGCCCCAGTCGACGCAGCGAGGGATTGAGGACACGAGCGTTCTGAATCGCCTGATGCACGGCCCGCAATCCCTGTGTTCCAAAGTCTTCGGGTGGGACCGGGATGATGACCCAGTCGACCGCGACCATGGCCGTCCAACTACACCGATACAGGTTGGGCGGACAATCGATCAGAATGATGTCGAATTCGGTTTGCTCTTCAATGAAGTCGCGAATCACGTACTGCTCCATGCCGAGCCAGGTAGGTCAGGCTCTGCCTGACGATGCAGGGTGAACGTGGTAAACTTGGAAGCATGCCGAGATATCGCCGAGCGTGGATTGCGGGAGGGACGTTTTTCTTCACGGTGGTCACGGACCGTCGGCTGAAGTTCGTAGAGTGTGTGGTCGTTGTATGACGGTGCGTTCAGATCCCGCGATCAAAACTACATGGTTGTTCAATGTTCCATCCCATTTGAACGCACCGGGGTGATCCCCGACCACGCACCCGACGCCACTTCAATCCAGTCTGAGAACCCCCGCCTGCGCGCCCTGCACGACGAGATTCAACAGGCAGGGTTGGTGTGACAGGGGACATGTCATCGACGGGTTCGGATCGGTCGAGATTCAGTCCGCGTCAAAACAACGAAGACACTTCATTGGCATAGCCGAAAGCCTCGATGTCATGCTCGTACCGTTTGGCCACCAGTGGCGCGAGTTCGGGGGTGTACTCGTCGCGGTAGTTACGATGATCGCTGCGGTTCTTGTGAGGCAGCGAACACTCAAATCCCACCTGCTTCGATACGTGATGCCAGTCCTCGTGGAGCGTTTCAAAGCGGCCTAAGAAGTCGACGATGAAGTCGCCGCGATGTCGTACAAACAGGTGCTGCGATCGAAAATGCGGGTCGGCGAGCCGATCTGGAATTGCACAGACGACTCGCACAAACTCGTCGAATGTCATTTCCATATTCAACAGATTCCCGTACTGCCATCCCCAGTCAAGATATCGGTTCTGCTGTCGGTACTGAACAATTTTATGAGAGTAACAGGAGAGCAATCGGTCGAGCGGATTCCTGACGAAAGCGATCGGAGGACCGTCGAAGTCTCCGCTGGGTGATGATCGTCCAGTCGACCGGATGCGGGCTCCCGTCGTATGTCAGCGCGATCTGGCCGGCGATCGCCGCCTTCATCGAACACTGGCCACTTTGGGAATTGGCAGATACATGCACGCATGCTCACTCACCAGGATCGCCTGAGGTTGATCGAGCAGGAAGTTGTACTGTTTGAGTGGCAGTCGATGTCGATACGGAGACCGTTCAACACGTTGCCTCACCTTCGAATGCCACTTTTGAAGTGTGTTTCGAACAACTTGCATGCAAAGTCTCGTCGCCAATCATGTCTGCAGGGCGGCTTTCTCCTCGTCCGCCACTTATCCACCTTGCAACTCACGTCGGTTGAGACGGTTTACCATCGTTCCGATCGTCCTCTGTTGTGTGATCGATTTCTAACGTCGCTGGATATGCGAATGCGACGAGTATGGATGAGAAGCGAAGAAGTGCCAAGGAAAACAGGGTGTATCCGCAGGAGTAGAAGAGATAGCCAATGTGGTCAACATCGCCCATCAGGCCATACGAGGCGTACGGTCGGTTCGATGAGAGCCCAAAGCGAATATCGATGAAATACAGGAAGTTCTGAATCGCGAGCAACAGCGGCCAGAGAGCGAACAGACGGAAACCAATACCGAACCAATCTTGAGGAGTCATCGAGTGTTCAGATGATTCAGACATTTCAGATTCGTCCAATGTGGTCCACTTCCAATTGGGAAGACTCATATTTCGACGGCATCGCAGTGTACTCTATTGTGCCGGTCCGATTGACTCTATCAGCCGCGTAACCATTGCTTCGTCCCAGAGGTCTTCGTCGACCCACAGCGAGATGAGGATCGGGCGACCGTCGAGTGTCACGACGCCGTCGACCAGTCGGCGACCCTCGCCCGATGTGCGGTCTTCGGCGGTGAGAAAGTTGAACGGGACCGCTTCGCCGTTGATGCTGAATGTCTTGGATTCGCTCTTGCGGACGTCGAGATCGAAGCCACTGCCGGCACCGTGTTGATGCAGGGAGTCGATGATGTGCTGGCGGAAGTCGGGCTGCGAAATGAAGCGGCTGTCGACCTCGAGAAATGACAACTCGCCGTCGTCGACCGTGTGAACGTAGTACGCGCCCCGCATATGGAGCAGAAGCCAGACATGCCAGTCAATGGTCCCTTGTGGCTCGAAGTTGGGAGGGATCTCGATGGCGAGGAGCTCTTTGGTCAGAGCCTCCGCCGCGAGGGGATCCTGCTCGAAAGTCGGCCATTGACGCGAGAGGAACACGCCACACAGACAGCACGAACCGACGAGCAGGGACAGCGTCACGGCCAGCACAAGCGTCCACACTCGCGAAGCCTGCGGAGTCGACAGTGCATCTCCGGGGCCTGTCCGATCGTCGTCCCGCTCCGCCATCTCAAAGCCACTCTGTGATCATAAGAGAGTTCGTCAGGACGACTCTACAGGAGACTGCCCGGTGCGCCGAGGCTCATGAAGCTTTCTTCTGCTGTTGTTGCTTCTGCAGGCGGCGACGCTCCTTCTTGCTCAATTTACGTCGCACTTCACCGTCCTCGTCGTTGGAAGATGGCCTACCAGTTTGCTGGGCGGCAATGGGCCCCTTCGGCGATTCTCCCTCATCCACGCGCCGCTTGGTCGACGTGGATGTTTGACTTGACGGTGGTGTCACTGCCTTCGCGTCATTCGCCCGCGTCTTCGGCTTCGCCACGGAAGCCTTGGCAGGCTTTTGCGATTTTTCTGCCTTGACTCGCGGCTTGCGCTGGGGCAGCTTGAGCTTAGGTATTTGCAAGCTGGGCAACCTCAACCCAGGTAACTTCAATTGCGGGAGCAACTTCATCGATCTGCGGGTTCGAGACATCAGCGAGTTCCGCTGTTGTTGACGGGGTGCCTCGTTCGACACATGGATGACATAGCGAGCGTGCATCAGCAACGAAGTCGCCAGCCCCAACTGTGCCAGTGTCGCTGAGCCTACCTGGACGAGATCGCGAAGTCGCTCGCTCAGCAAGCTCCCACCAAACAGGGACATCGCTGCAATGAGTCCTGAAATCCCAGCGATCCACAGCAGAACACGACTACAGGGGGAGTGCCGCAGCTCCATGCCCAGGATCTGAAACAACGCCAGGCAAATGGTTGCGGTCGGAAGCAGCCAACTCAACAGGTCATACCGCGGCAGACCCATCGGCCACATCTGTTGCATGTACCGGCTGAAAGGGATGTGGGCTTGCGTCGCCACGACGGCAAGCAGGAACTGCAACGTCACTCCCACCCACAGCCACATGCGATAGCGACCGTGGTAGTCATTCCGACTCTTACGACGGAACCAGTAGATCAAGAGCGCCAGTTGACCGGCCCACAGCAGCATGATCGTGCTGAAGAAGTTGACCAACCTGCCAGAACGGATGCCCAGGATACCCTTGAGACCGAAGTCGGTCTGCTCCGCAAGATCGCCCACGTACAGCAAGCCGACCCAGCACCCGACGCACAAGGCGACGATACACCAGTGGATCCAGATCTGTGGTCGGATAACGCTATGCAGCGGCGAATGCTCGAAAACGGGGGGAGAGATGTCTGGCGTCGCGTCGTTTGACGGTGTCCTCTTGGACGCAGCGGCAGCGGTCGCCCCGACAGCGACATCGCTCTCTTGAGCGAGGCGTCGGCGTCGGCGTTCATGAACGTGACGGGAACCGGCGAAGCGAATGGTCATAGAAGGGACACACAAGATGACTCGTGTAGTCCTCTGGATCGGACACCCAAGCCACTGTGCGACCCCCAACCCGCAGTTGGTTCGCCCTAATCCGAAACTTCCACGCTCGATGCCCGCACCGCTTCCCACACCCGACCTGCTTGCCACGACAAACATGCCATTATGGCATTTTTGGAATCTTGAGATAAATGGTGTGACATGCCTAAATGGCATGAATGCTAAATTGGCATGGCCGATGTTCATTCGCCTTGTAAATCGCCATCTTCCACAAAACATTACCGTGTTTTCAGTTAAGTAAATTGACAGATCGTTATCCTGAATTGGCACGAGGCCTGCATAGAAAGCCATAGTCCCGAGTCATAACGATTTCCTGAGGAGGACATCATGCTGACCACGAATAGAATCATGTCACAATTCGATCCCTGGGGAATGTGGAACCAGCTCAACAGCGAACTGAATTCCCAACTGGGTGACCTTCTGAACGCACCCGCACGATCGTCTGCGACGCCAGTCAACCTCTGGACCAAGGACGATGAAGCAGCCGTCCACGCCGAAGTTCCAGGACGTGAGCCGGCTGACATCAACGTCTCTGTCCATCGCGACATCGTGACGATCGAGGTCAAACCACTCGACACTGATGATGGTGACAAACCGCAGTCGGCACGTCGTGAACGCAGCCACAATGCCTTCACCCGTCAGGTCCGGCTACCGTTCGAGATTGATGCCGAACGAGTCGAGGCCATCTGCGAGAAGGGACTCTTAAAGGTCACTCTCCACCGTCACGAATCGACACTGCCAGCCAAGATTGAGGTCAAAGCTCGCTGAGCAGGACCTTAAGTCCCACTGGACTTCACTCATCTCTATTCTGCACATACCCCGAAATGGAGAATGCCATGAACGCCACATTGACCAATTGTTCAACTGACACGAAATGCACGACAGACACCAACTGCTGCGAAGCCGACGTCCGCACTGTGCGGCCCAAAGCAGATGTCTTTCAAACCGAAGATGCCTGGCTCATCACCCTTGATCTGCCGGGAGCGGATGAGACGACAACTGAGATTTCGGTTGAGAAGGATGTCTTGACGGTCAAGGCGTCGGCCATCGACATGACCCCGGAAGGTTTCGAGCGCGTGCACACAGAGTTCGTGCCTCGCAAGTTCGAGCGAGCATTCCGTTTGCCAGATGACGTGGACCGGACTTCGATTGATGCGACCGTCAAGAACGGCGTGCTTCACCTGACGTTGCCCAAGTCGCCCGAAACACGACCACATCAGGTCGCAGTGAAGGGCGGATGATCCCACCAAGTACGGATAGCCCTTGAACCAATCCCCGTGACGCCTCATGCCATCGGTCTGCCCCGGCATGGGGCGTTTTTCGTTTCGCCGTGACTGTTTCTCGACGTTTCCGCACCCGGTCATGGCGTGAGCGTCAGTCGTGTGATCGGCTGCAGATTCCTCTCACTCGCCAGAAAACGCAGGCGATTCCCATCGATCCATAGTCCGGCGGCATACCGAAAGTGATTGTCCTCGCTCAGCGTGATCGACTGGCTCGCGATCTTCTGAAGGGTCTTCTCGGGGGGCTGTTTCAGGTCGACTACGAATAGATCCGCCAATTCTTCGCCTTCGCGCAATGTGTGGAAGCCGACCAAATAGAGTTCGCCGTGAGTGTTGGTGAGCAACTGGATCGACTGAAATGAGCCGAAGAGACTGCTCGGGCCCCAATCCTTCGTGTCCGCGGTCGTCACTGACCACCGTCGATCGTGCGTGAACCGGCACTCAGAATCTTGCAGCGGTTTGCCGTTGGTGACATAGAAATCGATGTCTCGACTGTCCCAGTTGGCGACCGCGAGAGTATGACCCTCACCACTCTGCACGAGCCCCACAGCTCCCGCTGTCTGAGTCTTCGCTCCGCCGCGCCGTTTCAAAGTCAGATGCGACAATTGGCGAAAGTTCAGCGGATCTGTGACATCCCAGAATTGGACCTCTGATCGCGTTTTCTCCTGATTGTCCTCGATCCCCACGACCAACACATGATCGATGAGTTGTATCCCCCCGGAGTGCCGCAGTGGTGGAACGTCTCCATCTGACGGGAACTCATGAATGTGCACCACCCGTCCGGGTTCGCTGAGTGACGCCGGAAACTCAACGATGTAGACATACGCCGTCGTCGCGGAATCATGCGATAGGAACAACCAATGACGTTGACCCTCGGCATCGAATCGCATCTGCGCTCCCTGCCAATGTCCGCCATCCGGGATGCGTACTCCGTCGGTCTGGAATACCAGCGGTGTGCCCTCGACCACGACAGCGTCGAATGCTGCCGGAACGTCTGCGATCTGTGCATTTGCGATAGAGGCTAACCCCAGGGCGACAATTGCAGGACACCCGATTGGGAGCGAAAATCGCATCATCTGTGGACCTCGAACTTTGCGATTGTGTTTGAAGGATCGCCGGATGTTAGTGCGGGCCTTCAAGTTTGCTCAACTGGTGAAATCGGCACAGTCGATAAAGTTGAACACATCGCAGTATGCACTGAATCCGTCGAGATCAGGCGGACACCATCACTCCCGTTTCATAAACCACACAGATATCTACCGTTGCGTCGAACCCTCTTTTTGGCAGTCTTGCTGCCTGGACTCCTGATGACCGGTTTCGCGTTGCGAGCCGAGGAGCGTCCTGCGCCGTTCGATGCCGATGACTGGGACGCCATCAGCAGTCATCGTGTCAAACAAGCAGCAGCCGAGACTGAGGCAGAGACCGACAGTCAAATCATCCCAGTGCAGGCTGCTGTGACATCACCCGGGAACTCATCGACATCATCTTCCGGTTACGAGCCGTGGTCTTTCGACCAGTACACGCCCTTCATCCAACGATTCGGCGTCACTCACGATGCGGGTGAGGGCATTGGCTTCGATGAGGGATTCACCACGCTGGAATGGATGACGCCCATCACAGGCGACTTTGAGTGGGCACTGCTCTTCGCCGACGGTCGCGTGTTGGTGAGGAATGACGGGACGGTGGGAGCGAACTTTGGCATCGCACATCGTTACTACGACCTGGACTGGAACCGTATCTGGGGAGCCAACGTGTTCTACGACTATCGGAACACCGAGGATAATCACTTCCATCAACTCGGCTTGGGTGTCGAGTGGCTGGGCGAGATCGTTGACGTTCGTGCAAATGCGTACATCCCGGACGTCGACAACGTCCGCGGTCCGGTGCCGAATCTGTTTCGCGGTCATCAATTGATTATCAATCGTGATGAAGTGGCCATGACAGGGGGTGATGTCGAGCTGGGGGTTCGACTCCCGGCGATCGAGGAGATTCAAGTTGAGCTGTTCGGCGGTTTCTATCACTTCGATGGACATGGCAACGACAATGCGACCGGCTGGCGGACAAGGGCACAAGCCGAAATCGGAGAGCGAGTGACATTGGACGTCGCTGTGCAGGATGATGATCTGTTCGGCATGACAGCGACAGTCGGTATTGCTTTTCGGTATTTGCAGAGGTTCTTGCCGCCGAACACTCAAGCCGCGCGGTCGATGGATCACAAGTTCTTCCGGAGGCCGCAAGATGTTGCCACGGGCAACATCGCCCACAGGTTGGGTGAGCCGATCGAGCGACTGCAGAACATCGTGTTGAGTCAGCAGCCCGAGATCGCAACCGATGCGGCGGGAGTGCCTCTGAACCTCCTGCACGTCGTCGAGGGCGCGGCTGGCGACGGCACGTTTGAGACCCCGTACGGCACGCTGTCCGCCGCGATGGCGGATGCAGACGCCGGGACGAGCATCACCTATACGCCCTTTGGGGGAACTTACGTCGAAGACGTTACCCTCGTGCCGGGAGCAACCATCCTCTCCAACGGTCCTGAGCAATTCGTGACCACTCAATTCGGTCCAGCACTGTTGCCGTTCTCCGGTGCGAGCCCCGATCTTTCGATGCTGCCAACACTCACGGGCAATGTCACGACGGACGACAACACGCGCTTCTCGGGCTTCGACGTCACCGGCGGTGTGACGGGCACGGGCCTCATGGATGTGACCGTCGACAACAGCGTCGTCTCAAACGGAGCCGGTGATGCAATCGCTCTCATGGACGTTGATGGAGCCGTCCTTGAGAATCTGATCCTCTCTTCGACAGCGGGCCGAGGTGTGCTGCTCGATGACACCTCGGCGACGCTGAGCGATGTCAACGTGACGCTCGCCTCTGACGACGGTGTCGAGATCACGACCGGAGCCGTCGATCGCAGGGTCGACCTCATGAATCTCTCGATCGATGCCGCCTTCATGGAAGGGGTGGACATCAACCTTGATGGCGTGGGTGATCTCACCGTTTCGCTGGACGGCAACAACTCAATCACCGCAGCCGACAACGCCTTTGACGTATCGCTCGGTGCCGCCTCAACGGGCGATCTCATGCTCGGATTGACCGGCACGACGCTCGCATCAACAGCCGGAGCCGGGGCGAACATCGACGGCACATTGGGGGCGGGAACAGTCTTTGTCACGGTGTTTGACAACATCACAGTGACTCAAGCGTCGATGGGTGGTGTCTTGTTCGACACAGCAACGTTTGACGCCGACCCGACTACAGCAGTCATTGACCTCGTCTCCGCCTCAACAGTCACAATCGCCGATGCGATGAGCACGACGGACGTCTCAGGTGACGGTTTGCGACTTCTCGACCCGACAGGCGAGCTGAACGTGGACGTACTCACGATCGCCAACGACATGGGAACGGGCCTGCTGGTCGACACGAAGGGGGGCGGCACCACGTTCTCGCTCAGCACGGGAGCCAGCAGCAGTATCACGACGACCAACGGACCTGCGATGTTCCTTGATCCGCTCAATGTTGACCTCATGTTAGACGTCGTGCAGTCCGACGACAGCCCGACGGAAGGCCTCTTCCTTGACACGGTGACGGGCAACATCGCGATCACGACGACGACGATCAACAACGCCGTTGGCACGGCGATTGTCATTCAGAACACACCGGCCCCACTTGACATCCAGTTCGGCAACACGACGATCCTCAGCACGGTGAACGACGACTTCAACACCAACATCGACACGTTGGTCGGCAACGGCGCGAACGTGACAACCGAATTCACATCGCTGTCCATCACAGGACCATAGTAGCCCCCCGACACGCTCGGTCGCGAAATGGTCCGTTCAGAGAGTACACAGATGACGCGGATCGGATGGATCGTCGCTGATGCCAATGACTGTCCGCCAGCACATAGCCCCTCTGCATCGACATTCTGATCGACTCTTGCTGACCTCAGACTAGACGAATGCGACAAGATCCTCGTCACCGACGGTCAACTGTTCTACGTCTACGAACGGTCTGACGACGAGTGGGCTAATCAGCCGGTCGGTTACCTGAACCTGTTCAAGATTCACGATCGGCACGTCTGCCCCATCGACACTGACGCTGTGGACACTCTCATGTCGATGACGCCAGTGCGTGTCGCTCGACAGTAAAAACGTCAGGACAGTACACCGGACCAAGTGCATCGGTCGGATGCTCATCATGGCCTCGCTTGAGAGGTCTTCTTGTTTAACCCGGATTATTCATGGGGTTGAGCAGAGTAGTGGTTGGTGGAGGGGATTGGTTGTCGGCGCAGAGGTTCCCCCTCCCCGGGGTGAGCGAGATCGGCGGACGGGTTCGGAGGGCGACGACAGAGGTCAGACGGTCAACAGCGCTGGACCGTCTTGAGGACGAGTCGCCAGGTGGACAGACTGGGCCAGACAGAACTGAGGCGGACCAGCACGCGGCGGGTACTGACGATCACTTCGGCAGCGACTTTGATCAGCCGTAGCCGCCCCGTCGCCGGTATGAAGTAGAAGAATCACGCCTGATCTCCCTCTCGGGAGGTAGGTTTTGACTCAGCCCTTCTCGCACCGGACGGGCGTGTTTCCACGCATCCGGCGCTCCCATTCGACTGCTGAGACCGCAGTGTTCGTCCGTGAGCGGGCGCGTGGCATTCCCGACATAACGCAATGGCGGACTGCCGTTGCGCCGCGTCAGAGGCCACACTCGCCTTGAACGACTTTCCACGCATGGGCCGGGGATGATGGACCTGAAAGACCGGGCGTCGCCCGCATCCTTCGCAGAGCCCATTGCTCCTGCCGATTGCTGTCAAACGTGTTTCCAGACTCCGCCCCTTCGACCACGCCGTGATCTCTGGCGGCATTGCATCCCCCAGCCACACTGTCGGTTTGGGAACATTCCAGATACTGCCCGTCTTTGGTGGGACAATATTATTCAGAATTTGCTCCTTTTCACCGATCTGCATGGTGAAGGTCTGCGATTGCCTCCCTTTGATCACAACCGTCTTCAGGCGCTTTGAACGCTTCCAGCGGCGGATCAGTTGCGCGATGCTCAGTTGGTGTTTCCGAGCAAGAAAATGCGCAAACTGCCACCACGCGAAATACGACAAGCGACTGAAGTCGTTCTGTGGTCCACTTGCGAAGCGATAGTAGTTACACCACCCCCGAAACATCTGACTGACACGAGCCATGGCGTCAGCTTCCGGGATGTGATGCAAGCCGCAAACCCTACGGATGTTCTCACGAATCCGCCGGGTTTTCTCGTCCGGGATCGAGAAGATCGCTTTGATTTGAACTCCCTTCTCTCGTCTGCGTCCCTTGATTGTGTATCCCAGGAACGAGACGGACCGGCTCCAGTGAGTGAGCTTTGTTTTCTCCTCACTGAGTTCCAGCCCCATCGAGAGCAGTTTGTCCGCGACCTGTGACTTGACGGCCTCCGCCTCAGCTTTCGTGCCGTTGACAAGAATCACAAAGTCGTCCGCGTATCGCACGTAACCGAACTTCGTCGGGTGTTTCCCGACGATGCAGGGCGTGCGACGCAGCCGCTTCTCAAGCTCTTGGACTTCGGCCAACAGTCCCGGACGTTCGGATCGGTCCGCTCTTCGGAGTTGATTCCGACGCCTACAAAGTTCGCTGTGAACACGTTTGTATTCACGCGACGTGCGAGCGTAGGCCTCTTTCCGAGTTTGCGTTCGATTCGCGTCCAGTTCCTTGACCATCATCTCATCAAGCTCATGGAGGAAGATGTTGCACAGAAGCGGACTCACGATGCCGCCTTGAGGCGTCCCGCTGTACGTCCTGTGATACACCCAGTTCTCCAGGTATCCCGCTTTGAGAAACGATCGGATCAGACTCAGGACTTTCTCGTCCGCCATGCGGCGACTGACTGCACTCACGAGCTTCTCATGCGGAATGTTGTCGAAACAGCCGACGATGTCGCCTTCCACGATCCAAGAGGTTCGTGGGTACGCCACCGCCACGCGATGCAGCGCCGTGTGGGTGCTTCGATGCTTCCGAAAGCCGTGAGAACAGTCGTGAAAGTCCGCTTCAAAGATCGGTTCCAGCACCATGCGCAATGCCTGCTGGACGATCCGATCTTCGATCGTCGGAATTCCGAGCGGTCTCAGCTTTCCATTGCCCTTCGGAATGTAGACCCGGCGCACAGGTTTTGGCCTGTACGTTCCGGCCCGCAGTCGTTCGGACAACGCTACTATCCGGGAATAGTCGATGTCATCCACCGTCTCGTGATCGATACCGGCAGTGTGACTCCCACGATTCCCGAGAATCCTTCGCCAGGCCTCGTACAACCATTCCTTCGACGTGATCACACGCCACAGGCGGTTGAACCGTTTGCCCGGCTCGCGTTCCGACAGTCGGAACAGATGCTCTTCTTCTTTGGTCACGTCGATCATGGTCCCTCTATGTTCGGCGGCCTACTGCCGCCCGATTCCAAGTCATTCGAGCAAGTCGAATCTGAGACCCTTCTCCATGTGGACGGCTTTCCCGCCCTCGGAGTACTACGGTCTCGCTGCCCCCAAAAATGACATTGGCGATCAACCCGCCGATCCCTGCCTAATCAGGGAAGCCATTCCGGGTTCCGGCGTTGCACACGTGGCAATTTACCCGCGGACTTAGGTTCTTTTCCGGTTCCTTCACACGGCGTACCGTGCTTGAAGGCTGACTCGATGGCTTTGTTCAGGAGCCACCGAGTCCCCATTCATTCCGAAGAATGTCTGGGGAGACAGCCAAGCTCAACGAGCTGTCTGCTTCGCCTTCCACGCTCAATTCATTGCCTGTATCGCCTGAGCGACGAGCGTGTTTGCGAAATTCTAGGAACCTCAAGTTCACCAATCACCGGTTAACCATATCCGCTTCCTGACGTCCGCGTCTTGAAGAGGCAACTTCTCCTCACGGCTCGCCTGTGTCCCCCGCAAGCTTACTCATGCCCGTCCGGAATGATTATCCACCGGACTTCGACGGGGTTAGGAACAAGTCCTCCTTTCTAACTTGTGCTGACTCTCGCCAGCATTGCCACGCGGCCTAGCGCCGCGCCCTGAGCTCTGCGCAGTTCGGCACCTGTGGGCCGTTCGGGGGATTCTGCATCCGGCAGCGCGGCATGCGCCGTCCCGTGCCGCAGGGCCACCATCACCATCAGGTCCGTTTCGGCATTCGTGACGATCAGCGGGAAGTACTGGTTCTGTTGATCGTCGCCGTGAAACAAAGTGAGCTGCTGGGCACCGTGCGCCGGGTCGTCGAAGCCATCGAGGTCGAACGTCAACCGCCCCGATTCCTTGTCGAAGGACTCGATCAACTGATCGACCAACAACTCCCGCAAGCGAAACAGCGCCTTGACGCTGACGAAATTCTCAAACCGCGAGAGCGTCGGCTGTGAGGCCAGTTCGGCTTGGTCGTCCGGCAGTCGGTCGTTGAGTTCAGTGGTGGTGCGGGCCAAGTGGTGGCGGCTGACGTGTCGGAAGTCGGTCCCCTTGAGGGAGTATTGCCACAGCAAGCCGTTCGTGTGCTCGTTGGAACCGCGCTACCAGGGTTTGCGCGGCTCGG
>JAJDEJ010000037.1 GCA_029259815.1 Planctomycetaceae bacterium | reverse complement strand
CTCACAGCCGGAATTGGCCGGAATCGGATCGTTCGCTGACACTGAAGAACTCGAAGATCCGCATTCGACGCATGTCGACACTCCCGCAGAGGGTCCACAGGCCGCATCAATCGACAACGAAAAGGACGTCACTCATCAGAGTTTGTCGACGAGTGATGACGATGAATCGGAAGCAGCTGCTGCGACGAATCTCACAACAGACCCTGCGCTGCCCTCAACACCAACTCCTGCGGCTTCCTCAACCGGTCTGACCGGGAGCGTGTTCCTCGTCGTGGGTCTGCTGGCCATGTGTGTGGTGATCGCCACGATCGTTCTCATTCCCCGTTCAAGGTAGGTCGCAATGAGTGTCTGGCGGCTCATGCTGCGTGAGATTCTGCATCGCAAGCTCAACTTTGGTCTCGGCGTTTTGTCGGTGGCGGTCGCGATTGCGTGTCTGGTCGGTGCACAGGCACTGCTACAAGCGGACCGTGTCATCACTCAGCACATTCTCGCGGATCGACAGGCGGAGGTCGAAACCGCTGTGGCCGTGCGACAGGCCGAGGTTGAGAAAGCCGGGGCCGAGTTGAAGGACGCCATGCGCAAGCACATGAAAGGGCTCGGCTTCAATGTCCTCATCCTCCCGGAAGGTCAGGACCTCAGCGAACTTCACCTCGATGGCAGTCTGTCAGCCACGATGCCCGAACATTACGTCACCCAGTTAGCCGAGTCGAAGATCGTGACGGTCAACCATCTGCTCCCCAGTGTCACGCGCCGGATCCATTGGGACGAGCAGGACATGGACATCATCCTCGTGGGGACGCGTGGCGAAGTGCCCATCATGCACCGGGCCCTCAAGAAACCCCTTCTCGATGCGGTCGCCCCCGGCAACATGGTCGTCGGTTACGAAGTCCATCACAAACTCGGCCTCAACGAAGGTGACAAGGTCACTTTGATGGGTCAGGAATTCACCGTTTCGACTCTGCACCCTCAGCGCGGCTCACAGGACGATACGACTGTGTGGATCGACCTCGCACAGGCTCAGGAACTGCTCGAGCTGGAGAATCTCATTCATGCCATCCTTGCTTTGGAGTGCGACTGTGCGGGTGATCGGATCTCGGTCATTCGAGAGGAAATCGCAGGGATTCTTCCTGGGACGCAGGTCATCGAACGCTACTCGCAAGCCCTGGCGAGAGCGGAGGCACGCGGCTATGCGAAGAAATCGGCTGAAGAGGCTCTCCAAAGAGAGAAACAGGCCGGTCAGGAACTGCTTGATCAGACGGCTGGCAGCCGTGAGGAGATTGAGATGCGACACGCAGGTCTGGCCTCCGTGCTTGTCCCGTTGGTGATTGGTGCATCAGCCCTGCTGATCGCGCTCTTGTCATACGTCAATGCACGGCAGCGTCGCGAGGAGATCGGCATCCTGCGGGCGATTGGTCTTCAAGCCCGACAGATCATGCTGGTGTTTCTCTCCAAGGCCGTGGTCATGGGATTGATCGGCGGGGTCCTGGGAGCAGTCCTCGGACTGGGAGTTCTCGCTTTCGGGGGGAGTGGAATCAGTTTGCCAGTACCCGTGTCTGAAGTGATTCGTTCAAGCCCGGTCATGACCGCGCTGCTGACGGCGGTCGTTCTGGCTCCGGTTTTAACGAGCCTGGCGAGTTGGTTGCCGGGCCTCATCGCCACACGTCAGGACCCGGCTGTTGTCCTGCAGGGAGATTGAAGGACAATATGCTGGAACTCACAAATGTTGCCAAGACCTACCACGGTGCTTCAGGGCCCGTTCAGGCAGTGAATGGCGTCTCTGTGACGCTGGAGCCCAGTCAGTTTGTCGCCGTGCAGGGGCCGAGTGGATGTGGCAAGTCGACACTGCTGTTGATGGCAGGTGGGCTGATGCACCCGGACCAGGGAACGGTTCGCGTGAGTGACGTCGATCCTTACTCATTGCCCCCCGACAAGCGTGCGACCTTTCGCGGGGAGCGAATTGGCTTCGTTTTTCAACAGTTTCACCTCGTCCCATACCTGAGTGTGCTGGATAACGTCCTCGCGGCAGCACTCGCGACCGGGACATCCTCCGATTCAGCAGTGAGCGAACGAGCCAGACAACTGGTCGACCAATTCGGACTGTCCCATCGCATGCATCATGTCCCCAACTCACTCAGCAGTGGAGAAAGGCAACGAACGGCATTAGCGCGGGCTCTGCTCAACGAGCCTTCACATCTTCTCGCCGACGAACCGACGGGCAATCTCGACAGAGAGAACGCTGAGATCGTTCTCAATGCGTTTTCCGATTTTGCATCAGCAGGAGGCACGGTACTACTGGTGACGCACGACGACCACGCCGCGTCGCGCGCTCAAACATCGCTGACGATGCGAGATGGCAAACTTGACCAGACGACGAAGTCATCTGTCGCTACTCGCTGATCAGGGCTCCCGTACGGTCGATATGATCCTTCCAGCGGCGGACATTGGGCTCGCGATTTTTGGGGTTCAACCCGGCACGATATCCAAACGAGCGGTTCGTCAGCTTGTGGATGTAGTACGCTGCCAATTCCCGAACAGCAATTTGATCATGCTCCATCCACTCGACCAACTCTTTTGAGGTAAACTTGTCTTTCGCGTCGGCTGTCGAGTACCCCCAGAGGAGTCGGTTGATGGTCTCGGCATCGTCCGCGCGAAATCGCTCCTGCAACTCGATGTTCAGCCGCGCACCATTTTCTTCGTTCAGCGGAAGCCAGTGACGGATGCCTTCGATGGCAGCAATGCGTGTCTCTTCGTGGGACACACTCAGCGCATCGACCAGACCCTCAAGACGACCGGTGACAGCCATTGTCTTCGCGGCCAACTCGGAATTCTGTGGGCGACGGTCTTTCACGACTGGCCGGATGCTCTGCGAAATCGGTTGATCAACGAGGAATTCATTCTCGTACCGAGAGGCAAGGCGTTGAGCAATCGCTGACAGAGCGCCCCCGGAGACCAGCCACTCCGGAACATCCGCTGCGGCTTCGGGCTCAGCGAGAGTATCACTCGGTTCACTGGTAAATGTCAGAAGTCCTCGCTCAGGAAGCAGATCTAAAGCTTGCCCGCTGGGCAATGCGATGAGCCGGGCCGATCCGCTTTGAAGCTGGATGCCGCCGCCATACTTTGTCGCCCCCGTCATGTCACCGACACCAACCGGGCTGATCGGAATGACTTCCACGCCAATGGTCGTGTCCCCCGTCAGGAGGTCGAGCCGCCACTCGTCATTTCGAATCTTGAGCTTCAGAGAGACCGGACCAGACTCCGTCTCTTCAACCCGACTCGACAAAATCAATCGACCTTGGTCGACAACGAGACCAAAGCGACTCTCCTCCGAAGCCCCGATCAACTGCACGCGACTTCCGCCAAGCAGGACAACTTCCATGACCATCTCCTTGTCGCCGACGGTCAATCGGGCATCAAACGGTTCCGGACATGCGATCTCTTCACCGGCAAACAGCAGTGAGCGTCGCGGCAGCATTGTCCATTGATCTTCGGTCATCACATGCCGCAACAGGATGCCAGAATTGCTGACGTATTGCACAGTGAAAGGATCGGGCAAGACCGACTCCGGAGGCACGGGGTTCGCGGGAGGAGTAAAGGCTTCCGGATCGGGGGTCACTGCGGGATCAGTCGTCGCATTGACCGTCTCACCTGGCTGTGCCGGCTCATTGTGTGCCTCTGGTAGTGCGGCACCAGGAAGCTCCTCGTTAGTCGCGATCGGTTCGGAATCCTGGGCAGGAGGTGACTCCGGTTCGACCGGAGTGGAGAAGGCTGGCTCCAAGGGCTCGTCACTCTCGTCTGAGGGTTCGACCACAGCCATCGCTGCCTCAGAGACCGGCTCGGCTTCCTCTCCCTCAGTTCCATCGCTTGTCGGAATGTCTCCGGGCTCATTGTTCTCCACGTTCCCTGCGGGCAACTGTCGCTCGTCAAGTTGTGCGACAACGGGATCGTCTTGGGGCAGGAAATACTCGGTGAGCGTCTTGTCAGTAAACGTCAAGTAGACCCACAGGCCCAGGACGATCGTACCAGTCAGATAAAGTGCTGTCTTCCGCCACATCGACCGATGAACCAACTCGAAAGGCAGACGATCATCGAGGCTGGCTTCGGCCGGTTGAGGGTTCGTCCGCCGCACCACATCACCCGCACCCACCCCTGCCACTTTGGGAACATGAGATGACTGACCGTTTTCATTCACGAGTTCCTGCGAAGGAGCCACGGCTCCATGAGAGTACATGTGCTCACGCAACTCACTCGTGATCTCCACGGGTTCACCGAGGACCAATGTCAACACTTGATGACAAGCCGCAACTTCAGCCAGATGAGGATCTGACTCCAAACAGACACGTTCAAGGTCAGCAACTGCGTCTCCCGGCAGTGTGTTGTCGAGATACTCAGCGACCACATTGGGATCGGGGGATGAGCCGGGGCCAGTCAGTTCCGGGGCTGAGATGCGACGCCGACGGACGACATCCTGAATCTTGTTGACCAGCGAAGTCGCAAAAGGACTCTCGTGAATCTTCTCGCCGATCTCCTTCGCTTGAGTCGGCTCCAGGATGTCGTCGAGATAGGCCAGCAGGGTTCTCAGAGTCAGTCGCATCGGTCGCCTCAGGGCAAAAGGGCCTCATTGTCACCAGGAACGAACATGCGTTCCTATGAAATGAGTGGCTTTGAGCGACCGATTTCGTGCAAGGAATCGTGAAAATTAGTGAGAATGAACAGAAAACGCTCCCGTTGGTCCCGGCTAAACAGTGATATCACAATCGTTTAGCCGCAACCAACGGGATCGCGTCGTCTCAACCCCGGATGAATTTACTCGGCAGCGACCGTTTTGATCCGGACGTTTCGGAAAAGCACGGGGTCGTTATGGCCGGCGAACCCGAAGTGCCCCGACGTCAGATCTTTGCCCGGGTGCGGAGAGTCGCCCATGAACTCGGTCACAGTACTCACGTCCGCGTCGAGGATGACGGTGCCATTCAACTCGACCTTGATCTTCGGTCCGACGACCGTCACCTCCTGGAAGTTCCACTCGCCCGTCGGTCGCAGGTAACCTGTTGCCGCCGGGATCATACCGTAGACCGAACCATGGGCCTGGCGCGGATCAAGCCAGCCCGCGTACATGGGATGATGCGTGTCGAGCACCTGCAACTCGGTCATGCCGTCATAGGCCGCACCGCCTTTGCCCGGGTAACGGAGTGCCAGACCATTGTTGCCGCCGGGCGGCAGTCGAAACTGTAATCGCACCTGGAAATCGTCGTACTCCTTCTCCGTATAGAGCACACCACCGTGGCCCGGCTTGCATTTGATGGCCCCATTGACGACCTCATAGTTTTCCTTTGCCCCGGTCCAGCCGGTGAGGTCTTCACCGTTGAAGATCGACTCGTAGCCCTCATCGCCGTGTGATGCCAGGATCTCGTTCGCTTCGTCAGCCTCGATCTCACGGATGAACAGGTTACGCCAGCGAATCTCGCCGCCGTGGGTCTGCAACTGGATGCTGCCTTCGCGAAATAACGGGATCTCACGGTTCCAATAGTTGTCCATGATCGCGTGATCAACAACCAATTGGTCGTTCATCCAGACACTGGTCTTTTCGCCCACCTGCACGATGCGAAATTGGTTCCACTCACCGAAGGGTTTGTCGGCGAGCACGAGCGGGTCGCGACCCGGTGCGTCGCCCGCATTGTTGAACAGTCCCCCCGACCCCTTGTCGGCTCCGCGATCCCACTTGCCCCCCTCTTCAGTCCAGTCCCAGATCTGCACTTGAGGCGTGCCTCGCAGGTAGATGCCGCTGTCTGCCAGAGGCACCGTGCGGTACTCGATGAAGAGTTCAATGTCACCATACTCGCGATCGGTTGTGAGGTACGGACCATGGCCGTCGTTGACGAGTTCACCATTGTCAATCGTCCAATGAGCAATCGTCTCCTTCCACCACTCAGCCAATTGTTTCTGCCGATCCTCTTCAGGCATCGCTGCCAATTCCTGTGGATCAAAATGAGGCATCCCATGCCATCCGGCGAGATCCTCGCCGTTGAACAACGGTTTGAATCCTTCAGGGGGAGTCACTTCACCGGCGATACCTGACGGAACCAACAGGTAGATGCAATACAGACTGGCGAGAGCAAACAGAGCGCGATTCACAGTGGGAGACTCCTCATAGAGGCGGGCCGGTGGGGTTTTTGATGCCACGCAGTCGATGACGTGGTTGGTAGGTCGAGTCTATCGTACCGACCGACCACACCGCACGCGAGCGGTCAGATGGCTGTTTCACCGCGGAGTCGCTGAGACACGGAGGGGACGCAAAGTTAATCTCAAGAGAGGGAGCGATACGTTCGCGATCATGCCAGACACATCGCAGTGGAGCCCTGAATATCAACAAGATCGACATTCGGCCAGAATCTGCAGTTTCACGCTTTGATCAGTTCATAGCGAAGTACAAAGTGGGAGCCCTCGGCGAAGTCTTCGCGCCTCAGCGTCTCCGCGGTGATGAATCACCTTCAGAACCAGTCACCCCCGTCGTTGTGTTCGCGATTCGCCCTGATTATCCTGACATCACTCTGTGGCATCTTTCGGTCGCCATTCGTCTTCCCTCATTCATTCGCATTTGAGATCGCACTCAGGAGTCACTCATGGAGACGACCAACGGACCAATCAATCGCAAGCTGCGCATGGGCCTTGTCGGCGGCGGACAGGGATCGTTCATTGGTCGTGTGCATGCGACCGCTGCTGTCATGGACAACCGCGCTGCGCTCGTGGCTGGAGCACTGTCATCCAATCCGGAGAAGGCCAAGGCGTCGGCTCCGTCGTACGACATTCAGGACGAGCGGGCGTACACATCGTGGCAAGAGATGCTCGACACCGAAGCGGCCCTGCCCGAAGAGCAGAGAATCGACTTTGTGTCCGTCGCCACGCCCAACCATACGCACTTCGACATTGCCAAGTATGCCGTCGAGAAGGGCTTCAACGTCGTCTGTGACAAACCGATGACGTTTGATTATGCACAGGCGCTCGAACTCCAGAAAGTGGTCGAAGCGAGCGACGTCGTGTTCGCCGTCTCTCATAATTACACCGGCAATCCCCTCGTGCGGCAGGCACGACAGATGATTCAAGAGGGTGAACTCGGCGAGATCAACGCCATCCGCTCGAACTACATCCAAGGCTGGCTCAGGACGCGACTGGAGACCGAAGGACAAAAACAATCCGCATGGCGAACCGATCCATCGAAGTCAGGAGCAGCAGGTTGCTTCGGCGACATCGGCACCCATGCTTACAACCTGGCCCGCTACATGACGGGACTGCTTCCCGAGAAGATTTCCTGCCACCTCGAAATCTTCGAGAAGGGCCGACAACTCGATGACTATGGTCATGCGGTCATCCAGTTTGAGAACGGAGCCCTGGGCACCGTGACCGCCAGCCAGATCTCACACGGCCGTGAGAATGATCTTTTTATCGAGATCGATGGCACGAAAGGGGCCATTCAGTGGCGACAGGAAACGCCCAACTCGATGACCTTCCGTCAGAACGGCAAGCCGCATCAGATCTACTTCCGTGATGGCAATGCTCCGTTTTCAAACGAATTGCAGGCCGCCGCTTGCCGCATCCCCGCCGGTCACCCTGAGGGATACCTCGAAGCGTTTGGCAACGTCTATCGCTCAGCATTCGACGCCATGGCTGAACGTGCCGCCGGCAACTCAGTGGAACGCAAGGATACCGTCTACCCCAACGTCTATGACGGCGTCGAAGGGATGTATTTCATCCAGCAATGTGTCGCCTCCAGCGCACAAAATGGCGAATGGGTCTCCATGAAGTGCGACGCCGCCCGGCGTTGAACTTGATTCGCGTGACATCCTCCCCAACGAAGGAACGACATGAGCGAATCGCACACTCAGCCGCATCTGACGAAGTGGATCATCATCGCGATCGTGCTGGCGATTGTGGCGGCCATGGTCGCTCCCGAGTTCGCAATGTCGTTCGCCATCGGCGGTGAGATCTTTCTGCGAGTGCTGAAGATGATCGTTGTGCCACTCGTAGTCGCCTCTGTCATGACGGGCATCCTCGGGATGGGCGACGTCCGCAAGCTCGGCAAACCGGGGCTGTACACGGTGCTGTATTATCTGGCGACAACATTTCTCGCCGTCATCGTTGGGCTGGTGGTGGTCAATGTCGTGCGTCCTGGTCTCTCGATGGCGGAGGACGCGAAGGCAAACGTCGCAGAGAGCAAGCGGCCCAATCAGGTGTTGTACGAACATCTCGCCGAGGAGACCGAGCTTTCCGACGATGCCATTGCGAAGACGTTTGGTGATAGCGAGTACGTCGAACGCAAAGACCGGTCGATGGGCCGGATCTTTCGTAATCTGGTGCTGATGCTGTTCACAGACAACTTGTTCGAGTCAGCCGTGGGCACTCAACTCCTGCCGTTGATCGTGTTCTCGATCGCGTTTGCCGGCATGCTGACAACCATGGGTCCACAAGTCAGCACACTCAAGTCGTTCATCCTGGAAATGAACAACGCCCTGATGGTGTTCATTCTGCTCATCATGCGGATTGCCCCGATCGGCATCTTCTGTCTCGTTGCCGGCCGGTTCGGCGAGGCGAACGCGCAGGGTGAGTTCTTCGCAGAACTGCAAAAGACGGGCTGGTATTCCGCCAGTGTGGTCATCGGTCTCGGAATTCACTCATTCATTACGTTGCCCATCCTGCTGTACGTGTTCACGAAGCGAAATCCGTATCGCTTCATGCTGCAGATGGGGCAGGCACTCCTGACTGCATTTTCGACGGCCAGTTCGTCCGCCACTCTGCCTCTAACCATGGAAGCTGCCGTCGACGAGGCTGGCGTCTCGCGACAGTCGGTCGACTTTGTGCTTCCCCTGGGGGCGACAATCAACATGGACGGTACTGCCCTGTACGAGGCGGTCGCAGCCATTTTCATTGCGCAAGTGGTCGGAGCCGACCTGTCCTTCGCTCAGCAGGTGACGGTCGCCATCACTGCGACGCTTGCCGCCATCGGAGCTGCTGGCATCCCAGAAGCCGGTCTGGTCACCATGGTCATTGTCCTCACGGCGGTCGGACTCCCGGTTGAGTACATCACGATCATCCTCTCCGTCGACTGGCTCCTCGACCGCTTCCGCACAACGGTCAACGTCTTTGGCGACGCATGCGGAGCTGCGATTGTTGAGAAGTCGATGCCTGCGGTCGAACCAGCGACTTGAGGTTCAGTGAGCGGAACGGGGATAACACTGAGGACGGCAGGGTGAGTCATTGGGAGTAATCATTTCGAAGACTCGCATCATCCGTGAGATACTCGACGAACTCCCATTCGTTGTCATCGGCGTCATGGAAGTACACGCGCTTGCGATGCGGATGAGGTTCGGCCTGGAATCCCTCTCGATAGCCCGCCTGACGCAGTGCGTCTGACACTCGATTGGCATCACTCACCACAATCCCTGCATGATTAAAACCGATCCCCACATAGGGCGGTTGCGACTTCTGTCGATCGGATGCTTCCGTGAACGCAATGTACGAATAGGGAGTGCCGACATGAGCCCACTCCTTGCCATCGATGACCGCCCGATGCCGCACGGAGAACTCCGGCACGGCTGTCGTAAGAAACCGAATCGCTTCATCGAGACTACTGACTGTCAGGTTCACGTGTTCAACGCGAGGTAACATGGTTGTCATGGTCGATCTGATCGGAGACATGTGTCACAGGTGTGACAGGACAAGAACATTCTACGCGGTGGCCGATGGCGAGAGAATGGACCACAGATTGCACGGATGACACCGATGCCCGAAGTCGACTAACCTCTCTGAATCCGTGTCATTCTTGAAATCCGTGGTCATGAGGTTCGACATGCTGGCTGCACCCGACTATCTCAATCCAAACATTCCCCCAAAACTCACGCGAATGCGAATGCCCGTCGTCGAGGCAACGGCGAACTCGCTAGAAGGCTATGGATGTCTCGTTGACTCGCCCGATGACATTGACATCGAGATCGTCCGTTGGCCCGCACAGGGTTGGCGAGCAGTCGACGAGGATAGTGGGAACGAAGGAGGCACAACCGAAGGCATCTTCGTCAGCGAGTGGCGAGGCGACGTACTCTACGGCAGTAACGAGGCGGTCGGCGGGCACTACATCCTTGCGTATGGCGTCGAGCCGGAAACCGCTGATGAGTCACACACGCGGCCACCGGAGCGTCTGCTGATGTGGCACGCCAATTATCATCCCGACGGTGGACAGTTGTTCTTCCCGCAGGACAACGAGCCGTTCGTCGTCCCCCTCGCCTTGCCCGGCGACGACGTCAAGCCGAGTGACTTTGTCTGCTTCCGCTTCGACGGCTCACGAGGCCTGTACATTCATCCCAACGTCTGGCACGAGGGCGTGTTCGCGGTGTCCGGGACTGGGCGATTCTTCGATCGTCAAGGAGCTGTCCACGCCCGGGTCTCGGTCGATTTCCCACGCGAGTTCGACTGCCTCCTCGAAGCCGAGTTGACATGACTACCAGCACCCCGGCTGCTCAAAGCAGCCGGGGTGCTCCTTTGCACTGACTTGACGCTGACTCAGTCGTCCCCACGATGGAGTCTCTTGAACCGCGTAACCCCCTGACAAGTACCGCCGCCGTATGCCTCAATTCATCGCCACCCGCCGTGTCCAGTTCTCCGAGACCGACATGGCGGGTATCGTGCATTTCTCGAACTTTTACCGCTGGATGGAAGAGACCGAGCACGAGTTCTTTCGCTCGCTCGGCTTCGCCATCATGGAGCCGCACGACGACGGCACATACCTCGGCTGGCCCCGCGTCTCCGCATCCTGCACGTTCGAGAGACCCCTGACGTATGACGACGAATTCCAAGTACGGCTGGACATTGAACGCATCGGCGTAAAGTCCGTGACGTACGTGATGGAGTTCTGGCAGGAAGAACGCATCGCCCACGGTCGTCTCAAGACCGCCTGCTGCATCTGTGGGGCGCACGCGAAGATCGAATCCATCGTCATCCCGGAGAGTTACCTCGCCGTACTGAAGGAGTCGGACGAACTGCCTCGCAAGGGCCAGAAGGGAGAAGGCACATGAGTGAGGAGCCAGCTGATCTTTGTGTCGCCGGCCTGACGAAGCAATTCACTGGGGCAGCCGGCACGCTCGATGTGTTGACCGGTGTCGATCTCTCGATGCAGCGGGGTGACGCCGTTGTGATCACAGGACCGTCGGGCTCCGGTAAGAGCACACTGCTGTACATCATCGGCGTGCTGGATGAGCCGACCGCAGGTGAGATCAACGTCGACGGCACCCTGCCGCTCAAGCTCTCCCCCGTCGAACAGGCCCAGTTCCGCAACGAGTCAGTCGGCTTCGTGTTTCAGGACCATCACCTCCTGCCCCAATGCACCGTGCTGGAGAACGTCCTCATCCCCACACTCGCCAATGCGAAACCGGCCAGCGGGATCGAGGACCGGGCGACAAAGCTCTTAGAACGCGTCGGACTCATGGACCGCATCACCCATCGACCGGGCCAACTCTCCGGCGGCGAACGACAGCGTGTGGGCATCTGCCGCGCACTCATTAACGAGCCACTGCTGCTCCTCGCCGACGAACCGACAGGCAACCTCGATCAGAAGACGGCAGAATCCATCGGCACGCTACTGCTGGAGGTCGCCGCCGAACAAAACACGATGCTTTTGTGCGTCACCCACAGTCTTGACCTTGCCGCAAGGTTCCCCCGGCGCTATGAATTGACCGACGGCAAACTGGTCCAAAGAACTGAGTAGCGCTCACTAACGCTTTCGGTTTCGCACGGCGTCCCAACACCTCACAGTCATTCACCCACTGCGAAACCGCAAGCGAGTTTCACCCCCCACCCGCCAATGACGATTTTCCGCCTCCTCACCGACAGCCTGCGTCACTACTGGCGAACGAACCTCGCCGTCGTGCTTGGCGTCATCGCAGCGACCGCGGTCATCGGGGGAGCCCTCATCGTCGGCGACAGCGTCCGCGACAGTCTGCGTCAAATGAGCCTCGACCGCTTGGGCGGCGTCGACTACGCGCTGACAGGACAACGTTTCTTTCGGCAAGAGCTAGCTGATGACTTGGCTGTGGAATTGTCGGACGCAATCGTCGCACCCGTGATCATCCTGCCTGCCAGCGCGACGCACGAAGAGGGTGACACTCTCAGCCGTGCCACAAACATCTCCGTCTATGGGTCAAACCAGAAGTTGTGGCACATCTGGGACAACTATGGCGTTGAGCAGGTATTTGAAGAACACGCATCAGCCGATGAGTTAGGCGACGCGATCAATCGAGGAATGGCCGATGTGTTCGGTCGCCTGATGAGAGAAATGAGAGATGAACTGATCTTTGACAAGAATCAATTGGTGATCAACCGGCGATTGGCTGATGCGTTACAGGTTGACCACGGAGACGAGATTTCACTGCTCGTCGAAATCCCTGCTGCCATTCCCCGTGACTCGCTGCTTGGCGATCGCAATGAAACGGTCACTGAAGTGACGATGGCAGTCGGAGCGATTGCGGAGGACGAGACACCACCGGGACGCTTCGGCCTCAACCCAGCCCAGCAACTCCCGATGAATGCATTCATTTCTCTTGACGCACTCCAGCAGGCCATCGGCCTGCAACATCAACCCGTTTCACGCCGGAACCCAACCGAGAAGCAGGCACGCGTGAATGCCATGTTCGTACAACTTCCCCCACTCAAATCGCACATTGAGTCACTCGAATTGCAAGACCTAAACCGACGACTGGCATCTCACGTGAAACAGCAGGATCTGGCGCTGCGACTCGTCACGAACGAAAAGCATGGTTATCTGTCGCTTGAAAGTGACCAGATGATACTCGACAACGCAGTCGCCAAGGCTGCAAGACAGGCAGCCGGTGAACTGAGCCCATCTCCGCTCTCCATCGCATCGGTCGAGAACGGGAAGATGGTTCTGACCCCATTGCCGGACCTCGACGTTCGTCGATCACCGGTGCTTGTCTACCTGTTGAATGAACTGTGGAATCCCGACGATGCCGAGCAATTCTCGATGTACTCGATCGCAGCCGGGATCAACTTTGCCGATGAGTCACCGTTTGGACCATTCGAGTATGTCGACGGCGGACCCGCACAGGGAACATCCGAAGGCGGCGAGATTGAGGTCGTCATCAATGACTGGCTGGCGGAGGACTTGGGTATCGGTGTGGGAGACAGGTTCGACACAAAGTACCAGGAGGTTGGTGACCGCGGCGAGTTGCCTGAGTTGGAACAGTCGTTCAAGGTCGCAGGCATTGTCAAACTGGCAGGACCCGCAGCCGATCCGGGGTTTTCTCCCGAAGTCGAAGGCATCACCGACGCAGAGACTTTCGGCGACTGGCGACAGCCCTTCCCGATGCAACTCGATCGAGTCACATCACGTGATGAGGACTACTGGGACGAGCACAAGACAACTCCGAAAGTCTTCCTCAGACTGGAAGACGCTCAGCGATTATGGCAGAGCCGTTATGGCAATCTGACGTCCTATCGCATCGCACCCTCCGACGAGACGCCGCTGACCGATCTCGCGGCCGACTTTGAGCGAAGGTTCCTCTCACTGATCACCGGGGGAACATTCAAGCTCGACGATGAAGTTGAGTCCGGCAGTCGAGCCCTCATGGCTCCGCAGGTCGATGCGCATGCCCCGCCCAGCGGTCTCGTTTTTCAGCCAGTGAGACAGCAGGGTCTGGCTGCAGCTTCGGGAACAACCGACTTCACCGGCTTGTTCATCGGGTTCAGTTTTTTCCTGATCCTGGCATCCATGCTCCTGATCGGGCTGTTGTTCCGGTTGGGGATCGAGCGGCGTGTGAGTGAATTGGGGTTGCTGTCGGCCGTTGGAATGTCCCCCAAGCAGGTACGGCGGTTGTTTCTTTTGGAAGGTTGCGTCCTCACTCTGGTTGGTGGACTGCTTGGTTGTCTCGCAGCAGTCGGGTATGCGGCGTTGATGATCTATGGACTCAAGACGTGGTGGTTCGGGGCGATTGGGACGAAGTTTTTGTATCTCTCCGTGCAGCCGTTGAGTCTCATTGGCGGGTTCGTCATCGCTGCGGTCGTGGCCATGCTGGCGATCTGGTGGGCCCTGCGGCAGACTCGAGGTATCTCGACTCGTGAGTTGCTCGCGGGGACGAGTGAGCCGTCATTGGATGCTGCACAGAAACAGCAACGGGGACGACGGGCGGGCGTGACGGCTGCGGTCGCGTGGGGACTGGCGTTGTGTCTGTTGGGGGCGACTTTGGCGGGAGTGGTGCCGCAGTCGGAAGCGTTTGGCGGGTTCAACTGGCGGGTGGTGACGTTCTTTCTGGTCGGAGTCGCTGCCCTCGTGGGGAGTCTGGCATTGCTGGCGTGGTGGCTCGATGCGGATCGCGCAGCCGCCGTGCAGGGTCGGGGTGTGATGGGCATGATCCGGCTCGGTCTGCGAAACGCGGCGAGGCATCGCGGACGCAGTGTGCTCACCGCGAGCCTGATTGCCTCCGCAACATTCGTGATCGTCGCGGTCGCAGCCGGTCGTCGAAATCCGGCTGTCGAAGCACCAGTAAGGGCGTCAGGCAATGGAGGCTTCACGCTTGTGGCGGAGACGAGCACGCCAATCCGGTACGACCTCAACACCGAGAAGGGTCGGGCACAGGCAGAGATGGATGTCTCCGATGAGAATGCGAAACGACAACTCGAACAGATGCGGGTGATGCCCTTTCGCGTGAAGCCGGGAGAAAATGCGAGTTGCCTGAACCTGTATCAAACACAGTTGCCCACCATCCTCGGTGTGCCGGAAGACGTCATCCGTATGATGAGCGAAGAGGGCAGATTCAAGTTCGCCGACACGCCGAGCGACGATCCGTGGACACTGCTCACTGTCGAGCATACGGACCATCGCATCCCCGTGCTGGGGGACATGAACACCTTGCTTTACAGTCTGCACAAGGGCATCGGCGACCTCGTCCATGTGCCGCCGGGTGACAATCCCGGGGGGACTCTGCAGATCGAGGGCATGCTCGATGGCAGTGTGTTTCAGGGCGTGCTGCTGATGTCGGAGGCAAACTTCTTTAAACTGTTCCCTGATCAGACGGGTTTCCAATACTTCCTGATCGAAGCCGACCCGGCTCAGGCGAGCGAGCTGTCGACGCTTCTGGAAACACAACTGGCCGACGCGGGCTTTGATGCGGAACGCGTGTCCGACCGACTGGCTGATTTCCTCGCCGTGCAGAACACCTACCTGTCGACGTTTCAGACGCTGGGCGGCCTTGGACTGTTGCTGGGGACACTTGGTCTGGCGACGGTCATGCTGCGGAACGTGTTGGAGCGGAGGGGTGAACTGGCGTTGCTGCGAGCCGTCGGATTTCGAGCGGGACACGTCGCGTGGCTCGTGTTGTGTGAGAATGCCTTCGTGATGCTGTGGGGACTGGGGGCGGGCGCGCTCGCGGCGTTGCTGGCAATGACGCCGCACCTCATGAGTACGGGGGCCGATGTCCCGTGGGTCGGATTGCAGGTGTTGTTGCTGGGCGTGTTCGCCGTGGGGATGCTTGCGGCGCTGTTCGCCGTGCGGGAGGCGGTGCGGACACCCATTTTGGCGACGCTACGGAGCGAGTGAGCGGATCAACGGGGTCAGGCACCATTTGCTCCCTCTTCAGCTTTATCCACAGAGATGTCTCGTGGCAATTGGTGCCTGACCCCTTCCTGTCGCGTGCTGGTTGTGCCAAGCCGCAAGCGATTGCCGAGGGAGACTTCATACAGGGCGAACGCTAAGAAAGTGGGAATCAATTACTTCCCTGAAACTCTGGTTTGATGGTGTAGTTCCATTGTGGACATGATCTCGTTTTGTGGATGTTGAGTTGTTTCATTTCATGATCGGGCACCTTGATTTTCTTCGGGTAGTGCCGTT
>JAJDEJ010000360.1 GCA_029259815.1 Planctomycetaceae bacterium | reverse complement strand
GAGTTTCCCGAGGGATTTCGCCAGTAGACTGAACAGAATCAAGAATTGCATCGTTGTTCCCGACTTCGTGACCGCATGAGTTGCACCATCAGTTCCGGAAACCCCTGTTATCGTAGGCTCTCCGACCCGTGAACGGTTACGGGAAGTCAAAATGAGTACCCAGCCCTGTTTGGAATACTATCCAATCATGAGGCTCCTCAGTCGAGGAGTTGAATATCAATCCCTCGCCCGTAACAACAAAATATCCGTAGTAAATCCTAAGCTAACAACATAGGCGTGTTCACCGGTTAGCTTTCGTGTTTTGCGTGCTTGCAAGGTCCTACCTGGATCTCTCTCCAGCTCAAGAGCGACAAAGAAATTGTCATCGTCGGTAGGGTCTGTTGTTGCCGGGTCGATACAAAAACACTTAAAATAACTTTCGCTTCCGCCGTCAGGTGTAAACCGAAGATACACAGGTGCAGACGGGTCGCCGACACGGCGGGCGGAGGCCCTCGCAGGCCCGGGTGGGACAGTGTTATTGTATTCATTGGTGTTGTATGGGTCTTGTGTTCCGCTTTCGTCTCCTTTGCGACCAGGCAGAATCTCGTGGTTTTTAGGAATCTCGGAATGATGACCCGTGAATATCGTGTTTCGATAGGCAGCTTCACAGTTTCCATCACATGGCTCGGGCCATGTGTAATAACCGACGAGATAGTCTGTCTGAATGGTGCTGTCGCAGTCGACAGCATAGTAATGTGAATAGTAGAGATACTCTCCGTTTCCTACGTATTGGAGGGGGTACTGTGGACAGGTCTGCGTGACGCGATCGGCACTTTTCGAAGGAGAGTCGTCGTCTGATAGTGTCGGTTCTTGCGACCGGACTTCCTGTTGAGTAATCATTACGATCGTCATCAGGCATGCCAGAAGGGTCAGATTACTCTTCATGGTGTGTCTCCAAAGTTATCGAGGGAAGTATTTACGCGGTCCCTGCTGACAAACTAGTGCTCCTTCATTCTACTTTCTTGGGAGTCGTGCGGATGAAGCATGGGACGGCGCCCAGGTCGACCATGTAGGCACAAGGGCCGTGAGGCTTCACGAAGTTGACCGGCACATCGAAATCAGGGGCGTAGCCTTCGTCGACGGTAATCTCATGGCCGATGCAGGCCATCCGTGAAGGGATCGCCTGACGCTTGACGATGTCCTCTACGGGCAGGTTCTCATCGAATGTGAGGTTTCTCGCGTGAAACTCGATGAGGAACATTCGCGCATGGATCGTGCGGCCGTCCGGCGTTTCGAATCGCAGATAGCGGCTGCAGATGAGTTCATTGCCTTCGACGAATTGGGGCAGCGCGCTCCAGTGCTCTGGCTGTTCTAAGCATATGGCCTGAGGTGCGGGCCGGGCTTGCTCAGTCTGCTGCACAGCATCATCACCCCACAAGGAGCTCAGCCCTGCCAGTAGACTCACTGCCAACAAGCCGGCTAACATCAGTCTTGGTTGTTTCATCGACTTGGCCGTGGTTTCTAATAGTCTGACGGCGATGTCAGCCGTGCTGGGGGCACTCATTTCCTGCCGCTGCAATTCTCAAACAGCGAAGTTGGTAATTCGACCGCCGCCGCCGTCGGTTTGGGAAGCGGAGATCACCGCGGATATTCAGAAATCGCCGACTGGCTGGCCATCGTCTCGGGCGGCGAGCGTCTTCAGAGTCAATAGATCGGTGTTTTCATTGATGAACCGGGCTGACCCGTCCGCCAGAAGAACGAGCACTCCTCCGGTGTGAGCAGACGTCAGTGGATTGTTGGAGCCATGGTCGTCGCGGATTCCTGGCTGATCGTACGAATCATTGGGCGAATAGCGAATAGTCGTCAGGTTGTACGACGGTGGAGGCGGGACGAATGCGCCGAATTCGTTCACATAGTTGGGTGGAGTGCCAATTCCACTGGTGCCCGTAATCCAGCTATTGGGAAAGGAACCATCCACGTGCTGCTTATCTCCAGCGGAGTCCGTCGCATAGTGTGACGCTTCTCCCACCACTAGGACGTTTGTTGTGCCGTCTGTGATAGACCGAATGCGGACGACCGCATTGGGAACCAAGACTCCGTCTGCGGAGATTTCACCATCATTGAAAGGAAGACAGCAGGTCTGCACGCGGTTCGCCGGAAAACCGCCATGGGACGTTGCACCAGAAATCCCGACATAGGATGCCTGCATTTGCTCGGTCGGCGGTGCAAAGCCATTGGTGTGTGTCTCTGGGAGCGGACTCGAGGGACAACGCAGCATGGAGAGCACCAGGTCGTCCGTCACCACGCCGTTGTTACTGCCGAAAGGTGGCGGAAGAGTCGGGAAACCATTATGCGGTCCATGCATGTCGAACTCGTCGTAGACGTTCTGTTGTTCAAAGTAAGGCAACAGTCCCACGTACCACGATGCCCCGATGCCCCGCTGTCGCCTTGCTCCCATCGGGAACGACAGGTAGTTATCGTGATAATTGTGGAGCGCCAGGCCGATTTGCTTCAGGTTGTTCCGACACTGAGTGCGGCGGGCGGCTTCACGGACTTGCTGCACGGCTGGCAGCAGCAGGGCGATCAGAACCGCAATCACAGCAATCACAACCAGCAGTTCGATCAAAGTGAATCCTCGACTCCGTGAGACAATTGTCGTCTTCATTGCACGGCCCTCTCGTCGGGAGATCAATGGAACGAGTGCTTGACCCGATCTCAACCTACCCGGAGTTTTGCTCCTGTTCAATAGACTTCCCCAACGTGCGGACCTACTTTCATGGCTACGTGTCGATGTAACGAAGGCCTCCCGATCTATCAAGTCAACCGCTGACAGTGAGAGGAACTGGTCACTGATTTTCGATGAATTCGGAAAATGATCAGCAACCATTGATGCGTCATGCCAGAACGACCTCCCGAAGATGACATCTCACGTTGGGGGTGTGGTGGTCCAGCACACCTGTGCGGCTTCGAAATCGCACCCGTAAAGCACACCCTCTATCCATGTGGTGTCTGCTGGTTGTGTGGGTGGTGAAAGCAGATAACTCAAGTTCGTTCGCCTTGGTCACGGCGTTAGACCGCCATCCTACGACCGAACTCATTTTAAGACGTTATCAGAAAGTGTCTCTGTTTCTTCTGAACCTGCACTTTCTGAGAAAACGAGCAGGCGTCGTGCGGTGAGATTGGTCTGAAGAAAGGTGTGGCCGGTCGGGCACACTGATGTTGCAAACGGCATTGGATGTGCACACCGGAGAGCCACGGATGGCATCTTATCACGCACCGCGCGAGTGGGAAGAGTGGTCTCAGTGGTTGGCCGCCGGCCTGCATGGGCGGAATCGCTGGCGGTTGTCGGCTGTCATGATGGGTGTGCTGTTTGCCGGCGGGCGAAGAGTGGTGGCGGCGTGGATTCGCACGGTCGGGGTCAGCGACGACTATCAGGACTACTACTTCTTGCTGCAGAGTGTGGGTCGCCGCTTGACCGAACTGGGGCGGCGGGTGCTCGTGCTGGTACTGCGAGTGGCCTTGAAGGATCAGCAGCGGGTACTGCTGGCGATCGACGATTCGCCGACGAAGCGGTATGGTCCGAAGGTGCAAGGAGCCGGCATTCATCACGACCCCACGCCGGGGCCGACGGGACACGCCTTCTGGTACGGTCACGTGTGGGTCACGCTGGCGGTCATCGTGAGGCATCCGCTGTGGGGCACGATCGGACTGCCGATCTGGTCGTGGCTGTACGTCCGGCAAAAGGACGTGGTGAAGCTTCCCGCGAAGCACGGTTGGACATTCCAGACGAATCTCCAGCAGGCGACCGATCTCGTGCTGCGATCTGTGGAAACGCTGCCCCCTGTGCGTCAAGACGTGCCGGCAAAGACGTGTGGGTCGTGACCGATGGGGCTTACACCAAACTTCCATTCGTGCGGCCAGCATTGGAACTGGGCGTGACACTGGTCGGCCGTCTGCGGAAAAACGCGGCCCTCTTCGACCTGCCGCCGCAGGAGAAAAGGAAACGTCGCGGTCGCAAACGCAAGTACGGAGTCAATCGCATCTCACTGGCCAAGCGGGCGGCCCATCGCCACGGCTGGCATGACGTGACCTGCTCAGTCTACGGCAGCGAGGTGGTGAAGCAGGCGAAGACATTCCTGGCCACGCACCGCACGTTCGGCGGCGTCATTCGTGTGGTGATCGTCCGGGAGAAGACCGGTCCCCGGTTTTTCTATTGCACTGACGTGCAAGCGAGTGTGCGCGCGATCCTCGAAGCGTTCGCCGACCGGACCGCCATCGAGCAAGTCCTTTATGACGTCAAGACAGCACGACGTGAAAGAGGTCTGGGGCAGCGGCCAGCAGCAGGTGCGGCACGTCTGGACGAACATCGCCGTCTGGCACCTCAATCTGTGGATGCACACGCTGAGCGAACTGTGGGCCTGGCGCCGCTCCGCGACACAACTGGTCCACCGCAGCGACTCCCCCTGGGGCGACGTCCGTCCCACGCCGACCGCCGCAAAGCCCTGCAAGCTGCTTGCTTGCAGCAAGAATTAACGCACACTCTGCCCGCTGACCCCGTCCCCCCCAAAATCAAACACCTCCTCCAACGCCTGCTCCGCATCGCCCTCTGAGCGAATCACATTTCAGAAAGTGCAGTTTGAGTGATATGCGAATGGTTCATGAAACGATGCCGCAAGCGACCGAGAAACCGAGGGTTCGAGAAGTCGCCGAGACGAACTCTGGATACCACAAGATTTCATGTCAGACAATTTCAAGATACTCCTGATTGGTTTTGCCATCGGCTGCGTTGGCGGCGTCACGAGTTGTGTTTGGTGCATCAAAACGCCTTGGTTTTTCCCGGTGACAGGTTGATCATCGGTGTGTTGTAAGGGCCATTCTCGCCTTCATGTTCGGCGACGACTTCATCGATTTCATGCGAGACTATTGGTATAGGTTAAGATGACTCTGGCCGATTCCTCTCAAGGTGCACTCGGGGGCAGCGACATAGGGTGAAGGTTACCCGAAGGGGGCGACTATCAGGACGACCTGCTACTACGATCCCAGAGGTGAACGTCGAGCAGCGTCGGACAGCGAAGTTTTCCTGAAAACTTCATTTCCGATGTCGTAGCCTGGAAGGTGGCCAGCGTCATGGTGATGTTGCTTGGGCTGCTCGTCTTCTGTCTCGGTCGCATCTTCGCGTAGTGGTATCACGTGTGACGTTCCGAGGTGACAAGGCGAACTGGTTTTGTGCTTTCCCCGTGGGTGTGTGGACATGCTGCCGTTGGCAGAAGAAGATGACGTTTAGAAAAACTCACCCACGAGGCCATTGCAACACCCAGCCATGTCGACTCCAGAAGACGAATTGATCGATTTAACCAGGCAACTTTTGGACGCCATTGCAGGTGGGGACTGGTCGACCTATGACGAAATATGCGATCCCACGCTGAGCTGTTTCGAGCCGGAAGCTCGTGGACATCTGGTTCAGGGAATGCCCTTTCACCAGTTCTATTTCGACTTGGGGGGCAATAACCCAGGGCAGACGACAATTGCTTCACCGCACGTTCGTTTCCTCGGGACCGAGGTCGCTGTCGTCAGCTATGTGCGATTGGTACAACAGGTCAACTCGGCTGATCAGCCTGAAACTTACAGCTTCGAGGAAACTCGCATCTGGCATCGACAAGAAGGTCGTTGGCAACACGTGCATTTCCATCGTTCTGCGAACACATAAGAGAGGAGAGGACACGGTAACTCGAATGTGGTCGGTAAGATTCACCGCTTGCATGCGATCCGTGTTCTTCAACACACTGATCAACGCAGACGTCTTCCGACTGCAAGCAGTCCGATGCGATTTGACCAACAAGGTTTGAGAGTCCATCGCGTGGACATCAATCACCTGAAGGCGGGAGACTTGGTCCGAGCCAGAACCAGCAACCGATTGTGACTGACGCCAGACCAACGCCGGTGGCGAAAGCACTCCAGAAGCCGAGTCCGAGTCTTTGAGAGAATGCCAAGGGCAGGAAGAATGGCAGACCAAGTGGCACAAGGATCAGTGTTTCGCGAGCGAGCCTTGAGACAGTGCCGAGATCCTGCTCCTTATTCCAGACCGCGATGAAGGCCACGATGCTGATGATGGGGAGCGTGAGCAGCAATGCTCCGAGCCGCGGGAAGCGGTCTGCAAGTTGCGACACTCCTGCCACGACGAGGCCAGCGATGACGGCTCTCCACCACATCTTTCTCTCCCAGTTGTGTCACGCCCGCCCAGCATCCGCAGACAAGAGTCTGCGGATCGGCTGTGCGTCTTCGACGTTCTCGATGAAATGATTTACTCAACTGTGACTTGAACATCGAAGGTGACGTCATCGGCATCCGCCGGCGCGATGCGGAAGCGGATGATCACTTCGGTCACGTCTTTCGGAATCGCAAGTCCACCTTGGGCGTAGTGAGCTGGCTCCTGTTCCGTGGTCGGTTCATAGACGGTGGCGACTTCCTCGACCAGCACCGTCTCACCGTCCGCGCTCACCAGTGCGTTGAAGACTGTGGCGTCGCTGACCGGTTGGCCGTCACGTTCGATGGAGACAGCCGGTTCAACATCTTCTCCTGCATGCAGGTGCTTGCCGTGATGACCAAGCTTGATCTGCAGACCAGCGTGTTCGCGTGGTACGCCTTCCCAGATCAAGGCGTCATCCTCGCCGTGGGAATGGCCATGTTCGTGGGCTTCTTCCTGAAAGTTTCCGGCGTAGGGTGTGCCGTCGACTTCGCCACTGATCGTGCCGCCGTACTCCTGAACGATGCCGAGACTTTCATGCGTCCCGACGAATCGTGACGACTTTCCGTCGGCTTCCCCTGCCAATGGCACGGGGAGCAATTCTGTTTGGAGTTCGGGTTCGTTGATGGTGAGCAAGACCGAGTTGGCTGCGATCGGCTCGGAGGTCTTCTCATCGCTGCCGAGAATGTAAACGGTTGCCTCTTGCTTCTCATGATCGACCGTGAACTCGACGTGGTACTTTCCGCCGCCCCAATCGGCGACGGTGCCATCGTGAGGTCCGGCTCCATGTCCGTGTCCCCCTTCCTCGTGAGGGTGACCATGGTCGGACTCAGATGTTGCAGCCGGCGATGGAGCTGCAGGCTGCTGTGCGGTCTGTTTGCCACAGCCAACCATGAGGGACGTCGCCAGCAGTGTTGCGATCGACGCGAGTGAAATGAGAGAGGACTTCATCGGTACTTCCTTTGCCAAACATGAGTGCTGTCCATGCGACGTTGCATGAACGGGGTGAGTACAAGTGCCGGACAGCCGTTGCTGCGACACCGATTCATTCGGGTTGATGTCAAGGAGTGATGTGTTCTTCTGACTCTTCAAGATGAGTAATTCTCTGTGCGTCCTTACCGCTGAATCTCCAAAAGATTCCGGGGTGAATCAGGAACTCGCAGAATGTTGATGTCACGAGTCCGCCCATGATCACGGTCGCGACGGGATACAGGATCTCACGGCCGGGCTCTTTGCCGCCGACTACGAGTGGCAACAGGCCCATGCCTGCGGTGAGAGCCGTCATGAGCACAGGGGCCAACCGCTCCAGACTGCCACGTAGAATCATCTCACGTGTAAAGCCTTCGCCTTCTTCCTTCATCAAGTGAAAATAGTGTGTGACCAGCAGAATGCCGTTGCGGACCGCGATGCCACCCAGAGAAATGAACCCGACGAGACTCGCCACAGTCAGTGACTGGTTCGTGATGACTAACGCCAGAACACCACCGATAAATGCCGTGGGAAGTGCGTTGAGGATCTGCAGGACGACTCGCACGGACGGAAACAGCACCATCAGCACCACGAACATCCCCACCACTGACACCCCGGCCAGTATGATGATCGTGCGGGTGGCCCGCTGCTGACTTTCAAACTGACCGCCGTACTCAATGAAGTAGCCCTCAGGCAGATCGACCTGACGATCGACACGGCGTTGAATCTCCATGACGGCACTCGCCAAGTCGCGGTCCTGGGTATTGCAGCGAATGACCATCCGTCGCCGTGCGTTCTCGCGGTTCACTGCGTTGGGGCCGGAGCCCGGACCGATGTCGGCCAGTTCGCGAAGTTCGATCTGCCCTCGGTCGTTCGGCAGGTCGATTCGCAGCCGACCGAGATTGGCGTAGTCGGTGCGATAGTCTTCCTCCAACCGAACCAGCAAGTCGAATCGACGCTGTCCTTCCAGGACTTGCGAGACGACTTCGCCTTGTAGTGCCGTTTGGACGACATTGGCAACGTATGCCCGTGTGACTCCATGAAAGGCGAGATCGTCTGTCCTCAGTTGAATGTGGAGTTCCTCAGTTTGTCGAATCGGCTCAATCACGGGTGGCGTGATGCCGTCGATGTTCTGAACCGTCGATTTGACTCGTTCCGACAACTGCTGCAGCACGTCGAGATTGTCGCCGTGAATCTTGATAGCAATTTGGGCGTAGACACCGGACACCATGTGGCTGATCAAGTGAGCCAGCGGCTGTTCAACCTCGATGTCCACACCCGGAACTTCTTCTCCTAACTCGTCGAGCAGTTGCTTCAGGATGTCTTCACGGCGGTGCTGACTGTCGGGGTTCATGCTGAGGATGTACTCCCCGGCGTTGACCGGAGACGCATGTTCGTCCATCTCGGCTCGACCAGTCCGTCGCACAAAATGCAGAATGGCTCCATCAGGGTTTTTCTCCGATTTCTGCATGTCACGGAGTTTGCCGTCAATCAGGCCTGATGCTTGGTTCGACGCGTCCAGAGACGATCCGGGCGGCAAAGTGATGTTGATCTGCACGCTGCCTTCGTCGAAATCGGGCAGGAAGTTTCTACCCAACTGAGCCATCTGCCAGCCTGCGAAGCCCACGGCGATCCATGTGATGAGCAGCAGCAGACCCGGCCATGCCATGCTCAGCCGAATGAGGTAACTGGCCACCCATTTCATGGATCGCAACAGAATGCCGTCCTGCTCAGCATGAGCGGCTTTGGATTGGGGCAGCAGATAGTAAGACAACACCGGCGTCACGGTGAGCGAGACGCCCAGCGACGCAAGAATCGAGACGATGTAGGCGACTCCCAACGGGGTAAACAGTCGGCCTTCCACACCGGACAGGGCGAAGAGCGGCAGAAACACGAGAATCACGACGGCTGTGCCGAACACGATCGCGCTGCGAATTTCCTTGCTCGCTTCATACACCACTTGCAAGGCTGGCCGAGGCGTTTCGAGTGCGTTGTTTTCCTTGAGCCGACGAAAGATATTTTCAACGTCGACAATGGCGTCATCGACGAGTTCTCCCATCGCTACGGCAATCCCACCCAGTGTCATCACGTTGATGGAAAGGTCCGTGCCTGAGACATACCCAATCACTCGAAACACGAGCGTAGTGATGACCAGCGACATCGGGATGGCGGTGAGCGTGATGAATGTCGTGCGAAAGTTGAGTAGGAACAGGAACAGAATAATGATGACCAGCACGGCACCGATCACCAGTGCTTCACCCACGTTGAAGATGCCGCGATCAATGAAGTTGCGAAGTTGAAACAACTCCGGGTTGATCACGATGTCCGCCGTCAGCGACGCTTCGGCTTCTGCGAATGCCTGCTCCAGCCGATCAGTCAACGATCGCGTGTCGACATGCGGCTGTTTCACAATCGTGAACACAACGCCGGGGCGGCCACTCACGCTTCCGTCGCCACGTTTGAACTCAGCGCCTTCGACCACGTGGGCGACTTGCCCCAGCAATATCGATCGCTTTTCATTCGCCTTGATCGGAATCTGTTTCAGGTCCTGCAGCACTCGATAGGGCTCTGGGCCCAACCGGCCCAGCACGCGGATTGGCCTTTCCGTCTCTCCTTTGACCGCAAAGCCGCCACTGGTGTTGATATTGCTCTCCTTGAGAGCCTGCTCAACTTCCTGCAGTGTCACGTCGTATTCCAGCAAGGCTGCCGGGTCGATCCGCACCTGATACTGCTTGCGATCGCCGCCTAGAATGAAGGCTTCCGCGACGCCCGTCACTTTCAGGATTCGTGGTCGGATGACCCAATCAGAGATGGTCCGTAACGTCAATCGCCGCGAAGTCTCCGAGGGGAAGTCGACGGTGTGAACCTGACCGTCAATCGTGATAACTGCTTGCTGATCGTCACTCGATTGGAACGCATTTTCGTCGTCGGCTTTCGTCTTCCATATCACTTCGTCTGGCGATACCGGCTCCCATGACGCGACACGATTTCGGTCAACCGGTCGCCACACGAAGAGCTTTGTGCTCTGGTCATTCTGCGGCATTCGTTCAGCGAGCAATCCCGTCTTGCCGATGGGGTACAACTCTCCGTCGTTTGGCCCCTGCTGCCGATAGATACCGGCCACAACGATCTGTCCCATGATCGAGGCGGGTGGAGTCATCTGCGGTCGAATGTCCTCCGGCAAGATGCCGCCCAATGTTGTGAGGCGTTCCTGGACCGTCTGGCGTGCTGCACGAATGTCGGTATTCCAGTCGAATTCGATGTAGATCACATTGAGTCCAGCCGTCGACTGGCTGCGAACAGCCTGCACACCGCTGGCGCCCAACAACGCAATCTCGATCGGTTGGGTGACCAGCGTCTCGACTTCTTCCGTCGCGAGTCCGGGGCATTCGGTGATGATGATGACTCGCGGTCGGTCGAGGTCGGGAAAGACGTCGATGGGCATTTGTGTGGCGAGGTACGAGCCGTACACGAGCATCGCCATGCTGATCACCAGGACCAACATGCGGTAACGAAGAGCGAATCGGATAATCGCGTTGAGCATCGAGCTTTCCTCAGTGGGATGCGTGGACGGTGCCGTCCGCGTGAACATGGACGTCGACACGCATGCCGCTGGCTGCCTGAGCTTTGAGCACTCGATTCAGCGAGGCCGCAGCGCTCTGTGCGAGATAGAGACCGGGGGTGACGCTGCCGTCATTGGCGACCACGATGTTCAAACGGTCTTCATGCAACACCTGCACAGGAATGCGGTTGAAGAGGTCGCCGTTTTGTTGAAATACGTACGCTTCCGGTCCTTCTCGAACAACAGCGGCGCTCGGCAGCACAATGACGTCAGTGAGTTCTTCAACGGGGACGTGTAATCGAACTCGCTGACCGGGCCTGAACCGCCAGACAACAAACGTCTCATCGTTCTTCTCGTAGGCACGCGACTGGTTGGCGAGCGGGATGAAGAAGTCGAACGTGCGGCTCGCGGTGTCGATCGCGTTGGAGAGATATCGAATCTCGAAAGACTGTTCCAAAGCAGGCCAGCGTTCGGGGTCATCTTCTGCAAACTCGACGGCAATGTGCCAACCGTTCTGCGCGGCTTTCTCCAAGAAGGGGGCTTCGCGTTTGAACGCATGCCCCTCAAGGTACAGGGCACTGTGATTTGCCAGCGTGATCAGCAGTTGGCCAGCCTGGACCTGCTGCCCCAATTCAGCGTTGAGTTCCTGAACCTCGTAGGCGAATCCACCGGTGTGGACATCGCCCTCCTGGAAAGCCGCCTGTTGGACCGGGATGAGATTTTCAGCCTGCTTGACCAGTGACGGGGCGACGACATCAACCGTCGAAACAAACTCGCCTTCTGAGACGTTCTCGATTTGCTGGGGAGTTAAACCACGTGTCAGCAGATCCTGACGGTGGGCCTGAATCAGTGCGCCCTGACGTCGAAGGCGATTCTCGATGTCGATGATTTTTGACTTCGCCAAGCCACCATTTTCGGCGAGTGGTCGAAGACGGTCGAGTTCTTCCTGAATGAGTTGCGTTTCCTTCTCCGCACTGAACAGTTCCTTCTGAGTATTCTGCAGGTACTCGCTGAACAGACGGAGGGTGAAGAGCCGGTCACCTGGCCGTACTGTGTCGCCAGGAAAAGCATGGACCTCTGAGACCACGCCAACAGCCGGCGAGGTCACTCCCCGATCGGAACGTCCGGGCCGGTCCACAACCGTGCCGGGCACCTGAATCGTGCGCCAATACGTTTGCGGTTTCGCCGGTCGAGCAGCCAAGCCAAGGTTTTTGCGAGCCTGCGGCGAGAGCTTCAACACCTTTGGTTCTTCGACGGGTGGCGGTGCTTCATCAACGTGCGCCGTTGCAGAGGGCGGTGAGAATAATGGCATCCAGCGATCGCGAGTGAAGAACCCGGCCACACCCAGGATCGCCAGAAGGCTGACACCGCTCAGCAGGCGTAATGGTTTGGAAAAGCGCATGAGATGACCTCGGTATCGCCAACAACGGATCGCGATGACGCCAGAACGACAGGCGACCGCAAAGTTTGTCAAACAGGAGCCTTCAAGGTCTCAAGACCAATCGCATTCCCATACGGAAAGTGCGACAGGGACGGTTGAAGCACGCCAAGACAGCATGCAGCCAGTTCGATCCCGGAAGTGCAGGAATGCCGACTGCGAACAGGCGCTTAGCAGCGTATCGAGAGTGTTTGCAGATACAGCGCACACGATGGGCGCAGTCCCCGCGAAGCAGGTTGCCGAGTCGAAAGCCCCGAACTCATGACGGTGGCCGCGTCGCCGTAATTGATGCAGGCGACAGATAACTCCGCATTGGGGACCTTAGCGACTTTCACGTTGTTGAGTAACTGAATCTCACCAACATAAATGGCATCCGAACCATGGTCCTGACTTTCCCCGACCGGCATCTTGGGTGATCCACTGTCGAAATCGTGCTCATCGCCCGTCTCATGGTGACCATGATGATGGCCAGCACCGTGCAAATGAACGTGCGGGCGTGCTGTGTGTGCGTCCGGTTCCCCATTTGATGGCGCTGCATGTGAGTGAACAGCAGAGAACAGGCCTTGGCTCACCAGCAAGAGAGGAATCAGAAGTGTCGAGACGACTCGCTGCATCAATTCACAAACCACGTAGGAATGGGCATGTCCACGGACAAGCATAGGTCGCTTCAGCCTTTCAGTCAATTTCAGTTGTGCGAAGTAAGATCGAAGGCAAGTCGATTTCGCCTCATCTGAGAACGAATCGCGCGATCGCTGGGTGTCTTGGCCGACCGACGGGGCCTTAACTGATCTCCGAATTTCAGCGGGCAAACACACCGACAGACTTTCACTTTAATCCGAGGGGCGTGGTGTGCAGGGGCAGAATGCGTCTTCAACATGATAATATTGGCTCCGTGACCTGTCCGCCCGAAGTGCCTCAGGAGGGCGCATCATGTGTCGGTTGGTCGGAAACACTCAGAGTGTCAGCCACAAAAGTCCAGATCGAACTGACCAGGACCGTTTGCACGCATCAGTGACTGCCATGAGGATTTCAAGTGCAACGCGGGAATTTGTCTGACGACGCACGTTCTTCGGTCCGCCGCGCCTTCCGGACTCGCGAAAACTGCTCCGGTCGATTTCACCGACGCGATACACGCAACAGCGCTCGATAGCGCCATGCGGCGGCTTGACAGGGTGGGCGATCCATCAGGAACGCCCACCCATAAGGTATCGCGATCAGTCGCTGGGGTGGCCCGAACCGTGAATGGATCGCTTCTGCGCCTCAATTTGCGCCATCACCTGGGCCAAGTTGTAAGATGGCGGTGCCTGCATTGGTGGAAACTCAGCAAAGGTTTCCAGGTGACGCAATGCAATTCCCTGGCTGATGGGCAGGAGGTTCCAGTCATAGATGTAGGCCGTACTCGGCGAGGCCAGAGCACCCTGGATAGACGCCGCCGTCTTTTGCCACGCTCCGACCGCTTGCTCGAAGGGATCGCGATTGATGTTGGTAATCAGAGTAAAGTTGTAGTTGATGAGCGGATTGAGCCAGCCGTCTGGTCCAGGTCCAGCCATTGAGTAATAGAACTTCCAGTTCTTATACCGCACGGCAGACAGGGTCGCCCCTGAGTAGTAGATGAAGGTTTCGCGGGCCGACTTGTCCGTCTTGCCGGTCAGGTAGTCGATCTGGTTGACACCCGCCAACTTCGTCTTCACGAAGTCGAGGTAGTTCCCGGTTTCGATCTGCTTGTTCAAATCGTCGCCCTTGGGACCGCCAGCAAATTCCGTCAATGTGGGCATCCAGTCAAAGGACGCGAACATCTCCTTGAAGATCGTGCCGGGCTTGATGTGACCGGGCCAACGGATGACACACGGCGCGCGATAGCCTCCTTCCCATGCTTGGCCTTTCTGGCCTTTGAACGGCGTCACGCCGCCATCGGGGAAGCTGATCGCCTCAGCACCATTGTCCGTTGTGAATACCACAATCGTGTTGTCGAGTTCGCCCATGTCCTCAAGCTTTTTGAGGATATAGCCGATGTTGTCGTCCATCTGCTTCATACCAGCTTCGTTGGCTCCCCAGTCTTTGCCACCCTTGGTGCCGATCATGTCCAGGTATTTGTCCGACAACACGGGGGTGACGTGCATTCGGGCCGGGTTGTACCAACAGAAGAACGGTCTGCCGGACTTCTCCGGATCATTTCGATCGAGCCAGTCAATGACCTTTGCAGAAATCTCTTCGTCAATGGTTTTTGACCGCTCCAAAGTCAACGGGCCGGCGCTCTCGACTTTCTGGTTTGCCAGAGTGCCGTCACTGTAACCGTTCACAGCCCGGTCAGTAGTGATGGGGGTGGTTGATGGGCGAGGTGGTGTTGGAGCGAGTCGGTCACGAAGGCGAACACGTCGCGGTGCTGTTGGCGGCAGGTTTCAATCACGCTCAGCAGCGTCTCCACGA
>JAJDEJ010000359.1 GCA_029259815.1 Planctomycetaceae bacterium | reverse complement strand
TCGTCAAGATCTCCGATGAGCGAATTAAACTTCAATTCCAATCCATCGATCGTTTGTGCGTCGTGCATCGCCGCATTGTCCGCGATCCACGGTAAATTGACCTATCGCACTTCGATAGTTTATTTGAGGACAGTCCCTAAGACTGGCACGCGACGCGGATCACCCGGAAGGACTCCGGGAAATCCGGGAGCAAACGGTAGCGATGCGTAAACTCAACGCCCAAGGCAGTTATGGGGGAGGTGAAATCACCGTCCTCATTTTCGACATGTCGTTGCCGATCGAGCTCTCTGCCTTCGCGCACATCTCAGCGAGCCGATCTGTGTCGCATTGAACGCCGAGACCATTATTGTCGTTTGTGAATCGTGGCGAACTGTTCGATACCGTCCGAAAGTTCCGACCAAGGAGGCGCCCTCCTGACGTACTTCGATGTGGACAGTTCAGGGAGATAATGTCATCACTGCGACGGCGCCCGCACACTGAATCCGGACGGGCAGACTGGTCGGTGTCTGCTTGCTCGCGAGTGACGGTCAAGCCGATGCTGGTTGAGGCTAGATCGCCGGGAGTGTGCGATCCGGGGGAACGTCGGTCGGGGCGACATCTTCGAGCGGCTCGAATTCGACTTTCTCAGGGTTGTAGGCAAAAACTTCGCCCGTCTCGAACTTGTAGACCCAACCATGAAGCTTCAATTCACCACGACTGACTGCCGCTGCGACAGATGGATGAGTGCGGAGATTCTCAAGCTGGACGAGGACGTTCTCTTCAACGGTCAGAGTCAATCGTTTGGCGGGGTCGGTCAGATGTTCGTAGTTCTCTTCGACGATGCGGCGGGTTGCCTCCGCGTGCTCCAAGTAGGCGCGAACAGCTGGCATCTTCTGAATCATGTCAGGATCCAGCAGTCCCGCCATTGCTCCGCAGTGTGAGTGCCCGCAGATGATGAGATCTCGAACTTTCAGAGCGCTGACGGCATACTCGATCGTCGCTGCCTCACCCCCGTGCACGGCTCCGTACGGTGGAACGATATTGCCAGCCGTCCTCTGAATGAATAACTCCCCCGGTTTCGTCTGAGTCAGCCGAGTGGGATCGATCCTGGAGTCTGAGCAGGTCACGAAAAGAGCAAGCGGATGCTGCCCCTCAACCAACGTTTCAAAGAGCCTCTGCTCCTGGCTGAAGTGATTTCGCTGGAATTCGTGGATTCCCTCAACGAGCTTTTGCATTTCGTCGTCCTTGGGGCTTTCGTTCAGCGGGTAATGAAGTGAGTGGAACTTTCCACCACTCACCCGTGCTCGAATCTGTCCGATTCACCTGCCAGGGTAATCAATATCGACGCTGCTGGTCAGCTTGACGTCCGAAATTCACCGTGAGTCGAGTCGATAGGTGGGGAACCAGTGTCCCTGACGGAAGAGTGAGGAGCATCAACTCTCCGACCAGCTTCCAGTTGACGCAGGTGGTAATCCGGGTATCATCCTTTGCATGTCACTTGGACGCCTTCAATTCATGTCATCCATTGTTCTTGCAGCAATGACGCTGGCCGCACTGCTCAGCGTCGGGCGGACGGATTGTTATGCGTTTGCCGAGCCCGTGTCAGATTGCTCAGAACTGACTGCGGATGCCGAAACTGACGACGTGGACGGCTCCGAGGGAATTCTTCACGAATGTCACCTCTCGGCCAATTCATTCTCGTGTTCGACCGCTGACGAGTTGAGCGGCCCGCGAGCTCCCATGCTTCTTCCCAGAAGCACTTCTTCCCGGGCACCGCCAGCCTGCATCGTTTGATGAGTCGCGCTGCGCACAGATTTCTTAGCCGTTGATCGTGCGCGCACAACGTCATCTGAGGGTGCGTCTGGCCTGATCTGGCCAGACCTCGTGTGCTCCGTTGGCGATCGGTCTGTCGGTCACTTTGCTTCGTCGATTCGGGAACCATTCGGTCCGATGACTTCCTTGTACAACTCCGAATACGGTGAGCGTGCTGACATCGGGAGCCTCCCGCATGTCGCAATTCGGCATGCTGTCGAACAAGCGGCTCATCTCTTGCCCTCACAGGGACCGATCACGGTCTTCGTGCATCACAACACGCTGCATGCTTTTGAAGACCTGGATTTCGACGAGGGTGTCAAAGCAGGCGGACTTCTGTTCGGCTGTCATGCGTATCTGCCTGAAGAACGGTACCGAACGAAGCTCGAACGGGGACGCATTCGAGTGACTGATCTTGAGGCTGTCCTCCTCGATGATCTCGGTGACGACGCGGATCGTCTTGTGGCCCATTTCGGGACGCGGTACGCCCTCCGGCTGGCGATGCTGCAGTTTTCACTACAAACGGCTGAGCCTGCACAACTGCGATGGATGATTGCCGAGACCGACGCACTGAGACGTTTCCGCGAGGAAGTCGCTCCTGACGTTCGTGAGGAAATGATTGACAAGACACGCCGTTGGGTAATGCGTGACCTGCAAAATGGCGGTGCCAAAGATGCACCGGTCATTGACGTGTTAGGCGATGTCTGGGAGCAGTTTGATCGACGATCAATGGATTCTTGGGACGATCGCACGTGGGAGGCGTTCGTGCTGAACTTCCTCTGGCGAGTGTGCCATCGCGGTGTTGGTGAAGTTCGCAGTGACGACGCACACGAAGACGTCTGCCCGCCAGGTCAACGGCATCGGGATGTTCTGCTGGCTGCGACGGGTGAGGACGCCGACCTGTTGGTTAACGAAGTGTTGTTTCGTACTTGTGGCCCCTTCCTCGATCAGGGATTCGCGGAATGGGAGATTCCGCATCGTCGACAGGGACTGTATCAGTCATTTCTGAAGCTGCACTCTCAGTCATTTGCGTCACCAACAAGTTGGTCAGCAGGACTACGCAGAGAAACCAAGCGACTGATTGATTTGGGGATTGGGCCGTTGGATTCGATCGGCGAATCTCTCTCGCTGCTGGGAGTCGCCGAGGATGAGTGGGAAGAATACATCAAGCATTCGCTATTGGCACTGCGGGGGTGGGCCGGGATGGTCTGGCAGATGGAGACCAATGCCGAATGGGCACCTCATCCGGCCCCGGCAGGCAGCCTGATTGAGTTTCTCGCGGTTCGGCTCATCCTCGATCGGCTGGCGGCAGAGACAGTCGCGCGGGAATCTCTCAGTTACGTTGGACCACTCTGCGACCTTCGTGAATCGGCTGCGAGTCAGATTCCATCACGCGAGCAGGACGGCACAGACCACAGAGCCTTCACTGTCTTCCAACTCGCCCAGGTCCGCGGCTGGAAGCCGGAAGATCTCCAAAACCTTTCCGGCGAGCTGTGGTCAACACTCGTGCATGAGATCGAGGCGTTCTCCGGGCTTGAACGACGGCGGGTCTTTCATCTGGCGTTCGAGCGCAAGTATCGCAACGAGACGCTCGATGCTGTCATTGCTCATTCGCGGTCTCATCGTGACAAAGGCCCTGTGCCCGTTGCGGAGGCAGGACCGGCATATCAGGTTGTCTGCTGCATCGACGAGCGAGAAGAGTCGTTCCGCCGTCATCTGGAGGAAGTGGATCCCGACTGTGAAACCTTTGGAGTGGCTGGCTTCTTCGGCGTGGCGATGTACTACCGTGGAATCGCGGATGCACATTTCAAGCCGCTGTGCCCGGTAAACATCAAGCCGCAGCACTACCTTGTCGAGGAACCACTGTACTCATTGTTGCAGTCCGATCGCAGACGTACAGAAGCTCGCAGACGGATTGGGCAGGTGACGCACCAGGCGCATCGGGGAACGCGAACATTTCTCGGTGGGTTACTCACTGGACTGCTGGGGTCACTGACGGCCTTTCCGTTGGTGGCGAGAATCCTGTTCCCGCGTCTGACCTCACGCATCCGGCGGCTGTACGGTTCGATTGTCGAGACGCCCGGGACCGAATTGAGACTGGAGCGAGTCGCAGACGAGCCCGGTCCCGAAGATGGCCATGTCGGCTATTCGGTTGACGAAATGGCTGCGATCGTCGAAGGGGGCCTGCGGGCCATCGGACTCGCACGCCCAGAACTCTTCTCCCCACTCGTCATCATCTGCGGGCACGGATCAGCCAGTCTCAACAATCCGCATGAAGCGGCACATGACTGCGGCGCCTGCGGCGGCGGTCGGGGTGGTCCCAATGCACGAGCGTTTGCCCAAATGGCGAATGACCCGCGAGTCCGACGACTTCTGCGCGACAGAGGACTCGTCATTCCGGAGGAGACCCTGTTTGTCGGCACGTATCACAACACGTGCGATGATAGTTTGACGTGCTATGACCTCGATCGCATCCCCGTTCTGCAGCGAAACCTGTTTGAAAGGGCGAAGGCAGGGCTCGATGAGGCACGGAAGCGAAGTGCTCACGAACGGTGTCGCCGATTTGAGTCGGCCAAAACCACACTGACGCCCGAGGGTGCACAGAGGCATGTTGAAGGCCGAGCAGAGGATCTGTCGCAGACTCGTCCTGAGTATGGGCACGCGACAAACGCACTCTGTTTCGTCGGTCGACGTGAGTGGAGTCGTGGACTGTTTCTCGACCGGCGTGCATTCCTCACCTCGTATGATCCCTCGCAGGATGATGAGCGAAGTCCCATTCTTGAACGAATGCTTCAGGCGGTCATCCCCGTTTGTGCAGGCATCAATCTTGAGTACTACTTCTCGTATGTTGATCCGACCGGTTATGGGTGTGGGACCAAACTCCCACACAACATCACTTCGCTGATCGGAGTGATGGACGGGGCTGCCAGCGATCTTCGTCCCGGACTGCCGTGGCAGATGGTTGAGATTCACGAGCCGGTGCGATTGTTATTTGTGATTGAATCGACGCCGACTGCGATGCAGCGAATCATCAACGACAACGAAGCGATCTCACTGCTCGTGAAAGGCAACTGGGTCCAGTTGGCCGTGTTCGATGCAGACACGGCACAGATGCATCGCTATGTCGACGGAGATTTCGTCGTCTATGAGCCGGAATCAACGGAGTTGCCGACCACTGACACTTCTATTGACTGGTACCGTGGCTGGCGCGATCACCTTGGATTTGCCGAAGTCGGACAGATGATCGGGGCCGCCAGATGACGATTGAAAGAGTCTTTTACGTTCTCGGCCTGATAGTGGTGGCAAGTCCGGCTGTATTGCTGGCGGCACTGGGAGTGACGTCGTTGTCCGGTCGACCTCTCGGTGAACGGACGATATCTCGGTTAACGCAAGTGTCGGTCATTGCCGGTCTGATGGCCGCGCTGGGAGTACTTGGTCTGATGCTGGCCTTCGATCAACGCTCTGTTCCGATTGAACTGGGGAACTGGGTGGTCATCCCCGAGCAGCACTTCCATTTCCATCTGAAGTTTGTCTTCGACCGTTTGTCCGTGCCATTCGTCATCCTCTCGTATGTCCTGTGCGGAACGATCGGCGCGTTCACAAGTCGCTACCTGCATCGCGAACCCGGATACGGACGGTTCTTTCTGTTCTATGCGCTGTTCCTCCTGGGGATGGTCGTCGCCACATTGGCGGGGACGATTGAGACGATGTTCTTCGGCTGGGAACTGGTCGGTCTGTCGTCGGCGTTACTCGTTGCTTACTTCCACGAACGACCGAACCCCGTAAGAAACGGGCAGCGTGTGTGGTCGGTGTATCGCATCGCGGACGCGGCCTTTCTGATCGCCGCGATCTCACTCCATCACCTTTACGGAGCCGGCGAATTCGACGCACTGATGGGGGTCGGACCGTGGCCGGAGGGCCATGTCGAGATTCCGGTGTCGACGGCATTGGTCGTAGGACTGTTGCTCTTAATCGCGGCCGCTGGGAAGTCTGCACTGATCCCGTTTTCTGGCTGGTTGCCACGGGCCATGGAGGGCCCGACCCCGTCCAGTGCCGTCTTCTATGGTTCGCTGTCGGTCCATCTGGGAGCGTATCTGTTGTTGCGGGTGAGCCCGCTGCTGGAAGCCTCCCTCGTGCTCAGTGTTGCCGTCGTGGTGCTCGGTCTGACCTCAGCCGCTTTCGGTGCGTTGGCTGCTCGCGTGCAAACAGACATCAAGAGTGCTTTGGCGTTCGCGTCGCTGACTCAGGTCGGCATTATCGTTGCGGAGATCGGCTGCGGACTGCGATACATTCCGCTCATTCACATCATCGGACACGCCTGTCTGCGTACGCTGCAACTGCTGCGGGCTCCATCACTCCTGCACGACTATCACTCTCTGGAGAATGCGATCGGGGAGCACCTGACGCATACTCCGTCGTTTTGGGAGCGGAGGATTCCTGAACGGGGCCGCGTATGGCTTTATCGGGTTTCCATGGAACGTGGGTTCCTCGACGCAGTCCTGGATGCTTACATCGTCCGACCGTTTGTAGCCTTCTTTCGCTGGAGCGATCGAATGGAACGTCGCTGGACGGACGTCCTGTCCGGCAGCGAGTCCCGCGAGTCGGATCAGGTCCATTCGCCCAGTATTTCGCCGGAGGAGTTCCTGTGATGGCCGAACTCCACCTCCCCTGGCTGGAACTGTCGATTCTCACACCGCTGATCGGCATGATCGCAGTCGCGTTAGTCGGAAATGCAGAACGTGCCCGGCAGATCTGCATCGCCGTTTGCACACTGACTTTGGTGTTCGCTGCCGGAGAATGGGTCGACTTCGCGTCGCTGGGAACTTTCGAAGCACATGACCATTGGGACGTCATTGAACTCGTTTTTCATCGAGACGTCTTCGTCATCGACGAGTTGAGCGCGCCTCTCCTTCCCCTTGCGGCTCTGCAGTATCTCATGACTGTCTTCTCGACGCTGCGGACGAAAGTGAATCGATTCTCCTTTGGATGGACGCTATTCTCCGAGTCAATTCTGCTCGCCACCCTGAGTTGTCGTGAGCCGTGGGTGATCATCACGCTGCTCTCATTGGCGACGGTTCCACCGTGGATTGAACTTCGGTCACGAGGTCGATCAACGCGCGTCTATGTTGCGCACATGGGCCTGTTCGTTGGCCTACTCGTTATGGGGCAAGCACTGCTCGCGGTGAGCGGGTCGGGGACGACGGCCAGCCTGATTGCCGGCGGGCTGCTGACGATGGCCTCGCTGCTCAGGACCGGCATCATCCCGCTCCATTGCTGGATGACGGACCTGTTTGAGAAGGCGACATTTGGTACGGCGCTCCTCTTTGTGACGCCGATGGTTGGTGCGTATGCGGTGATGCGTCTCGTGTTGCCCATCGCTCCTGATTGGGCACTGCGAAGCATCGCCATGGTCTCGCTGATCACAGCCATTTACGCAGGCGGGATGGCCCTCGTCCAGCGGGAGGCGCGGCGATTCTTCTGCTATCTCTTCCTGAGTCATTCCTCACTCGTCCTGGTTGGACTGGAACTCGTGGAACCTGTCGTCCTGACCGGAGCCTTGTGCGTTTGGTTGTCCGTCGGACTTTCGCTCCTGGGTTTCGGTCTCACGCTTCGCAGCGTTGAATCTCGCACCGGTCGCGTGTCGCTCGATCAGTTTCATGGCCTGTACGAACACATGCCGATGCTGGCCGCACTGTTTCTGCTGACTGGACTGGCATCGATCGGTTTCCCCGGTACGACCGGCTTCGTCGGGACGGAATTGTTGATTGACGGAGCAGTGACCGCCTCTCCATTGACCGGGGCTGCAGTGGTGATCGCGATGGCGTTGAACGGGATCGCCATTCTGCATGCGTATTTCATGATCTTTACGGGGACTCAGCAGCTGTCCTCGATCTCATTGGGAGCCCGATTGCCGGAACGAATCGCGGTGATGATTCTGAGCGTGCTCATTCTCGGTGGCGGGTTATTCCCTCAACCGGGCGTCGCCTCGCGATATCACGCAGCCGTGGAACTCATTCGACATCGAGGAGGCGAGGTTTCCTCCGATGAACACGTCAACGATCCGGCAACCCCCAAGATCACTGATGATTCCACAGCGTTTGTTCGTATGAATTCACAATCCCATCGTTCGACTGATCCACGTTGACCCACAGTCTCCGAGAACCAACCATGTCAGACGCTTCTCACTCTGAGATTCCCCGCGGCAGCGCGAACACGCTCCTTCGTTATCTGCGCCATGACCTGTTGTCCGGGTTTCTCGTCTTCCTGATTGCACTTCCCTTGTGCCTGGGGATTTCCCTGGCCTGTGGATATCCGCCCATCGCCGGAGTGTTCACAGCCATCATCGGCGCCATCGTCTGCACGTTCATCAGTAACAGCGAATTGACGATCAAGGGTCCCGCCGCCGGATTGATTGTCATCGCCATTGGTTGCATAGAAGACTTCGGCGGTGACGGCATGACGGGCGGTTGGACGGATGCTGATCTGGCCGCCTACAAAGCCGCGTTGGCTGTGGGAGTGGCTGCGGCAATTCTGCAGATCATATTTGGGCTCTTGCGCGCCGGCATCCTCGGTGAGTTCTTCCCGATTGCGGCAGTGCACGGCATGCTGGCCGCCATCGGCGTGATCATCATTGTGAAGCAGTTCCCGGTGGCACTCGGGGTTTCGGCCAGTGGGGAGCCGCTGGAGATGCTCCGCGAGTTTCCTTACTACATCCTTGAGGCAAACCCAGCCATCGCTGCCATCGGGCTGGTGAGCATCTTGATCATGTTCCTCTGGCCGCTCGCCGGAAAACGTGTGGGCATCCTCAAACCGATCCCGTCACCGATGGTCGTTTTGCTCGTGGCCATCCCCATGGGGATGGCGTTTGATCTGTTGCATGAACACTCCTATGTGCTGAGCGGTCACAAGTATCAGCTCGGCGAACAGTACCTCGTCAAGATGCCGGATCGAGCGTTCGGCATGTTCAACGATATCACCACTCCCGAGTTCTCTGCACTCACTCAGCCCAAAGCGTGGAAGTGGGTATTCATGTTCTTTGTGATCGGTACGCTCGAATCTCTGTTGAGCGCCAAAGCGATTGACCTGCTTGACCCTTGGAAACGCAAGACTAATCTCAACCGAGACACGGTCGCTGTTGGTGTTGGGAATCTGTTGGCCTCTCTGGTTGGTGGACTGCCGATGATCTCGGAAATCGTACGGTCAAAGGCGAATATTGATAACGGCGCACGAACTCGCTTTGCCGACATGTGGCACGGCGTCTTTCTGCTCCTGTGCGTTGCCTTAATCCCAACGATTCTGCACCGCATTCCCCTCGCGGCTCTCGCTGCGATGCTCGTCTACACGGGATACAGGCTGGCTCACCCCACCGAGTTTGTGCATGTCTACCGCATTGGAAAGGAGCAGCTAGCCATCTTTGTGACGACACTGTTTGCTGTCCTCGCGACGGACCTCCTGATCGGGATCATTATCGGAATCATTTTGAAGATGGTGATCCATCTCAGTAACGGCGTCCCGCTCAAGTCGCTCTTCAAACCGTACATCGAAGTCCAGGAAGTCGACGACAACACGAGTGTCATCCTGGCCCACCAGTCAGCCGTCTTCAGCAACTGGATTCCGTTCCGTCGTCAGATCGAACAGATCGGACTCGTGCAACATCGGAATCTGATTGTCGACCTTTCGAACACAAAGCTGGTCGACCATAGCGTCATGGAAAAGCTCGAAGAGATGCAGCGTGACTTCGAGCAGGAGGGGCTGACTTTTGATGTTCGCGGTCTCGACACGTTGCAACCATTCACGGACGACGCACACTCGGCCCGTCGAAGAAAGCTGACGACTGTTCGTCGGATCACCGTGATTGCAGACGAATCGCTTGAAACATGGCTCGAAGATGAGTTCGTAAAGTGTGGGGCGACCGGCTACACATCGCTCCCTTGTTCGGGGGCTGGCCGTCGAAACCTGGAGAACGGAAGCCGGCCCCTCCCCAATCAGGTTCGCCTCGAAGTGGTTGTCCCCTTCGGCGTCTGCGAAGCCATCCTGGATTTCATGCGTCGCGATATTCTCCCGGAACACAGAGTCACCGCCTGCGTCGAGACAGTGGACGTCGTTCGTGTCGGACACTTTACGCCTACAACTGACAGGCAGGTCGTTCACGAGTGAACCAGACAGTGGACTGCGACATGGGAATCTGAAGTCATGATCGTCCTCAACAAAGACTTACACGAATTCAATCCCGACTTCTTTGGCACGTATCGCGAACTGCGAGACTGTGCAGCGACAGGGGGACAAGAGATCCTGCTGATCGCGTGCTCGGATCATGGCACGGCGCCAGACAATCTCTCGTTTGCAGAGACTGGCCGACTCGTCATTGTGCAGAACATGGCGGCGTCAATTCCCAAAGCTGGGCATGCGTACGGCATGGCGGCTCTCGGCAGCATCGAGTATGCCATCGGCCTCATGAACGTCCAGCACGCCGTCGTCTGCGGTCATCTCGGCTGTCGCATCATCCCACATTGGCTGAAGTCGCGACCGGGAGTGACGGTCAGCCAGGAAGATGTCAATGAGTTTCATCGCCAGGCCAAGAGAGTCGTCGATGCGGAATACCCGACTGCCATTGGCTCAGAGCACGTCGGAGCGAGCGTTCGCCAAAGAAGATCAGCCGTGTAGGTCCGGCTCTCGCCGGACGCAACGACAATGTGCGATCACTCGCTATCGGCGTCCGGCACAGCCGGACCTACCTGGCTTACGTGGGACTCGCGGACGAAGACCGAGTTTCTGGTCGATCACCGGAACCACACCGGTTACCAGTAGGTCGTCCGCGAGACGCATTACGATGCAGACTCAGGCTTGGTTACCAAAACGGTCGACTACTCCTTCGGCCACGGCGAGATCACCCAGACGACGCAGGCTTACACCACCGGCACCTTCAACCGTCTCAACCCGTTCTTCGGCAACCTGAACGATCCGCAGAGCTCGTAACCGTTCACAGCCCGGTCAGTAGTGATGGGGGTGGTTGATGGGCGAGGTGGTGTTGGAGCGAGTCGGTCACGAAGGCGAACACGTCGCGGTGCTGTTGGCGGCAGGTTTCAATCACGCTCAGCAGCGTCTCCACGA
>JAJDEJ010000358.1 GCA_029259815.1 Planctomycetaceae bacterium | reverse complement strand
CGAGGGCCGTGACGATGCCGCCATCTTTGACCATGTAGAGAATGCCGTCGTGGACGAGGGGGCTGGGGACGGTCGGGAGGCCTTTGCGGTGGGTCCAGACGACGTGGGTGTCGGTGATGTCACCACGACCGCCGGGGCGGATGGCGACAGCCACATTCTGGGCCTGATCGAAGACGTTGGCGTACTTCTGCCATTCGTCCGCGTCCAGCTTGAGGTTTTGATTAAGGTCGATCCGGTAGAAGCGTTGCAGGACCGGGCCTTCTTCGAGTTCGTCCTTGGCGATGAGGTCGTCACCGTTCTTGTCGTACGTGGTGAGGGCTTCCTCGAACGGCTCCATCGAGATGCGTTCGGACTCGTCGCCGCCGGGGGACCAGGTGGCGACGAACAGGTTGCCGCCCGCGACGACCGGCGTGTTGTCGACGATGCGGGAGAGGCCGCGCATTTGCCAGAGCAGACTGCCTTCGTCGAGCGAGTAGCCGGTCAGCACAAGGGCACCGGCGATAACGACCTGTTTTTCGCCGTCGACCTCCCAAATGACGGGTGTCGAGTAACTGCGGGTGAAGCCGGGGCGGTCAGTCTTCCAGAGGGTCTCGCCGGTCGCTGAGTCGATGGCGGTGACGAAACTGTCGATGTCGTGATCCTCATTGAGAATGATCTTGCCATCGACGAGGATGGGCGAGCTGGCAGCACCGAACTCGTCCTGGAATGGTCCCATCGGCTTGTCCCATTGGAGTTCGCCGTCGAGGTCGTAGCACAGCAGTCCGTAGCTTCCGAAGAACGAGTAGATTGACTTGCCATCACTGGCAACGCTTGCTGCCGCCGGGCTGCCTGCGGGGTGGAACGATTCGATCGTCTCTGCCGGACAGACCTTTCGCCAGAGTTGCTGGCCGGTCTCCAAGTCGAGAGAGACGGTGGCCAGTTCGTCATCGGCGAACGTGGTCAGAAAGATGCGGTCTCCCACGATGGTGGGTGTCGAATGCCCCGATGCGAGTTCAACCTTCCAGACGAGCGTTGTCCCGTCATCGAAGTTCGCTGGTAAGCGAGCGGTCGCCTCAAACACTCCCCCCTGTCGACGAAAGTAGTTCACCGAGTGGTCATCAGCCGAGGAGGGCGGGCAAGTCGCTGCGAAAAGCAGGATTAGAAAACATAGGAGGCGGGGCATCATTGATCTCCGGTGTTGGGAACCACACGAATTCAGAGTTTAACGTCGTCAGGCCTCCGCCGAAATCCGCATGCGGCGGATACTCCGCAGGCAGCGTCAATCTCACATCGAACTCCGTGCCTGCCACCACCGTGTCCCACGAGGACGGACCAAGAATGGCGGTCGCCCCCTCTGTGGGGAACATCCGATTCGGCTCCCTATCTGCATGACGGTCGGGCAGAGACGTACCACGATGCCATTGAGATGCACGACGGCGAAGCGGCCCCATCAACGCGCGAAGATCAGGAGTTGAACGACGAACGACGCAGTCAACTCCTGTTATTTCTCGGAACGCTGCGAGCGCCAGTCGCTGACGGATTCAAGTAGCCCCTCCCAAGCCGACAGCTTTGCTGTCGAACGATGTCTCCGGCAGATATGTCTGTCTTGTGAAGTTCGCCTACATGTGAACCCGGTCACTCTCGACGAACGACGGCAGAGCCGTCGGCTTGGGATTTCGTAGTGATGGTCGCCGCATTGACGCTTGACCTGTGTGGTCCAATAATCGGGTGCTGACTGTTCTCTTCACCCGAAAGCCCGATTCATGCCGACTGCGACTGCGACTGCTCAGGTTCCCGATCAACTGGGGCGATTTGGTCCGTTTGGACGCCGATTCGTCCCCGAAACGCTGATGCACGCTCTCGATCAGCTCACCGAAGAGTATGAGCGGGCAAAGGCGGACCCGGCGTTTCAGAAGCAGTTGGAGGGGTTGCTGCATACGTATGTCGGTCGCCCCAGTCCGCTGTATTTTGCTGAACGACTGACCAAAAAATCTGGCGGAGCACAGATCTATCTCAAGCGGGAAGACCTCAATCACACCGGCGCTCACAAGATCAACAACACAATCGGGCAGACGCTGCTCACCCTGCGGATGGGAAAGAAACGCGTGATTGCCGAGACAGGTGCCGGTCAGCACGGCGTGGCGACTGCGACCGCCTGTGCCCGTTTCGGTCTCGACTGCGTGGTCTACATGGGCGAAGAGGACATCCGCCGGCAGCAACTCAACGTGTTCAACATGCGCACGATGGGGGCCGAGGTTCGCCCGGTCACAAGTGGCTCACGTACACTCCGTGATGCCATCAACGAGGCGTTCCGCGACTGGATGGGCAGCGTCGAGGACACGCACTACATCATCGGCTCGGTCGTCGGTGCTCACCCCTTCCCGATGATCGTCCGCGACTTTCAAGCGGTCATTGGTCGTGAGGCACGGCAGCAGTGCCTCGACACGGTCGGTCGACTCCCCGACGAAGTCATCGCTTGCGTTGGCGGCGGCTCCAACGCGGCCGGCATGTTCTACCCTTTCATCGAAGACGAAGGCGTCACCCTCACCGGCGTCGAAGCAGGCGGACGCAGCGACCAGCCGGGCGATCACGCCAGCCCGCTCTCCTACGGCAGTCCCGGCATTCTGCACGGCTCCTACAGCTACGTTCTTCAGGACGACGACGGTCAAACTCTCGACGTGCACTCCATCTCCGCCGGCCTCGACTACCCCGGCGTCGGTCCTGAGCACTCCTACTGGAAGGACACGGGCCGCGTCCAATACACCACATGCACCGACGACGATGCCCTCGCCACGTTCCAGAAGATGGCCCGCCTCGAAGGCATCCTTCCCGCCATCGAAAGCTCGCACGCCGTCTCGCAGGCCATGAAGTCGGCAGCCGATCGCGACCCGAACGACATCGTCCTCGTCTGCCTCTCCGGTCGCGGCGACAAAGATGTCAATGAAGTCGCCCGCTTGACCGGTCAGGAGTTATAATGGAATGACGGTCGGAAGCAGGTGCGACGACCTGTTTCGTTGGGATGAAATGATGAATGCCACCGGGTTGATCAAGCTGATGAATCGAGTCCCCTTCCTGCCATTGGAGGTTTCCCTGAATGATGGCTCGGCGATTACGGTGAATGAACCATTTGAACTCGCAGCTCAACGAACCAGTCCGTGTTTCATCGTCTATTCGGGGGACAGGATAGATGTGGTTTCCTACCGAAACGTATCGAAGATCAAGAAGCGAGTTGCGGCCGATTGATGCCTCCAAAGGATAACCGTAATGACTCTCTCCGAAGCACTGGAACAGGTTGATCTCGAACCCGGTAAGACTTATCGCTGCCGAGTCCAGGGGATGCGCGTCGAGTTGAAGGTTTGCTCGGATCTGCACGCTGAGGCTGCGGCAGTCCACGGGACTTCCATTGATGCTGATGTGATACGAGACGACGACTTAACTCCGAATGACGATTGGGTGGAACTCCCGGCACCGGAGCCTTCGCTCAAGATCAAACTCAAACAAGGTCGGCCCATGACAGTCATGGTTCTTGACCAGACTGACGACCAAATTGCACCAGAATGATTTACGATATTCCTCCGAAAGACTCTCCGTTGGACCAGGGTGACATCCTGCAAGAATGTCCACTCCTGTTCCTCGAAGGGGCCGGGATGGTGTCGGACCCTCCCGGGGTGATCTCGTATCAACAAGTCCTCGTGCTCACTCAAACATGTGATCTTGCACAGGACAAGACGAATCGCGTCGTGGTCGCATTGATCTCTCCGGCGGATGAATTGGTGGCGTCTGGACAACTCAAGGAATCGACTGTCCGTGGACCCGTTCGCATGGCACGGACTTACGGCTGGTACTTCCTGCCAGCCGACGAAACCACTGGGTTGCCGGAATTGATTGTCGACTTCAGGCAACTTCACACGGTGTCCCGCGAGATTCTGGAATCACTTTGCTCAGAAGGACATCGCCTGTCGCGACTGCAGACTCCCTTTCGCGAACATCTTGCCAAGCACTTCGCCGATACCTATAGCCGCATTGGCCTGCCAGTCCCCTACGACACCCAAGAGAATTGAATTGTAGACATCGTGAGCGACGACACCCCGATCTCCCTGGCATTCGCCAACGTCAAGTCGAATCAACGTCTCGCATTCATGCCGTTCATCACCGCTGGTGATCCGGACACAACAATGACGCAGGAACTGATCCGCACGCTGAGCAGCGCGGGGGTCGATCTCATTGAGGTAGGATTTCCTTACAGTGACCCGATTGCGGATGGGCCGGTCATTCAGGCGTCGTACACGCGGGCACTCGACAGTGGGATCACCGTTGAGGGGATTCTGCGAGCCATTGCGGAGGCGAAGACCGATGACACACCGCCTCTGGTGGCGATGGTGTCGTATGCGATCGTGTTTCGACATGGGGTCGAGAAGTTTGTGACCGATGCAAAGAGGGCAGGGTTTGCGGGATTCATCATCCCGGATCTGCCAGGGGCAGAGGCAGCGGAGTGTTTTGAGCTGGTTCGCTCACACGGGCTTGACCTCGTGCAACTCGTGGCCCCGACGACGCCGCGTGAGCGGGTGCAGGAGATCCTCAAGAGCTGCTCCGGGTTCGTGTACTGCGTCGCGGTTGCGGGCACGACTGGCGAACGGACCGACATCGCAGACGCCCTGCTCGACCAACTCCGCTGGTTGCGGGAGGAGACCGACCTGCCACTCGCCGTCGGCTTCGGCATCAGCAAGCCGGAGCACGTTGAGCCACTCAGAGAGTTGGCGGACGGTGTGATCATCGGATCTGGCATCGTCCGTCACCTGGAGCGGTTGGCTCAAGGCGAGACGGACCAGAAGGGGACACTCGATGCGATTGGCGAACTGGCAACAGAGATGGTCAGTGCCACCTCGGGTGACTGATGATCGATGACTCGTTCATCCGCACGGGATAGTAAAGCCAGGGTTGGAATCGCTGAGCGTCCGTCGCGAGATCTTGTCGGGCCCATCTGAAGCGGTTCGCGGGGGAGCGGCATCGCGAAGCTCGATTTCCGCACGCACAATGCGGCATGACTGAGGTGCTCGAAAGCCCAATCTGACTCGCCCGTTGCGAATCTCCAGCACCTCGACCTCGATGTCCCCATCGATGATGATTGATTCACTCTGTTTTCTTGAAAGCACCAGCATTTTCTATCCTCCCTGATTTGTGTCGACTCACTCTCGCTGCGTTCCTAACGCATTGAGGGAAACAAGAGCAGTCGATTCGTTAAACGCCCGAACAACAAGCAGATCGCGTTCCTTTTGGAAAAACGGCGGACTTTTTCTCAAGTTTTCCGTCCTTTGTAACAACATGTACGTTCGCCGGTTGATGTCGGTGCCAAAAACAACTTCCCAACCGTCATTATGGCACTTCAGTATGTTCTACAATGGAGCTGATCATGTCATTTTGATGCAATCGCCAATCTTGTTAGTGGCGTGTTGATTGGCTCATCAGCTGCCAAGCTGCTCAGAGATCGCTCGGAAGTCCTGACGGAGTGAGCGGTACAGGCCTTGGTATAATGGGTGAAGTGCATTGTACAGGCGATTGCTGGCGACCTGGGGAACAGTTTGTGTCACGACATTGATCGTCGCCTCACAGGCTTGGACAACATTTTTGTAGGCACCTGTTCCAGCTGCAGCAAGGAGTGCGACACCGTAGGCGGGACCTTCCGCCGCATTGATGGTGACAACCTTTTGTCCATAGACGTCCGCCTGCATCTGTCGCCAGAACTCACTCCGGGCACCTCCACCGGAAAGCCGAATCTCTTTGACCGGGATCTTCATGCCTTCGATGATCTCCAGACAGTCGCGCATGGCGTAGGTGGCTCCCTCCATGACGGCACGAGCCATATGCGCCTTCCCGTGCCGCAAACTGAGACCAATCCACGCGGCCCGAGCGTAGGGGTCGGCGTGAGGCGTGCGTTCGCCGGTGAGATAGGGGAGAAAAAACAACCCTTCGCTCCCCGCAGGAGCCTGTGCGGCTTGAGCCGTGATGAGTTCGTAAGGGTCGACCCCCATCGCCGCGGCGGCTGCGACCTCCGCCTGTCCCAACTGGTTGCGATACCACTGCAAACTGCCCCCCGCCGAGAGGACGACCCCCATCACGTGCCATTTGTCACGCACAGCGTGACAGAATGTGTGCACACGTCCCTCGGGATCGATCTGCACTTCGTCGCTGTGAGCGAAGACGACACCGCTTGTGCCCATGGTTGCGGAAATGACCCCTTTCTTGACGATCCCGTTGCCGATTGCACTGGCTGCCTGATCGCCGCCGCCACCGACGACAGACACGCCTTCGGGGAGTCCCAGTGCCGCCGCTCCCGACGCGGAGAGCGAACCGCTGACCTCTTCGGATTCATACACTTTGGGCAACAGAGATGCGTCGAGGTCCAAAAGGCCGAGCAGCTTCTTCGACCAACGGCGTTTCTTCACATCGAGGAGCAACGTGCCGGACGCATCACTCACCTCGGTGGCGAACTCGCCCGTCATGCGATGACGCACAAAATCCTTGGGCAGCAACACCTGCACGGTCCGGTCGAAGTGACGTTTCTCGTGGTTTCGCAGCCAGAGAATCTTGGGGGCCGTGAATCCCGTAAGTGCCGGATTGGCAACCATCTTGATGAGGGCCTTGCGTCCTCCCGCTCGACGTTCAATCTCCTCACACTCGGTTGCGGTTCGCTGATCGTTCCACAAGAGTGCTGGTCGAATGACCTCATGTGTTTTATCGAGGAATACGCTGCCGTGCATCTGGCCCGAAAGACCGATCCCCTTGATCTCCTTCGGTTTGAGGCGGCCCTGCTTGAGCACCTCAGCAACTCCTTGTTGAGTTGCCTGCCACCAGTCCTCGGGGTTTTGCTCCGACCAGCCAGGCTTCGGACTGTAGATTGGGTATTCCACATTCGACGAGGCAAGGATGGTTCCGTCCTCTCGAATGGCGAGCGTCTTGGTGCCGCTGGTGCCGACATCGATGCCCAGGTAAACGCTCATGTGCTGTCGCCCTCGGATGTTGGGTCTCGATCACTTCCGGACCAGTTTACCGTGAGGGACTGAAAACTCCACGCTGCGGTTGGGACGGGGAGTGTCATTTGAGAGGCATAAAGTTGTTTTCACCGCGGACGCTGAGTCGCGGAGGACGCACGGAGATGCTGCCGTTCGCTGTCGATCGCTTGGAAATTCGCCTCTTTCGACCACGCTGGCAAGAGAAACACAGCAAATAACGGTTGTTGGTTCTCAAACGTGTCGGGTGGCACGCCCCTGACGTTAGGAAGGGCGTGGCGAATTGCTCCGGAGCCTGCGAATGTTCGCCCCGCGCTCGCCTCGCCCTTCCCGTTGGTCAGGGACGTGCCACCCGTCTCGGCCAAACTGACCCACCACCCAAATTACGCATTCAACCGCCGAATCAGTTTACCCCCTCCGCGCGTCCTCCGTGTCTCCGCACCTCAGCGGTGAAAACTTACCCGAATCTGCAAGACAAGCTCTCGGTTTTCCCTTGCAGACCCGTCACACCTGATTTATGGTGCCTCTTCGTGTATGGATTCCCGGCTGCGAAGGATCGTGGCCTGAACTCAGCAAGGATGCCGCTATGAGTCAGCTTTCTTTGTACAGTCCTCCCGTGCAGGTCGAGGACGATGGCCCCGAAGTTCTCTCTTTCTCCGACTACACGGCTCGCCGTCGGAACCGTCAGATGGTCAACATCGTGACGCGGGCGAGGATGGAGAAGTCGAACAGTCAATGCCCCTGTTGCAGGCGCGTGACGGTGCAGCCGATTGAGTTGCGGGATGCGATCACGAATCGCAATGGAGCGACGGTCCCCGGCACCGCGACCGTCGTCGGTTTCCAGTGCAACGCCTGTCGACACGAGTGGCCCGTGATGGACCGCGCCTGACGGCGGGTTGATGGTTTATTGTCGATGGTTGATGGATAAACAAATGACGCAAGTCGACACGTCCTCTCGAATCCATCAACCATAAACCTTCAACCATCAACCCTCGTCCGCTACAGTTTGCGGCACGCATGCCACAGCAGGTTCGTGCCGATGTTGTCCGGTCATTGCCGGATCTGATCTCGCGTCTTCGCGGGATGACGGGCTTCGACGACGTTGTGCAGACGCTCCAGGGGGGGCGACGGGCAACGATTGACGGAGCGTGGGGATCGTCCTGCGCGCTGGTGGCCGCGACGCTGGCTCATGAGTCGCCGCGACCTCTGTTGATTGTGCTGCCACGGATTCGGGACGTCGATGACTTCGCTGCGGACCTTGTGCCGCTGCTGGAAGAGACACCGCTCGTCTTCCCGGCATGGGAGACGTTGCCGGAAGAACACGATGTCTCCGACGCCATCTTCGGTGGTCGGCTGCGCGTGCTCAGCCAACTCGATCAGTTATCACTGCCCCAAGTGATCGTGACGAGTCTCCCGGCGCTGTTGCAACCGGTGCCTGCGCGTGCGGAGCGTGAGCAGGGAACCCGACTGCTCAAGGTGGGTGGCGATCTCGATCTCGACGAGTTCCTGCACTGGCTCGTGGTGCGCAGGTTTGAACGATCGAGCGCGGTCGAGGTGCCGGGCGAGTTCGCGGTGCATGGCGGCATCGTCGATGTGTTTCCTCCCGATGCGTTGGACCCACTGCGCATTGAGTTGTTTGGCGACGAAATTGATTCGATTCGCCAGTTCGCTGTGGAGACGCAGCGGACGGTCGAGCAGTTGCAGAGTGTGAGTTTGACGGTCGTTGCGCCGGTGGAGTCGCCCGGAGAGAACGGAAAGAAGTCGGGCGAAACCGCAAGCGGGGGTGGGCATCTCCTCGATGAACTGTCGAGTGATGGATGGATCGTCCTGAGTGAGCCTGCGGATCTCATCCTGGAGGGCAAACAGTACGTTGATCGGTTGAGGGATGCGCGGGGGTTGTTCTCCGTCGACTCGACGATGGCACGCTGTCTGGAGCGAGCGTGTGTCAGTGTCGCGGCGATCAGTGAGGGACGCGAAGAGACGTACTATCGGCTCAACACCGAGTCGATCGAACGCTTCACCGGTCCGAAAACGGAGGTGCTGGAAGAATTGGCGTCGGTCGTTGACCGTGATGAGAGTGTGTTGATCGCGTGTCACAACGAAGGGGAGCGTGAACGGCTGGGTGAGTTGCTGGCACAGACGAGCACCCCGGCTGCTCAGAGCAGCCGGGGGACTGACGGCTCGCTCGCCGAGCGTGTGCAGCTCTGTCTTGGCACTGTGACGCGTGGGTATCGGCTGACGAGTGTCGGACTGATCGTGCTCAGCGATCATGAGTTGTTCAGTCGCACTGAGGTACGACGCACGAAGCCGCGAAAGTCGAAGGTCGAGAGCCGTGCGATCGAGAGCTTCATCGATCTCAACGAGAATGATCTCGTCGTGCATCTCACGCATGGAATTGCCCGGTATCGCGGGATGGAGGTGCTTGAGAAAGACGAACGTCGCGAGGAGAACTTGCTGCTCGAGTTTCGTGACAAGATGCGGATGTACGTGCCCGTTTCGTTGATTCACCTCGTGCAGAAGTACATCGGCGGAGCGAAGTCGGTGCCCAACCTGTCGAAGCTCGGCGGCACCGGTTGGGCAGCGAAGAAGGCACGGGTCGCGGCGGCCGTCGAAGACATGGCGTCGGACATGCTCAAGCTACAAGCCGAACGTGAGTCGAAACCGGGCTTCGCGTGCCCGCCCGACTCGCACTGGCAACACGAGTTCGAGGCGGCGTTTCCGTATGTCGAAACAGAAGACCAAGTGCATGCGATCGCGGACAGTAAACAGGATCTCGAACAAACACGGCCCATGGATCGTTTGATCTGCGGTGACGTTGGTTTCGGCAAAACGGAAGTCGCCATGCGGGCGGTGTTCAAGATGATCGACTCGGGACGACAGGCAGCCGTGCTTGTACCGACAACCGTGTTGGCCGAACAGCACTCTCGCACGTTCCGCGATCGTATGGCCGAGTATCCGTTCACGATTGAGACCCTCTCACGCTTTCGCACGAAGGCACAGCAGCGGGAGACGCTCGCTGGCATGGAGGCGGGAACGGTTGACCTTGTGATCGGTACGCATCGACTGGTGCAGAAGGACGTGCGGTTCAAAGATCTTGGATTGTTGATCATTGATGAGGAGCAACGGTTTGGTGTCGATGCGAAGGAAATGCTCAAACGGGTGCGGCTGACGGTCGATGTGCTCACGATGACGGCGACGCCCATCCCGCGCACGCTGCACATGTCACTGCTGGGAGTGCGCGATATCTCGAACCTCACCACGCCTCCACAGGATCGCGTGTCCATTCAGACTCGCAGTTGTCGTTGGGATGGCGAGTTGATTCGGTCGGCCATGATTCGTGAGTTGAACCGGGGAGGACAGTGCTACTTCGTGCATAACCGCGTGTACAACATCCAGTCGATCGTCGACCGGTTGCAGTCGATCGTCCCCGAAGCGACGTTTGCAATCGTGCATGGGCAGATGCCCGAGTCGATGATCGAAGAGAACATGGTCGCGTTCGTGAGTGGCAAGATCGACGTATTGGTCGCAACAACGATCATCGAGAGCGGGCTCGACATTCCCAACGCGAACACGATGTTCATTCATCAGGCGGACAAGTACGGACTCGCGGACCTGCATCAACTGCGAGGTCGCGTGGGGCGCTACAAGAATCGGGCCTATTGCTATCTCGTGCTTGAGGAGGGCAAGAGCATCACGTCTGCGGGGGCGAAGCGACTCAAAGCGATCGAGGAGTACAGCGAACTCGGTGCCGGATTCAAGATCGCGATGCGCGATCTGGAGATTCGTGGCGCAGGGAACATTCTTGGATCCGAACAGAGTGGTCACATTGGAGCCGTCGGTTACGAGTTGTATTGCCAACTCCTGGAGAACGCGGTGCGTAATCTTAAGAATCTCCCTCCTCGCAAACGACCGCACGTCAACGTGGATCTGCCGGTCGCTGCTCTGATCCCCGAAGAGTACGTGCCACCCGGGCGTCAGAAGATCGATGTGTATCGTAAGATTTCTGCGACCGCGAATATGGCTGAACTCCAGGACGTCATCGCCGAGTTGCGAGACCGGTTTGGGTCGCCGCCGGAGGAAGTCGGGCGACTGGTGTCGCTCCGTGAACTGCAATTACTGGCGTACGAATGGGGGATCGAAGCGATTCGAGAAGAGGACGATTACACGGTGTTTGCGTATCACGACGTGCAACGAATTCATGATCTCGCCGCGAAGATCGGGTCTGACTTGCGCATCGCAGATCGCCACAATGCCTACCTTGTCATGCACGAGGATTTGGAGGGCGAGCCTCTACTCGAGCACCTCAAAGGCTTGTTGAGGTAGACCGCAACCCGCGAGGAAGGGGTCAGGCACCATTTCGTCCGGATCGCATTCCATCACCCGACTCCACACAGGGACGAAATGGTGCCTGACCCCGGTTCGCTTCCAAATGCATGAACAAGCGGAGGCTGGGGTAAACCGGCAAAATAGTGAGAGGTTGTGATGTTTTTGAATCGGCAGTTACAGCGTGAGTTTGTGGCAAATCGGTGCCGGGAGGCAGGTTCGGGCGAATGTGGAACGATTCGGTCTTGCTGAGAGCGGACTGGCTGTCGTATCTTTCGCCGCCTCTCTGTAGGTCAATACGACATTTCCCTTTGAGTCCCACGACTTTCAGCACTTCCTAACAAATCAGGGGACGGTTGAAGTCAGGAATCTTCTGACGCGGTCCGCATGAAACTGAGTCTCCGACATCTGGGCATTGGCCCGCTCGATCACCTGATGGGCATGGCGTTGATCGCCGTCCTGATGTGTGCTGGATGTTCGGGACGCAGTGTGACGGCCGACAATCCTGTGGTGGGAATGATTCCGCCACGAATGGCAGTGGCGGACGATGTCGCCGAGGTCACAAGATCGCAGGATGCTGACACTTCGGTGAAACAGGTTGGTCACGTTGACGGTGGGAACACGCCCTCACTCGACGCGGAGTTGTCCGAGGTCGCTGCGGTCGTCAATGGGACGCCCATTCTGGTGGCCGACGTGTTGGAACCATTCGCAGGACAACTCGCCAAGGCAAAGCGGGCCATGCCGCCCGAAGAGTTCACCAAGCAACGCAAACAGCTCATCCGGCAGGCACTCCCGCAAATGATTGACGAAGCCGTTCTGATGGACGGGGCAGTCAGTCAGTTAGGGGCTGATCAGAAGGAGCAATTGGAGCAACAGCTGGACCTGCTCTTCTCTCAGAAGCTGGAAGAGGTCAAAGCCGAGATGGGTGTCGGCACGCTCGCCGAGTTGGAAGCCAAGATGCAGCAGCAGGGGACGACACTCAGCAATCTGCGTCGTGCCTTCGGGCGTCAGAGTCTGGCACAGCAGTCCATGGCACTCAATATGCCTGCAGCCCCCGTGGTCACCCGGCCCGAACTGTTAGCCGAATACGAAAAACGGATCGACGAGTACAAAGAGCCTGCACAAGTGCAGTGGCAGCAGATTTGGATTTCCTACGGCAAGCATGGCGGTAAGGACAAAGCTCTCGGCGTTCTCGACGCGGCGATTGCCGAGTTGAAGAACGGCACCGACTTCGCCACCGTGGCCCGCAAGTACTCCGACGGCGTGATGGCCAAGGACGGCGGCAACTGGGACTGGACACAAAAAGGCAGCCTCGCAGACGAGGAGATCGAACGCATGTTGTTCGAGCTCAACGTGGGTGAGATCGGACAGGTCGTCGCCGGCAAGAAGGCGTATCAACTTGTCCGCGTCACGGAACGGCGTCCTGATCGTGTGAAGCCATTCGAGGAAGTTCAAAACGAAATCCGCGAGGAGATCGTTGCCGAGCGGCAACAAGGCGTTCAAGAAGAAGTCGTCAAGAAGCTCAAGAAAGACGCCATTATCACGACGATGTTCGATGCCTCTTGACGGGAAACAAGTCACACAGACAGAAATGGCTGTGTCAATTCAGGATTGATCACGACCAACAACCATGACAAATCGAGAGCGGCAGCTCTCGCCGAACATTTCAGCGAAACCCTACAAAATCGACGAGATCAGCGAAAATCAATTGACCCCTTCAGCGGGGTTGGGCTATCTAGCTCACGACAAGATACCGGAGTCTCGATGGAACCGCGTCACGCGGTCGAGTCTCCCCCGAGTTGAGTTGACGGTCTCTCCAAACCGTCTGTGACGTCCCTTCACCGACAACACGACATTCCCCGACAGACAACTTGATCAGATCGGACGCTTCTGGCAGCGATCCGTGCGGACAATGCCCCGACTCCCGATGGGTCGCGAAGTTTCCGTGCGACTCAGCCTGGCGACCGGCATCCCCCCTCATCTGAAATCCCCCGGTAGTCTCAGTCATGACGCGATACTCATCATCGACGAACGATCATCGCATTGGTTCCCCTGGGCCTGATCATCCCGCGTCACCGACCGAGGCATCCGAGCCGGGTGTTCGATCTGCAGCCACACATCTTACCCCTTCAAGGGGCTTCAAGAAGGAGCGTACCTTGTTTCGATTCATCGGACTCATCTCCTGTTGCGGACTCGCCGCCGCAACGTTGTGGCTCGCGAACCTGACACGGGCCGAAGAAGATTTCGCGGAAGCGAATCCCATTGCGGAGACGCCGTCGGCAGCAACGGCCAACGCAGCCGTCGAACCAAATCCTTTTTCGGCAGAATCGTCAGCCACTCCGATCGCTCCCGCAGGAGCCACGTCGACAAGCACCGACGTTTCCCGTCGCCGGGTTGACGACCGCATGCGACAAGCTCGCCTGTCGGCTCGACAGGGCGACCTGAGCGAAGCTCTCCGACTGGCGACAAGTGCCCAGCACATGGCACGTCAGTTCGGTGTAACCTTCAAGCCGGGAGAACAGACGCCGGACGACTTACTGGCCACTTTGCGTTCACCGGTTCCCAACGACGGAACACAGGTCGCGGAAGCATCGTCTTCGACAGCAACACCTTCGACAGATGATGCCGATCAGCGTGAGTACGTCACCCTGCTGTTGAAGTCGGCCCGCAGTCATCTGGAGAAGGGACAATACGAAGCAGCTCGCAGGGAAGCGTTGCAGGCCCAGGAAGCCAATGTGGCCTACGCTCCGAACGAGCTTCAACCCAAGCAGATCCTCGAAGCCGTTGCCCGGATGCAGCCCGCGAACGCCAAGGGACCGTCTGAGACCTTCCTCGCCGAATGGGAAACCTCTTCGTCAGCGTCTGAAACTATTCAGACAGCTGCATCTGTCCCCGTGACCTCAACCACATCGGCTGATCGGACTGCCCAGGATGACGCACAACAACTTCTCAAGTCGGCTCGCCGAGCAATCGCACAGCGTGATTATGACGCGGCTCGTTCTTACGCCCTGGAAGCACAGAAGCTGAACGCCAGTTACAAACTGTTCGACGACACTCCGGAGTACGTGCTGGCAGAAGTCGAACGCAATTCCAATACGTCCATCATCAGTGCAAAGCCCGTGACGGCCGCAGCCCCGGCAACACCTGCCCAGGCGGCTGGCTTACGGACAGACGCAGAAGCCTTGCTCATACAGGCCCGTGAGCTGATGGCGGTTGGTGACATGGACGCTGCTCGTGAAAAAGCGATGGCGGCTCAGCAACTCAATGCGACATTCCCGTTGTTCAGCGATCGTCCGGAACTTGTGCTGCAGGACATCCGCGACACCGAGAGCAGCAACATGGTTGCCCAGGCACCCGCCTCTGCTGCGGGCCCCCCACGACCGACACATACCATGGCTCCCAGCCGTGAGAAACAACAGGCCGTCGCTCTTCTCACCGAAGCTCGACATTTGTTGAAGGCCGAGAAGTACGATGAAGCCCGCGACAAAGCACAGATCGCCTCACAGATGGAGGTGACCTATGAACTGTTTGAGGACCGTCCGGAAATTGTGATGCAGGACATCGCACGTCTCACACCGTCCGACCAGGACGTGCGTCAGACTGGCTTCCTCGCAGATTCTCGACCGGAGCCGATGGAGTTCCAGCCGCAGGCACCCAAGCGGGTCGCCACCAAGACCGCCTCCAACCCGTTTGCCGAGCCAACACCCCAGTCATCGGCGGGGCCGATGCCCGAGAAGGCTCCTCGTCGTGATGCACTGGTCGTCCAGGCCAACAGTGGCAGCGGGCAGGATTTCTACAAGCAGGGCATCAGTCACATGCAGGCTGGCGAACGTCAGGCCGCATACGATGCCTTCCTGCAGGCGTACAACGACAAGGACGACCTCAGTGCCTATCAGGCTCAACAGCTTCAGGACTTGCTCCGCTCACTCGCACCGAATCGCGAAGTGCAGCAAGTGGCCGGTTATCTGGACGTGACGGGCGACGCCCCGTCGCTGGAGCCAAAGGTCCTCGACTCGGCCATTCAGCAGCAAACAGCCAAGTACGACCGCACTCGCCAAGAGGTGATGAATACGATCTTCCGTGCAGAACGGTTGCGTGAGAATCGCCCGGAGCAGGCTGTCGAGATGATCGACCGCGCCATCGCCAACGTCGAAGGCAGTGACCTCGCACCTCAGCAGGTCGCACCACTCCTCAGGTCGCTCAACAGCAGCCGCGAGTCGATCGACTCCTACATGGCACAGCGTAAGCCCATGCTCGACATGGAGCGGAACAATGCGGAGACGCTGTCTCGCATTCAAGTTGGGATGGAGACCAAGATCCGGATCGAGCAGGAGATTGCTGATCTGGTGGACAGGTTCAACGAACTGATGGACGCACGCCGTTATGCCGAGGCCAACGTCATCGCCAAGCAGGCGAAGGAGCTGGATCCGGAGAACACAGCGGTCATCATGATGGACCTCAAGAGTCAGTTCCAGTACCGGATTGCACGCAACGAGGAGACCAGAGACCTCAAAGAGGAATCCTTCTGGAAGCAGTTGGATGACGTTGAACGGGCCGCGATCTCCCCCGTGGGCGACGACCGTCCGATGGCCTTCGATGTCAAGCGGTGGGGCGATATCATCAAGAACCGGAAACCGGTGACGGATGCCTTGGAACGGACAGAAGAAGAGATTCGAGTCCAGGAAAGTCTCACACGGCAGGTTTCGTTGCACTTCAACGATGCTCCGCTCAATGAGGTGATCCAGGACATCGCCACGAATGCCAACATCAATGTCGTCCTCGATGATTTCGGACTCCAGGACGAAGGCGTCAGCACAGCCACGCCGATCACGATTAACGTGGAGGGCATCCGGCTGCAAAGTGCACTCAATCTCATCCTCAAACCCATGAACCTCGATTACACAATCGAGGACGAAGTGCTGAAGATCACCAGTCGGATGCGACAACAGGGTGACCAAAAGGTGGTCGTTTATCCGGTTGCCGACTTGGTTGTGCCCATCCCCTCACAGGCTCCCAACGAACGGTTCCTGCCTTCAGGCGGGATGACCTTGCCGGGTGTCGGACTGGGAGGCCAGATGAGCCTCGCCAGTCGAGGTGGATTGCAAACGACAAACGGTCAGGGCTTTAATCAAATCCCTGACGGTCTCGGGGGCAACCCCTCGATGGGGTACGGAGGTTTTCCAGGTCAACAGAATCTGGGAGGTCCCGCTCAGGATAATTTCGACTTCGCTGGTCTCACCGAACTGATCACAGCCACGGTGTCACCCGACACGTGGGACGAGTTTGCGGGTGACGGCACGATCAGTCGTCACACAACAACTCTGAGTCTCGTGATTCGCCAAACTCAACGCGTCCATCAGGAGATTGCCGATCTGCTGTCGCAACTTCGACGCCTCCAGGATTTGCAGGTGACGATTGAAGTGCGATTCATCACAGTGTCCGACCGGTTCTTCGAGCGAATCGGCATCGACTTCGACTTTAACGTCAACGATAGCGTCGGTGGTCCCGGCTTCGACAATCAATTCCTCCCGATTGCTCCGTTTGGAGCCGTCGACCCCCTCAACGGTGGGCCCACTGGAATCCAGTCTGGCCAAGCCGGTCAAGCCGGGGGTGGAGCAGCGGGTGGAGCGGCTGGTGGTGCGGCTGGTGGAGCGGCTGGAGGAGCAGGTGGAGGAGCTGGTGGAGGAGCTGGTGGACAAGCAGGTGGACAAGCAGGAGCATTGTTGGGAGGACCGACCGCACCGTTTTCCTCCGGTCCTCTGCTCAACACTGTTGGGCGTGACAACTGGGGTGACGGCACAGTCGTTGGCATGGTTGATCCCGAGACCTTCAGTGCGGACCTCGACATCCCCTTCCGTCAAGGATCGTTTGAGCTTGGCGTGCCGGAGTTCGGAGGATTCGATCCTCAGTCGGGTATCAGCTTTGGCATGGCTATCCTGAGTGACATTGAAGCCTTCCTGTTCGTGCAAGCAGCTCAAGGTGATGAGCGGTCGAATCTGATGTTCTCACCCAAGATTACTCTGTTCAACGGTCAGGTTGGCACGGTCAGCAGCTTTGTCGCCAGACCGTTCGTCACGAGCGTGATCCCTGTTGTGAGCGCCTTCGCTGTCGGATTCCAACCTGTGATTCAGACGATTCCTGACGGGATCCAAATGACCGTCCAGGCGGTGGTCTCGGCTGACCGACGCTACGTGCGACTCGCTGTGAGCCCCAACTTTACCAACGTCACTGACATCTTCACCTTCTCCTTCGTCAGTGGTACACAACCAACTGGAATCGGCGGTGCCGGCGGCGGAGGTGGTGGTGGCATCGGCGGTGGTGGTGGTGGAGGCGGAATCGGTGGTGGTGGCATTGGCGGAGGCGGTGGTGGCGTCGGCGGCGGTGGCATCGGTGGTGGTGGCGGTGGTGTCGGTGGTGGTCAAGGTGGTGGTCAAGGTGGCCAGCAAGGTGGCCAACAGGGCCAACAAACAACCGGTGGCGGCAGCATCACGGTGCAGCAGCCTGTCCAGGAGATCGTCAACGTCACGACTGTGGTCAGCGTTCCCGATGGAGGCACCGTCCTGCTCGGTGGTGTCAAGCGATTGCGTGAAGGACGCAGCATGAGCGGCGTGCCCGTCCTCAACAAGATCCCCTACATCAGCCGTCTCTTCAAGAACACCGGCGTTGGCCGGGAAACGGAAAGCCTGATGCTAATGGTCACCCCCCGGATCATTATTCAGGAAGAAGAGGAGGAGAACCTCGGTCTGTAACAAGTCCGACAATCCTCCACGGACCTTCGCGTCATGGGTCCTTGACCGCTGCAAGTTGCGGGTAACTTGCAGCGGTCTCTTTATTTCCCTCCCCCCTCCACAAGTCTTGCTGATGAGCAGCCGTTGGGGATTCCCGGTGACCTGGCGGGGACGCACTGCTGAGCGGGAATAAAAAAGCCTCCATTCAGCGACACATGTCAAGTGTGCAGCTCAATGGAGACAAGTGACGTTCTCACGTCCCAATCGTCGTCGTTCTTCAGTTCCAATCTGAGTTGGGCGTGGTGTCTTCAGGTTCTGTCGTGTTCCATTGCTGGAACGCCTCGTACAGGTCTGAGGAGATGATGACCGCGTCGCGGGTGCCGATCTCGATTGTGAGGTCGAGCTCAGCAAGAACCAGTCGCAGTTCGCGAGCCAGGATAGGCGGAGCGACGAGCGTGCGCACAGGCAGGTCTTCAGACTCCAGCAATTCGATATCCGCATGCGATGTGGGCAGCATTGGTCACTCCGTGGGTGTTTTGCTCGGGGGTTGATTGCTCAGTGAAGTTGATGGTCCCATGATGTCGCCACACCCGAAGCACTTCAATGTTTCCTGACTCAAAGTCACCGAATTCGGTCAATACCCGGTCGGTTGTGCCGCGCATTGGAACTGTAGGAAATGCGGCAAGCTTACCTGACAGCCAAGATGGGTAAACACGAATGAGCGACAAGTGGGGAGTGTACTGGTTATCCGACCAATGCAAGGAGCAATGAACCGACTTAGAGTGACGAATGCTGTGAACCACCAGACAACTGCGAACACAAGCATGAGCCACCTACTGATCTGGCCAGTCGGTCGCGCTTTCGCGGATGAGAATGCTCGGCCTGCGAATCTGGGCTCCCTTAACGTCAATCGTCAATTCCGGCCAGTTCTCCGCCGGAGTCAGAAGTTCAAATCCTTCGTCTCGCACGAGGATGGTGTCCCCCATGGCAGCTGTCCGGACTGAGGGATGCCAGAAGATGGGTGTGCCGGTTCGTAAGCGTGAACGACTTTCCGGGACAAATGGGAATTCTTCGACCGCGTACCCGATCCCTTCGGCCTGCTCGGCCTGTCGCCAGCCATCCGGAGCACCAAATTTTTCGTAGATGCGGGCCACCCGAGCCCAAGTGTCGCTCACTGTCCAGCCGACCTGGGAAAAGAACATGCCCGTCGTCTGCACGATTGCCGCCAAATGATGCGTGTCCGCAATTGTCTTCGTGGGCTGGCCAAACGTCACGGTTCGCGTCGCGCCAATGTGCAGTCCTTTACGGCGACCAACAGCCGAGATCACGCATGTCCGTTCAATGCGGTCGCTCCCAAAGCCCCAGTGCCGATAACGATGTCCCTGCCCGTCAGCCATCACTTGCAACCGAACGGGTGTCACTTCGTGCTTCAAAAGTCGATGTGCGAGTTGTCCAGCGACCTCTGCTTCGGTCTCACCTTGCCTGAAAGTTCTCGCTGTCGCTTCAACCGCATGCGTGACATGCCGCCCCAGAGAACGTAATTCAGGCCAATCGAACTCCGACAAGGGAACTCGGAATCGGACGAGGTGCGGTTCGAAGTTGTCGGTTACGAACATGCCCGAATCGCTGGCAACCTTTCGTCCCCTGCAGAGGTCTTCCAACAGCACTCCCCGATCCTCGTGCCAAGGTCGTTCCTTGAGCTGAAAGCCGAGGCCATTGACGACTTGATCAAACAGGTGTCCGGAATCGACACTGCCGGTGAGAATCACTCTCGCATCTGGCGTGAGGAACGCAGCAGCCACCATTTCGTTCGATCCGGGACGCGTCCCCTCTCCGCCTGCGGTGATCCACGAAAAGTTGTGCGGCTGTGTCAGCAGCAGGGCATCATAGCGGGCGGACGAGAGGAACTCCGTGATCTGCTGGTGCCGCCGATCGACTTCGTCTGCACGATTCGGATCAATCATGCCAATCTCACCGGAGGAGACCGGCTTTGCCGGGGCCAGTGTGAGTGGTGCCATAACTTGCTCGGTCGAGTTGGGAACTGCACGAACATCAGCCGCGACCGGAATCGGTCATCCGAGGGGATGCTTGGATACCCGAAAATGGCCTGCACTTCAAGCATAGCAAACCCTCCAGTGGAGGCCTACAATTCGAGGAATTCTCCCGGAAGTTGTTGACTGACGACAACATAATACGATGATTACCTCGATTGCCCGGCTGATCTTCGTGACAATTCCTTCTGCCTGAATGCCCCAATCGTGTCACGTCCTCCCCCCACAAATCGCCTCGAAGTGGACCGCGAAGACCTCATGCGGGAGGCCACCGCACTGTGTCAGCGAGCCGAATTCGACGTTATCGGCGAGTCGGAATCAGTCATGGCCGGGTATCGGTCGAATGGCTCACTCTCCATCTACTTTGGACCTGACCCGTGTTACCACTTCGATCCCGACCGGCGATTACGACGGGCATACGTCGACGGCGATCTGTACCGCACCCAGGGAACCACACTCGCAAGGTTGCATCGAGACCGCATCAACGGCACTGTCGAATTGCAGCGACATGACCTCACTCCCCATGAACTGACTCAGTTCATTGAACGGGTCATCGAGCGGCTCAGTCGATTCGAGGCCTCCGTCGAGGATTTGACAGTCAGCTGTGTGCAACAGATTCCGAACGACGGTGACACTCCGAGGCGTGTTTCTCGCGATCTGAAATCCCTCATCACCCAACCACTCACCCTCGCTGCCCAAATTCGCGGCAAGAAATGACCTTGCTCTCGTCGCCTCAGAGCTGGCTTGCACAGTATCTTATGCGTTCACAGCCCAATCATTCGTCGCTTCTTGCCCCGTGAACACGCCCACCACTCGACTGATTGTTGGTTGCGGTTATCTCGGTCGCCGCGTCGCCGCACGTTGGGTTGGCGCCGGTGACACAGTCTTCGCCCTCACACGTTCGCGCAATCACGCTGACGAACTCACATCGCGGGGGATTCAACCGATCATTGGAGATGTTCTTGATCGGACGACACTGGCATCGTTGCCAACTGCCAAGACTGTTCTCCATGCCGTCGGCTACGACCGCACGAGTGACGTCTCAAAGCGAGACATTTATGTCGATGGTCTGCGAAACGTCCTCACCGCATTGCCGTCAGCGGTTGAACGTTTCGTGTACGTGTCGAGCACCAGTGTGTACGGACAATCCGAAGGTGAGAAAGTCGATGAATCCTCTCCCTGTGCCCCCACGACAGAGAGCGGCCGCATCTGCCTTGATGCTGAAAATGTCGTAAGGGACACTCTCACAAATCGAATGTCCCCTCATGTGTTGCGGCTGTCGGGCATCTATGGACCGGATCGATTGATCGCCCGCATTGATGGGCTTCGCGCGGGTCGTCCTCTGCAAGCGAATCCGCATGGTTGGCTCAACCTCATTCACGTCGACGATGCCACAACGGCGGTCCTGGCCTGCTCGGACAGCAGAGTCGGAGACCCGTCCGTGACACTCGTTACGGACGACCGCCCTCTCCAACGTCGTAACTACTACGAAGCACTCGCTCGATTGGTTTCCGCCCCAGTTCCGAAGTTTGAGATTCCCTCTGATGATTCGCCGAACCTCGGCAAACGCTGCAACAATCGCCGCCTGCGTGAGGATTGGGACATCACTCTTACCTTTCCTTCGATTGAAACCGGTCTGCCACACGCGGTCGGCGAAGTCACGACGTGATCTCAGCACCGCTTGCAATTTTGTGGAAGCCGAAGATCAATCTCCGGCTGTTCTTTCAGATCGGTTCCCTTCGCACTGAGTCGGTTTGCGATCTCTCTCAGCGACTCCCCGGTCTCCGGGTGAACGAACTCCGGATCGACTTCTGACAAGGGGACAGCGAGAAACGCTCGCTCCAAGATATCCGGGTCCGGAATGCGGCGATGCCCCACTTTCAACACACACTCATCGTAGAGCACAAGGTCGAGGTCGATTGTCCGTGCCGCATTCTTGTTCCCTGGGTCACGCTTTCGTCCAAGCTGTGTCTCGACCTCTCGGAGCGATTCACACAGCGGTTCAACGAGTTGGTCCGTTCGCAGCAGCGCCGCAGCGTTCAAGAACTTCGGCTGATCAACATCCCCAACCGCCGTCGACTCGTACACCTGTGAGACTCGTTCAAGCTCCCCTAACTTGGACAGTTCGACGACAGCAGCAAGAAGGTGTTTCACCGGCTCGATGTTCGACCCCATGCCAATGTACGCACGATGGGACATGAGGACTCCTCAAACAACGTCCCCGCGATTCCGCTCGATCGTGACACCAACCGACTGGGCGAACCGCAAGGCACCTGGCTTGTCGACACGTACGCGAACCCAAGGCACCCGCTCGTCCGACAGGCAGGCACGAGCAATCTCTTCTGCCATCTTCTCAACCAGCAGAAACTTCGAACCTTCAACGAGATCGATAATGCTCTTGCATAGATCTCGGTAGTTCACAGCGTCCGCGATGTCATCTGATTTTGCAGCAGGACGACAGTCGGTCTCAAGCGTGACATTCACATACACGTCCTGCTTGTTGACGCGTTCATCCGGATTGATCCCGATAATCGTCCGCATGTGTAGATCACTGATGTCGATGAAATCAGGCATTGTGGGTCGAATGTCTAAGGTCGAATGTTGAGTGTCACGATCACCGCTTGCGGCTTAGCACCACCAACAAGCATGGATTCCAGTGATCACATCGGAACCCGGAGCTGTTGTCCGCCCGTCACGTGCAACACCTCGCCGGTTACGAAATCGTTTTTCAGCAGAAACAGTACCGCCTCTGCAATGTTCGCGGGCGAACCAGTTCGTTGCAACGGAATCGCCTTCGTGACCTGCTTCAGATGATCAGCACTGGCATCGGGCGGCGGAAGAATGGCTCCCGGGGCAATCGCGTTGACCCTGACTTGTGGTGCCAACTCTTGAGCAAGGACCTGTGTCAGACACACCAGTCCCGCTTTGCTCAGTGTGTATGACAGATGGCCCGGTTGAGGTCGCTGGGCTCGCCAGTCAACAATGTTGACAATCGCACCAGTCTGATCGCTCTGAAGTTGTATTGCGAACTGCTGACACAGAAAGAGGGGAGCTTCCAAGTTGATCCGCTGATGTCGTCGCCAGTCATCGGACGTCGTCGAGGCAAGTGTTCCGGCATGAAAAATCGACGCATTGTTGATCAGTACGTCCACTTGGCCGAAGGCACGCAGGGTGGCGTCAAAGATCGCTGACGCGGATTCGACGGGCGATGAAAGGTCCGCATGAACGGTCACAACCTCTCCCCCCTGAGCACGGATGTCAGCTGCCGTCTGTTCGGCGTCCTCTTGAGAAGAACCATAATGGAGACAGACACGCACTCCGGCAGTCGCCAGGCTCAGACACAGCTCGCGGCCAATGCGCACCGCCCCCCCGGTCACAATGGCAACTCGATCCCGTAACTCCACAACAGTCCTCATCCATTGGCGACAACGAACCGATCGAACTGTGACCGATTTCCTGCAGGAATGTTAGTCAGCGGACGAGACTTGACGAGAGGAAAACGTCATTTCCCCCCACGATCAACGTTCGCCCAGCAACCCGTGGTTGAGCTTATTGAGTGCCTCACCCTCGATCTGCCGCACGCGCTCTCGAGTGAGGCCCAGGGACTCGCCAATCTCTTTGAGCGTACAGGGTTCACCGTCGTCAAGACCAAACCGCATGCGGAGAATGGTCGACTGACGGGCATCCATGTCGTCGAGCATGCGGTAGACGTGCTTGAGGTTATCATTCTCCAACATCTCGTCTTCCGGGCCCTTGCTGCGTTCGTCCGGGACGATGTCACTCAGCGACCAACCGGATTCGCTTTGATCAGACTGCGGTGACGAGTTGTAGAGTTGGATCGCCTTCTTAACGATGCGGAGCTTCTTCTGGGGTAACTCAAGCTCTTTGGCGACTTCTTCAGAGGTGGGAGTGCGACCGAGTTCATCCTGCAGCTTAGCGGTTGCCCGTCGCCACTTGGTCAACAGCTCGACCATGTAGGCGGGGATGCGAATGGTCTTGGCGGAATTCACCAGCGACCGCTTGATGGACTGCTTGATCCAGTAGCTGGCATAGGTGCTGAACCGGGTGTTCATGTCCGGGTCAAAACCTTCGACTGCCCGCAATAGGCCGAGGTTGCCTTCTTCGATGAGGTCTGGCAGAGGAAGACCTTTGCCGGTGTACCCTCGGGCGATGTTCACCACGAGACGCAGATTCGCCCGGACCATGCGGTCGCGAGCGGCGTTGTCTCCGGCGGAGATCGCGCGGGAGAGGTCCTTCTCCTCCTGAGCCGTCAGGAGAGCGGTCTCGTTGATCTCACGGAGGTAGGTTTCAAGCGGACTTTGAACAGAGGAGGAGAGTCTGCGGCGGGTCGTTTTTTGCATCGAGTTCTCGCGGCGTCAATCGTAGGGAGCCGAAACAGGGGTGGTGTGCGCGGATTCCGACCGCTACCCCGTAGACGCGCGCATCCGTGAGCTTACGAGAACTTCATCGTCCCTTGGCGACGCCTAGTTAAGGCGGATGATGGGCGAAACCTGAACGGTTAGGCGGAGCGGCAGGCTGTCACAGTCGTGACGGTCCTGTCGGGCGCGTTGGGCTGATGCTGAGCGTTGTCGCGTTTAGGCGCTCATTTGAAATGCCTGGTTGTACGCAACAGCCAAGGCCCCTATCGGCGATAGGGAATCGTCTCGTCAGTCCAGACGTCGGACGTGCGAACTGGAGAAGCGGCGGCTTCAGACGAAGCACCGTGCGGCCAGTCATCGGAGTCCCACCAGTCGTCCGTCTCTTCAGGGATGTCACGAATGGGGGGCGGGATCTCACGGGCGAAATCGGATGCGTCAGTCTGCCCTTTGGGGACCGGAAATGGTCGTGGCTCATCACCCACCGACCTCACTGAAGGTTTTGCATCGAAGGAGACTGGTGAGGCCGTCGAAAGCGGAGTCTCTGTGGGAAGTGGTGGCGCCAGCGCGAATCGCTGCGGGTGAGTCGTGGAGCCGACAGTCAACGGGGAAGACACGCCGAGCTGTTCTTTGAATTCCGCCCCCGTCATTGCACGGGCATCACTGCGGCGTGGTTGCGGTGCAGCCGAATGGCCGAAGGGGTTGGCGGTCGACGGCTCATTCACTGGGAATTGGGAGGGAGATTGTGCAGGCGGCGTTTGGGGAAGCGGCTCATCCTCCCAAGCGGTCGACGTCGACTCAGCATGGGCCGGTCGGACGGCCGAAAAACTGTCGTCAAAGGCGGAGAGTTGTTTGATCGGTGACCTTTGAGGTTCCGCCGGCTGCGATCCGCCGACCAGTGTCGCATCAGGCGGTTCAATACTGACAGTATGGGTCGTGTCGAACTGTCGTCCGTCGATGGCGACCAAGCGACCGTGCAACAGGATCTTCTCCGCTTGAGGAATCTCCTGCCAAGGGAGTTCGAATTGGTAGCCGGACTGGATGACGCCCTGATGCCAGTACTCGTGGCTTTCGCCAGCGTCGTAGGTCCAGTGACCGATTCGCTGGGCTCCTTCAGAACGCGCAAGGTCGAAGGCTTCTATCTCGATAGTGCCCGCCACTTTGACGACGGCTCCATCAGGGTCCTTCGGGAGCAGGACGACCGTCAGGCCGTCATCGCCGGGCGAGCTGTTGATGTTCGTTCCGCCCGTCATGAGGGTGCTGAACTCCAAGCCTGTGGCGCGAAAACTCGCATCGACATGCTCGGTGGGAGCGACTTCATCCTCGCCACTCGCAAGCTGCTGGCGGAGACTGGCAGACTCCCTGCGGGCAATGTCCAACTCAGTCTTCGCCCGGTCAATTTGCGCCTGGTAACTGGCGAGCATGTCCTCCTGATGACGCAGTCGCGACTCCAAGACGTCTCGTTCCTTGGTACCCGCGCAGCCGGCCAGAGTGGCGACAGAAAGTGTGGCGACAACAAGCAGACACAACCAAGGCCTGTGCCAGGACGTCCTTGTCCGGAATAACGAGATCATGACGATGGCCTGCAATCCATTGCAAAAGTCGATGGGTGCCGCTGCTCAGTCTGAGCCCAGTGACAACTTCTCCATCACGTGGTCGACAAGCCCGTATTCGCAGGCCTCATCGGCCGACATGAAGTTGTCGCGGTCAGTATCCTTCTCGATCTGCTCCAGCGTTTGACCAGTGTGCTTGAGCATGATCTCGTTCAGCCTGCGCTTCATCTTGATGACCTCTTTGGCATGAATCTCGAGGTCCGTCGCGGTCCCCTCCATGCCGGCCAATGGCTGATGAATCATGATCCGGCTATTCGGCAGTGCATTGCGTTTGCCAGCGGCGCCAGCAGTCAGCAGAAGCGCTCCCATGCTCGCACACTGTCCAAGACAATACGTCGCGACATCACAGCTGATGTACTGCATGGTGTCGTACATGGCCATGCCTGCCGTGACGGAGCCGCCGGGCGAGTTGATGTACAGATGGATGTCCGCTTTCGGGTCGTCGAACTGCAGGAACAACATCTGGGCGACGATGTTGTTCGCCACCTGATCGTTGACCTGGCTCCCGAGGAAGATAATGCGATCCTTCAGCAGCCGGGAGAAGATGTCCATCGCCCGCTCTTCGCGGCCGCTCTTCTCGATGACGTAGGGAATGAGTGATGACATAAGTGTGTTCCGTGTTGTGCAAAGCAAGCCCACGGGCTACGCCCCGTGGGAACGTCGGTGGTGCAACGCATGACCCACGGGGCGTTGCCCGTGGGCTTGGTGGTCATTTGTCGTTCGATGCAGTGGCTTTTTTGGATTTCTTCTCAACGACGTTGTCGACGAGGCCGTACTCTTTGGCTTGCATGGCGTTGAGGTAACGGTCTCGCTCGGTGTCTCTGGCGATGACGTCCAATGGTTGGCCTGTGTGATTGGCGAGGATCTGATTCAGCGTCTCGCGGGTGTCCAGAATCTGCTGGGCCTGAATCTCGATGTCGCTCACTTGTCCGCCGACCTGTCCGTACGGTTGGTGGATCATCATTTTGGCGTGAGGCAAGATGAAGCGTTTCCCCTTCTCTCCACCCGCCATGAGGATGGCTGCACCGCTCGCCGCAAGACCGACGCAGTACGTGCCGATCGCAGGTTCGAGATAGGCCATCGTGTCGTAAATGGCGAGTGTCGCCGTAACCGAACCACCCGGCGAATTGATGTAGAAGTGAATGTCCTGGTGCCGGTTCTCCGACTGGAGATACAGCAGCTTCATCACGATCAGATTGGCATTGCCATCGTGAATCGGGCCATCCAAAAAGATAATCCGGTTTTCTAGCAGCAAGTCTCCGATGCCGAGCTGCCGTGTCCGCTGGTAGTCGCCGGCGGCCTGTGGCTGCACAGGAGACCTGTAAGTCATGTCCATCATTGAAGTTCCTTCATACGGGACGTGCTGAAACCTCTCTGGATCAACCGTCCGAGCCGAGAGGAGTCCCTATCTTTGGTGGGATAGTTCATTGTATGGCGCGAGGTCAAGGGCGGGTGCCCTGGCGAAGCGACGCAGACTGCGAATTCCACCCAATTGAGTGCCTCGAGGTCGGACAAGAAAACGTTGGATCAGTCAGTCACTCTCTTTGCCCGATGAGAATTGTTGCTTGTGCGCTGCTCATGCCGCGAAGCAGAATGAGTACGCAAACACAAGTGACGTGTTCCTCGTCTTATCCTCTCTGCTTTTCCATGCGGATAAGACGCCCTGCAAAATTGCCTCACAACGAAGGAAGGGAGCGACAGCTGACAATGGCTGACGATGTCAGGTTTACAAACTACCGAATGGCAGCCGGGCGAATCGGACTGGTGGCAGTGTTGGTGCCGATGCTCGCCGGAATCGATCGGGAAAGCGGGAATTCAGGAGGCGAGCTGTGAGTGTTAAGCGACTGATGTGTCCCGGCTGCAGTGCTCCTCTGACACCACCGGAAGGGCGGAGCCAGTTCTTCTGTCAATTCTGCGGCGCAACCGTCATCGTGCCTCAAGAGTTTCCGCCATCTGTGACTGAGCCGAAAGATGAAACTCTGCATCCGCTGCCAAGTCTGGATCGGATCGCCATTAAGCGAGAGGGGGACCGACTGACGCTCCGTTGGCAATGGCGGACGTGGATCGCGTTTGTCCTGATCCCTTTTGCCCTGTTCTGGAACGGCCTGCTGCTGATCATGACGATCGGCATCGTCAGCACCTTCGATCTCTGGCCGCTGCTGTTCCTCTCACTGTTCTACGGTGTCGGCCTGTTCCTGCTCTACTTCTGTGCAGCCCTGCTCGTCAACGGGACCACGATCACAGTGGAGCGAGGGGTGATTGCCGTCACCCATGGTCCGCTGCCGTGGAAGACACCCGCAACGGTGCCGGTCGACGACATCGAGCAGTTCTATGTGAAAGAGAAAATCCAACGAGGCAAGGACAACACGAGCGTGCAATACTCGCTGGAGTTGATCCGCAAGTCGGGCGTCAACGTCACGCTCCTCTCCGGCGAGTACGACGCCGACATCCCCCGCACAATCGAGCGCCTGCTGGAGACCCATCTCAACATCGCCGACCGCCCCGTCAAAGGCGAGTTCACAGGGTGACGTCTAACTCGTCTCCCAAGCCGACAGTATTTGGTATCGCCCTTCCGTTGGTTGAGTGGTAGCATGAGAGCATGGAATCGACCTCGGAATCAACGTCGGCATTCGACCGGGGAGTAGCTCCGGTGCTGCATACGCTCCTGCTCGATAAGGCAGCGGATGTCGTGGCATTCCGTCCCGACCCGGCCTTGCAAGAGCGGATCGATGAGTTGGCGTCCCGCTGCACGGAGGGAGTGCAGTCCGATTCAGAGCGCAGCGAGTACGAGGGATATGTCCGTGCCAACAAGTTCATCGCCGTACTCCAACGCCAAGCCCGCAAACGACAGTCGCTAAGTTACTGAGTCAACTCGGACATGGGATCAACGGGCTGGTTGTCGTCGTTAATCACTTTCATTTTCTCGCCATTCTCATAGAGACGGTCACCCGGCCTGGTGACGACGTCAAAGCGACTATCCGGCACGTCGTTCACTGACCACCGAATCAAATCATAGTGCCAACTCAAAACCGGCTGGCCTTGATATTCCTGAGCGGCCTCTGGTGGAGCGTGTGGCTGCGTCATCGTTTTCTTTGGAAACCAGATCCCCGGCAGAATTTCCACAAAGTCGGAGTTGACCGTCCGATCCAACCCCCACCTCTCGTTCTGGTGCTCACGCAGTCGCATTGCGTAACCATGGTCCACATCTAACCAGATTGTCTCAGTGACCGGGATCTTGACCACGGTCCTCTCCTTGTTGCCGCGATCTAATTCTATCACTTCGGTTACATAATGCCTCCGCAGAACGACACACTTCTCGCCATCGAGCATTGATATTTCTGGATCAATCGAGAAAGCACCCTGCTTTAGCAAGGAGAGAAAATCGAACGTCCGATGTTCTTTCAGCGCTGATTCGTCATAGGTGTGCAACTCAGTCATGCAGTCCCATCCGAATTGACTGCAATACGCTGGATTCGTAATCCACTGTGACCCAGGTCGAACAGAATGCACAAACACTTGGGCTGGGCCGCGATTGACGTCTACTCTCCGCTCCCAGCCACGTACCCCATCCGATCCTTTTTCGCCATTGTATGTCACATGTCGATCGCCCGTCTCTCGGTCATCACCGGAGCTTCTCAGTCTGGTATGGAGAATATGCAGGTAGCGCAAACCGCCTTTGTACGCGAAATAAGATTCACCTTCATACGAAAAATCGGCAGCACGAAACCTTGACCAAGAATGCAAGATCTCAGGAGCGACGAAAGTCGTGCAATACGACTTCGTTTCAAGCGAGAGACTCTTTACTTGCTCCCGCTTTTTCTCCAGGGCTGTGATAATTCGATTGAGACTTGGCTGATCTGTTTGGTCTTTCCTTAATGATCTCTGTTGTGATGCAGGACTACGTTCCGCCGCTGATGAGACATCAGTCTGGGTCGAGTCAACGTGAAGAACGGCGTTGATCACCCCGACCGACACACCACCAAACATCACGGCAGCAGCGACGGAAGCAGTCACAATCTTGGTATTCGTGACTGCCAACATGTGGAGGATCCCTTTCGCAAGATGGATGGACTGAGCGGACATGGCACCAGTTGACAGAACCTGCCCTGCACCGAAGAGGCTTGCGGAAAGTGCCGTCGATGAAACAAGTGAAGCGGACAACTCCGCAGTCCCTGCATGAACGCCGATCACTGCGAACAGCGACGCTGTCTCGATCGTGATCCCGCGTCGGGCAATTCGATCACGGAGCATCTCTCGACCGCGACTCAGTCTCGTGCCCACTGTCGCACGATTGGAACTCGTGAGTTCTGCGATTTCATCGAGTTGACGGGCTTCAAAATGAAACAGAATGAGAGGCAACCGATACTTCTCGGGAAGTCGATCCAGCTCATCGTCCAGGACTTCTTTGATCTCATCCCACCGTGCGGTTTCGCTGACGTGTCGCTGGTTCATTTCTGTCGCCTTACGTTCATTCACCTTTCGAGCACTTCTGCTTCGTTGTGCATTCCGACAGACATTCCGCGTCACCCGATGAAGCCATGCTGCGACTGTTGATTGCTTGCGGAGACTATTGGCCTTCTTCCACAACACCAGAAACACCGCCTGAGTGGCATCCTCCGCTTCCTGTCTGTCGGAGAGCAGGCGTAAGCACTGGTTCAGAACCAGGGAACCATGCCGCCGCACAAGCTCTTCAAAAGCCGCTTCCGATCCGTCTGATACCACCTCAGACAACAGGTCGCCGTCGCTTCGTGCATTCACTTGTCTCACCCCTCAGCACATGCCCACTCAATCGTCACCCACTCTTACTATGTGTGCTTGCGAGTGTGAATTTTCACAAATCTGGGGCCAAAGTCGCTTTATTGGCAAATAGCACGGTAACTCGGATAATCAGGGGCACCTGGCCGTGAAGGCGCGCATATCGTCACTGGTGAATCGCACTGCCGAGACGGCAGTGGCACGCTGAAAGCAGTTTTTCAAGGACTGCGAACCTGATTGAATTGTCGAAAGGTGTCCGGTGTGAAGTTGATTTCACATGGGTTGGTGTTCAACCAAGAAGATTGGACCGGCCGGCCCATTTGTGTGAACGGCTGCCTGTCATCAGGCGACGCGGCCAGGACGATCGACTTGCCCAGTTTGCAAACGTGACCCCGCTTCTCGCCGTGTCGGGAAGCGAAGCGATCACAAGTCGACCGTGTGAGGCAGACGAGCATGCTCGTCTCCTCTAACAACAAACCTTGCCATTCACTCATCCTCAATACGAGCGGCGATGCGGAACCTTACACGGTTTTTTCGCTTGTCGAAGTAATCGCAGATGTTCCCTTCATCGTAGGCCCGGCTCCTGCCGGGGACGCATGAGTATGCATGCCGAACCGCAGTCGCACCCGGCAGGAGCCGGGCCTACGCGACTTCGCATGCCCTGTCTGCATCCTTGCCTCCTCCCAAGCAGAATAGAAACCACGCACCCCCGAACACTACAATCACCCGACATCGAACGAGAGATCAACCACTAGCATGCTGCATGTGCTCGCCGTTGTGAGACTCCCATGCGTGATCCCTATACAGTCCTTGGAATTCATCCCGACGCCGACGAGCGGGAGGTCAAGCGGGCGTACAAGAAGCTGGCAGTGCAGCACCATCCGGATCGCAGCAACGATCCCGATGCAGCGCAGCGGTTCAAGGAGGTGGGGACGGCTTATGCCGTCCTGACGAACGAGAGGGAACGTCAACGTTATCTGCGGCAACGACGTCGGCAAGAGGCGGAGCAAGCCGAGCGACGGCGGCGGTACGCGGAGGATGGACGCAGGCGAGCGGAGGCTGCCCAGTCGCAGGCGGCGACTGCAGCGGAGCAAGTATTCTGGGACTACGCCCGACAAGTCCGCGAACGTCGTGCTCAGCGTCAGCAGCCGATTACACGCCCTCGTCCACGCACGATGCAAGAGACAGATCGCTGGCCGCAGTTTTTTGGTGCGGCAGCCGTCGTCGTGTTGATGGCCGTGTATGTCTGGCGATCTGTGAGTGGTCTGCCTTTGCAGCCTTGGTTGCCAGCAGGGCCATTCGCGACACATTCGCTGTCGTCGCCGATCTGGATCACGCTGTTTCTGGCGACGTTGATGGTCGTCAAGCCGCGTTGGTTTCTGATTCCGTTTCTCATCGATGGCGTGCGTGACGTGCGACTCGCAGGTTGGTCGATGATTCTGCTGTTCCCGCTGTTGTCGTCTGGTCTCCTGAAACTGCACCGCCTGATGGACTAGGCCCAAGGGCTGTAAGACGGACGAGTCGAGCTTCGCTGCTGGTCGATGAATCGTCGGAAAACCGCGGCTTGACACCCCCATCGGCGCTGATCTGTCGTGACGTAAATAGGGATAGCCGACAGGCGTATCCCAGCCGAGTAGGGTGCGTGGTCATGGATGAACGGTGCGTTCGGATCGCGCGATGGACGTCATTTGTTTCACACCGTTCAACTCTCCTTGGACCGCACCTCACCGATCCACGGCCACGCACCCTACGTCACTCTGGACTGACGAGTGCTTCGGTCAGGTGATAGAGGGCGTATAACTCACAATCGTCATTTTTGGGGCGAATTTTGAATTTGCCCACAACTGTAATAGGTTTGTCTCCAACATAGTCAGCGGTGACACCTTCCCGCATTTTGACCATCATCACTGTGGAAATATGGATTCCAGGGCCGAATGGTTTGCCTTCTTCCATGATGGCGAACTCGCGAATCCCTGACTTCTTAAACGTGGGGTACATCGGGGCCTGGATCGCGATGTACTTCCCCTCCAGACTTCGAATGGACTCTGGGATTTTCTTGACGTCTTCCGGCGTGATCTTCGGAAATCGCTTTTCAAGATTGAGCCGACGAAACGTAATCCGCCTGACGGGATTGGATTCGATCTGATCCGTTGATTGTTCCTGCTGTGTGTCTGCTGACCGGGCGGAAGCGGTGATGCCGCCGATGAACAGCAGTATCACGAGGCAATGGGATCGTTGCTTGTACATCTTCGACTCCTTCCCAAATGATTTCGGGTGGGGCAGTGAAGTCAGCTGAATAACTCATCGCCAAAAACGGTCTTTCGAAACGTCAGTGTTCATACTCGCCCAGACTGATATCGACTTGGATGTCATCACTACCCCCATCCTCGTCAATTCCATTTTGTCCTGCACTTCTGATCACTGCAATTCGTCTCTCTTGATCGACTTCATAGACCAACGGATTGTCCCAAGCATCCATTCCATCCGCGATGAATGATAAACTCGGACGACTGTGTGCATTCATGTTCGCCATAAGTTGTGACATTGCTTCATCAAGTCCAGGGCCAGGAAGCCTGTCATGGGACATTTCGTATACTGATGCGTAATGCCTGAAGCGAATCAATGCCTGATGCGTCATCATTTGGCGTGTTGCAGAAACCGATTTTTGGAACCTCTGATATGCCACAAAAGTAAGGATCGTTGAACAGGCCACAAGGATGAGAACTCGGCACTGCAATCGTCTTTGGAGTATGCCCATGTTGGTTCTGTCGTGTGAACTGTGTTCACTCACGGGGGCGAGGTATTTGCCGATGTATCATGACAGATGAACTGGGACATGGGCTAGGATCACCGGTATACACACCCCAGCGAAGTTGTTGATTCAGAAAGCATGATTCTTGCATCGTCAGGTCCGTTTGTGATTCCTCAGCTGATCGAAGCCGTCTTGCATGGATGGCTGTTTTCGTCATGTGTTGAAGTTAATAATCACAAGCACACGCTCTCTGGGTGAAAGGATCATGAAGTCGACATTGGCCACGTAAGAGCCGGGGTATTTGTACAGATACGCATAGAAATTCCCCTCTTCAGACAGGAGTCTTGTGGCGAACTGCTGAGCTTTGGTTAATTCCGGTCGCTGCTGTTCATAATCTTCCAACGCAAACGCGATGAAGATTTTGTCCTCACGGTGGGTTGGTGTCTCTTGCCATCGATTCACGTCCCAGTCAGGACGCAACGTGGATCCATTGGGGAATGAACTGAAGAAGTCCGACGACGGCGGGATGAATTTTGAAGCAGTGCCTTCCGAAAGTGAGAAGACCTCGATTGAGTAGCCATCACCAGTGAATGACCGTTCGGAGTGATATGACCAACGAGGAGATCCGAGCCAGAACGAATGCCCCGTCATCTCATGAGTCTGCTTGAGATCCCAGTAGATGGATGATCCCGGAAGAATTTCCCAGGAGAACCCCGGAAATACGATCAGAAACAGCAGTGGCAAAGAGGTGATCGCGACACCAATACGTGAACGCTTCTTCCAATGGTTCCAAACCGACCTGCAGAGAAGGGCGAGAATCAGGTAGTAGATCACCACAAATGCGTAGCCGAACAATTCGAGACCGCTCATTCAACCCCCCGCAGATGACATCGACGGAGGCCGGGATTCCCGACATGACGCACAGCCCGAGTGTCGATGCAGCCGAGTAGGGTGCGTTGTCATGGATGAACGGTGCGTTCGGATCGCGCGATGGACGTCGTTCTGTTCCACGCCGTTCAACTCTCCTTGGAACGCACCTCACCGATCCACGGCCACGCACCCTACCTCACTCAAGGAGTGGTGATCATGATCACTCGGACGCGGTATCGCCAACCTCTACATTCAACAGTTGCTGGATAAGTTCCTCGTCGGGGAGTTTGGCGGAATATCCGTCGACCACGTTACCGGCCTTGTCGATCAAAAAGTACGAGGGAAAGCTATCAATGGCATACCGATTGACGGTCTCTCCTGAATCGACCGCAATGGGAAAGGTGAGCTTATTAGTCTCCACGAACTCGGGGCATTTGTCAGCACCGCTTTCACTGTGAATGCCGATCACTACCAGTCCCTGATCGGCGTATTGATCGGCCAGTGCTTGGACATCAGGCAGCTTTTGAACGCACGGTCCACACCATGTCGCCCAGAAGTCCAAAAGGACGACCTTTCCTTCGAGTTCTTGCCACTTCAAACCTTCGGAGTTCAACCACTGAGCCGCGTCAATTTCCGGCGGCACGGAGCCTCGCAGATTCTCACGAAGCTTCTTCCGAACAAGCTCTCGTTCATAACTGGATCGAAGTGTCCGTGTGGCAAATAGCAGTTCACCATCATCCCAAAGATCTGTTTCGCCGCGTATCACTTGGGCGAAATCCCCTGCGATGGACCGAAATCCATTACCGCCCTTTCCCTCACGCCAGGAGTCGAGCCGGATCAGGCAATTGAATCGCTGCTCGTCCGGCCCGGAAGCGGCATAGAACCACGAGCCGTCTTGCCAGCTTGAGAGCGTCAACTGCCGTTCTGGACTGACCTTCCCCCAGCCGGCCGACTCGAATCTCTCTGGAAGCAACTCATCCCGCTGCACGGCACCATCGCTCTCACTCCGTTGCCGGACGGACCGGAGGAGGTAACCTGTCTCGCGAATGAAGTATCGTCCATTCTGGGACGACACGTGAAACGCAGATCCTTCCCGGATCATGGCGATTGACGGAGCCCCCACTTCTGACAACTTCGCAAGCTTGATCTGCCAGTCGAGGTCACCATGTTCATCGGTACTCCGGACGTAAAACCACCCATTCTCCACCCACAGTCGGTAAGCATCGCCCGGCTCGTCGCCCGAGTTGACCTCCACCGTCTGTGTCCATCCTTCGCCAATGCCTTCCTTCAGAGGAATCGAAACAGGTTCCAGCGGTTGAGGGGCCTTTGCCGCATCCTGAGCGGAGCTGCACGGCGCGAATACAGTAGCCAATCCCGATACTATTAGAAACAAGCACAGTGTCTGCCTTCGGAGCGTCGCTCTCATCTCGTCCCCTTTCGAGTGATTGGATAATTCGCATACACAGCCAAGCCTACGCATCCTGCTGAATGTCACCGCATCATAGCAAGAGAATCAGTCAGCTTGAGGGCTTATGTCTTCTCTCCTCAATAATAAGTCGTTGGAACGGAAGCTTTCACGCACGGATTCTTCAGAAAAGAGGCTACATGCTGACACCGCTTCGCGGCTGAAAAACACTTTCATCGAAGCCGAGTAGGGTGCGTGGTCATGGATGAACGGTGCGTTCGGATCCCGCGATGGACGTCAGTTGTTCCACACCGTTCAACTCTCCTTGGAACGCACCTCGCTAATCCACGGCCACACACCCTACGTCACTGTTTCATATGACGACGTGCGGCTCGTCAAAGCACCGGAGGTGCCGCGCCGGGTGCCAGCAATGAGTAATAGCCAAGCAGCAGCCAAACAGTTCCAGTCCAGTCATTCAACTCCTCGCGTCAATACCAGCGAACGTCCACCTGTTGATGAATCGTCTGAGCGATTAGTCGACTCCGACCATCAACCGTCCAACCACTATTAATACGAACAGCAGAGAAAGCAGAATCGTAATGATGGCAAGTGGAAGTCGCGGTATTCCTCGATGATCATCCCCTTCATCATTCATGACAATACCCTACTCTCCTGATGTCCGAATCTTACTGCTGCGTCCCCTTCGTGAGTTCCATGAAGGCCGTCTCCAGATTCACTTCTTCTTCTCGGAACAGTTTGAGGTGGTGGCCGGCGTTGATGAGGGTGGAGGGGAGTTCGCTGTAGTCGTCCGTGCCGGGGAGGAGGCGGACGTGGATTGTGGGGCTGGCAGTGCCCGAGCGGCTGAGAAGGCGGGGGGTGGCGACCGGTTGGACGATGTCGATTGACTCGACGGCTTCGAGTTGTTCGAGCAGTTTGGAGGCCGCTTCGGTGTCACCGGTGACTTGGATGTGCAGGATGATGGCTTGGCGGGCCTTCTGCATGACCTCGTTGACGTAGCCGTCGACTTGCATCACGCCTTTTTCGATCATGCCGACGCGAGTACAGACGTCGGCGAGTTCCGGGAGGATGTGGGATGAGACGATGACTGTCTTCTTCATCTCACCCAGGCGTTTGAGCAGTTGGCGAATCTCAATGCGGGCGCGCGGGTCGAGGCCACT
>JAJDEJ010000357.1 GCA_029259815.1 Planctomycetaceae bacterium | reverse complement strand
GACGGATCGTAGGATGCGGCGGCGGCTTTGCAGTGGTAGGACGGGGTGGGTACGATCGTAACCTCAATGTGCCTGCCGGTCGGTGGATCATCTCCGTCGGCCATCATTCCGCCCAAATCTGTTGGAGCTGCACCCTGATGTTGTCGACCCACCTTCGCTGCTGCCTGACCACGATTGCCCTCCTGCTGTGCCCTGCCCTCTGGGGGACCTCGGTCGCCCAATCCGAAACCACCAGTGATCCGGCTGCGTTCGTCGCCGGAGACAACGCGAACACACTCAATCGGTTCGAGAAGGCTGCTGGTTGGGAACTGCTTTTTGATGGCAAGACGACCGACGGCTGGAGAAGTTTCAACAAGGACAGCGTGAGTGACGGCTGGCAGGTCATCAACGGAGCCATCGTGAAGACGGCCAAAGGAGCCGGTGATATTGTCACGGATAAGGAATACGACAACTTCGAGTTGCAGATCGAGTACAAGATTTCGACCGGCGGCAACAGCGGCATCATGTTCAATGTGGTCGAAGGAGACATCGGAGCGCCCTACACCGGACCGGAGATTCAGATCAATGACAACCAGAACGGGCACGATCCGCAGAAGGCTGGCTGGCTCTATCAGCTCTACAAGCCATCGAAGCCAGGCTGGATGAAGCAGGCGGAAGCGGAAGTCGGTGCGAACTTGCCCTCCGAGGTTGATGCGACTCGTCCCGCTGGCGAGTGGAACCATGTGCTCATCCGCATCTCAGACTCACAGTGCGAAGTGCTGATGAACGGTGTGAGCTACTACAAGTTCAACTTGGGCAGCGACGACTGGAACGAGCGAGTTGCCAAGAGCAAGTTTGCCGAACATAAGATGTTTGGCAAGGCGAAGCAGGGACACATCTGTCTGCAGGACCACGGGAATCTCGTCGCGTTCCGCAACATCAAAGTTCGCAAGATCGGCTCGAATGCCGAAGCACCGGCTCCCGTTGATGGCAAACTGGCCGTCAAGGTGGTGCCTGCGTTTGGTGAGATCACATGGGACAACTGGGAGCCGATCGACTCGCAAGGAAAGACGATGGAGTTTCGCCCGATTGTGATGACACACGCCGGTGATGGCTCAGGCCGGATGTTCATCGCCACGCAGGACGGCACGATTCAAGTCATCAAACCATCCGCAAAGGCGCAGCAGGCCAAACTGTTTCTCGACCTGCGTGACCGTGTCCGCAGCTTCCAGGCGCCGGGGGCCAACGAAGAGGGGTTGCTCGGACTCGCCTTTCATCCAGATTACGAAAAAAACGGGTACCTCTATGTCTACTACACTTCCTCGAAGAAAGAACTGACATCGATGGTGTCGCGGTTCACAGTGTCGAAGAATGATCCTGATCGTGCGGTCCGAGACAGTGAACAGGTCGTGATGGAGATCGCACAGCCGTTTCACAATCACAACGGCGGATCGATCGAATTCGGTCCAGACGGCAATCTGTACATCGGCCTCGGTGACGGCGGCAGCGGTAACGATCCGTTACAGAATGGACTGGACCTCAGCACGTGGCTGGGCAAGGTGCTGCGAATCGATGTCGACCAGTCGAAAGGTGACCGCCACTACGGCATCCCGGCGGACAACCCGTTCGTTGACACCGACGGTGCCAAACCGGAAATCTACGCCTACGGCTTCCGAAATCCCTGGCGAATCAATTTCGACCGCAAGACAGGCGCTCTCTGGGTCGCCGACGTCGGGCAAGACTACTGGGAAGAGGTCAACCTCGTCACCAAGGGCGGCAACTACGGCTGGAGCGACGTCGAGGGGACGTTCCCGTTTAGCGATGACGAGGCGACCACGGAGTCACAGCCAATTGGACCGGTCTGGCAGTACGACCATCTCGTCGGCAAGTCGATCACCGGCGGGATCGTCTATCGTGGCAACAGCGTCCCCGCATTGAAGGGCGTCTACATCTATGCCGACTATGTCAGCGGAAAACTGTGGGGCCTGAAGTACAACGAAGAGTCGCAAAACCTGGAGTGGAACAAATCCATCCCCACCGAGAAGCTCACGGTCCTGGCGTTTGGTGAAGGGGAGGACGGCGAGGCCTGCTTCAGCATTCCGACCGGCAGCGGCCAAGGGATCTACAAGTTTGATACCACCGACTAAGTGATTCTCGCAGACTCAAAACGACAGCACCCCGCCTGCGTCGAGCAGCCGGGGTGCTTCACTTTTGTATCGACGCGACTCAGCGCGACAGACGCTGTTGATTGTTGAGTTGCTGACGCTGGGCTGGCGTGAGTGAATTGACTGGGGACGACATTTGGTGAGCCGTCGGGACGATTCTCATAGCGGCTGCACCATTAGGGGCGCCCTGAGATGCTGATCCAAGACGTGCGGTCCGTGCGACGTTTGAGGACTGGTGATTTCGAGAGAGTGCCGTCAGCGCGTGTCGTGCTCGTTCCAGCTCCGGATTGATCATCAAAGCCTGCCGAAAGTGTTGCTCCGCACCACGGACGTCCCCGCGATCTCGCAGGACGGTCGCGATGTTATAGTGGGCAGCTGCTGCCCCAACTGTTTGCTGAAAGTGCGGCAGGGCGGCATTGATATCTCCCGACTTGGCGAGCGCTTCCGCCAGGTGATACCGACAAGCCTTGTCGCCCGGCTGAGCCATGAGTGCCTGGTTCAACAGAGGTAACGACTCTGCGACACGACCCTGAGACAACATGAACTGCCCAAGGGCGTGTTGTGCGACTGGTGAGTCGGGCTGCAGAGTGATCGCGCGGCGAAAGCCGGTCTCAGCACTGGCATAGTCACCCGACGCCTGATCGATGCGGGCCAGTCCCAGGATGGCATCGAAGTTTTCCGGGAGCTGCTCCAGGACATCACCGTAATGCAAACGTGCATCGGGATACTCTTTCATCTCCTCAGCCCAGCGAGCGTAGTGCAGCTTCAGGGTGAGAGGGTCGCTGATCTTCTTGGGATTGAGATCGCTCCTCGCTTCTGCCCGATAGCTGGCTTGCTGAACGCCCCCCGACTCTCCCTTGAGTTTGCCCATCAGGGATGGCGAGACTTCCGAGGAGGAGGATGCACAGCCTGTGACCAGGAAACTGAGAACCGTACATCCCATCGTCAAACGTAAGCAGAGTTGAGACACTGTGTACTCCCTTTTCGACTCTCGCTCGAGACGGGCGAATTGCCATCTTGCTGCCTGAGAACACGCGATTCCGTGTTTTCCAAGGCACCTTGACGATCTGATATGTGACTTCTGCCTAATGAGCAGAGGCCAGTGTCGTCAGGTCTTCAACATCACAGAAGAACCGTGCAGTCGCATCTGCCAACAATTCGTTGGTGAGCGCGACCGGCTCTCCATTGAATCGACAGATTGACTGCACGATATCCAGCAAATCGCGGGGGTCGCTCGATCTGGGCAACCTTTGCTGGTCGTAATGCGTGGCGTAAAGGTAATCGACGGCAGCTGCGTCAAATGGGATATCTCGTTGACGGCAACAAAGCTCGAAGATGCGGGTATAGATCTCTCGATCCGGAGCACCGATCGGAATCTTGTGCCGAATCCGCCGCAGGAACGCCTGATCAACGAGTTCAGCCGGATCGAGGTTCGTCGAGAAGATGATCAACTGTTCAAACGGGACAGAGAATTTCTTGCCCGTCGCCAACGTGAGGAAGTCGATCCGTTCTTCGAGTGGCAGAATCCACCGATTGAGCAGGTCTCGCGGGCTGACAATTTGCCGACCAAAGTCATCAATGAGGAACACACCCCCGTTGGCTTTAATCTGCAGCGGAGCGTTATAGAAATTGCTGACTTGGTTGTACCGCAGGTCGAGCATCTCCAGCGTCAACTCGCCACCTGTCACCACGACCGGCCTGCGGATACGACGCCAACGGAGGTCGACCATGTCCGACTGCTCGATCGTTTCATCGTCACTTTCCTCACGGTCAGCGACGTTGGCTCGCTTGAGTTCGTCGTCGTCTGTTGTCTGGTGCAGCGTCGGATCGAACAGTGTAATGATGCTGTTCTCTGCCTGGATGGCATAGGGCACATAGATTTCACCTCCCCGTGTGTTGAGGAAGTTGCCAAGCCCCTTCGCGATGAGCGTCTTCCCGTTCCCAGGCGGGCCGAAGATGAAGATCGACTTCCCACTACAGACGGCGGGACCGAGTTCTTCAAGCATGCCGGGACGGATAATGAAGTCCTGAAACGCCTCCGCAAGCGAAGCAGGCGTGCACGGAATGCCGGCGACCGTCTGCCGACGGACCTGCTCGATGTAACTGCTGAGCGACACAGGAGCCGGTCCCACGTAGCGGCATTGCTCGAAAGCTTCTCGAGCCCGTTGACGGCCCAGATCGGTCAAGAGAAACCGATACGAGATGCGGCCCAGCATCTCACCCGATGCGACTTCGACGCACTTCTCTTCCTTCAGGAATTCAAGGGCTTCATCGATGACCGTGAATGGCAGCCTCGCATGACCCGCCAGCGCGTAACCTGTCAAGCTTCCACTCAGATACAGCTGCTTGAGCAGCAAGTCGCTGAGTTGACCGCGTGTTAACCCCGCTCCACGGAGCGTTTCTGGACGTGCCGGGGTCAACTGCTTCCATGACTCTGCTGAAGCAGGAGAAGCTGTCCGAGCTGACGCGGCAGGGGGCGTGATCCGTTCGGCCACTGCCGTAGAAGTGTAAGAGGCCACTTGGGGCGTTCCCTCGAACAACTCACGGAACAGATCGTTCGGTTCAACTTCTGGGGGCTGATCGGCTGAGCCTTGTGGTGGCTCAGACATCTGCTGCGAATCGTGTGGGTCAATCGGCTGGATCATCTGCGAGATCTGTCATTCATCCTCGTGAAAAACCGGTGCCTGCCGGACCATTCAAGAAAAACGAGCAGGCATCTGGCGCGGAGAGTTGATGTGTGCCCAAGCTCGCGAGACGTGCTCGGGCACACATCCTCGTGGTCATTAGTCGGCGGTCACGCCTTGGTATTCAATCATTGGCGGCGGCATGCTCTCAGCATATGCACGCATTGTCCCGTCAACCACATTCGCGTTCCGCCACAACGGACTTGCCACGCGGAGTTCAACAGGCATCGGCACATCGTGACCCAGAAGTGCTGCGATCGAGGTCTCGACACTGGCGACTCGAGCTTGAGTCGCGTTTGGATCAAACGTCGAGGAGACGTAAGGATTGCGAAACTGCTTGGGAACGCTCGTTAAGAGCCAGCTCAGATGCCGACGTCCAGCAGAGTTCAATGCCTGTGTTTCTGGATCGAAGTGATAGTCGTAGAAGGTTGTGGCGGTGATCCAGCCATTTTCGACTTGCGCGAAGTTCGTGGCCTCGACCAAGGCCCTGTCCTGACAGACATAGGGAAAAGGCCAGAAATGGGCAGAGTGGAATTTATGGGCAGGAAGCTGCTTATGGCCGGTCGGACGCGGCCTGGGCGGCCAGAGCTTCCCCTTCCAGTACCGCTGCCGTGACCCGACAGGCAAATCGGAGTAGTACTCGTAGTACTCAGGAGTTCCGGCGTCCGGACCTCCCTTGGAGAAGATGCCTTCTGCCTGCACGGCCTGTGGCGGCATCTGCGGCAAAGCCAAGACCAGCATTGTGCACGCGAAAGAAAAGTTGCGCACCGTCATCGGAACCCCCCTCGGTCTGATTTCAGTCGATGGCTGCCAACGGCTCATCACGCGCAACGGGCGGACTCGAGCCACGCAGGCAACTCAGTCTCTGTATCGGACACTCAGGGGTCCGATCATGACGAGAAAGCCGAATGTACGGTCTTTGGAAAGACCATCTTCCCAGAGACTCACCGACGAATCCCGCTTGCGGCTTAGCACAACCAGAACGCGGCGAACTCACATCTCAGGCAGCTCGACCAACAGATCGTCTCCCTCCACACGGCAGACAAAGCACTCCTGTCGAATCTGAGGGGTGAGACAGTGCTGACCCGTCGTGACATCAAACTGCCAACCATGCCAGGGACAGGTCACAATGTTCTCGTGCAGTCCCCCTTCACCCAAGGGACCGCCCGCGTGTGGGCAGATGCCGTCGACCACGTGAAAGTTGCCGTCGACGTTGTAGACCGCCAGGACACGGTCACCGACAGTGACTTCTTTGCCCGTTCCCGGCAGGATCTCGCTCACTCTCGCCACACGGACGAAATCAGACACAACGACTCTCCTGGATGAGGCTTGAGGATGCTGGACGATCGGCAACAGTGACGTGTTACTGCAGACCGGCGTGCCAGCCGCAGAAGTACATCGCTCGTGGCACACTCGCGTCCAGCAGCGTCTGCAGGGGTGAGACCTCAGCCGAGGTCTGAGCCGCTCCACCGAGCAAATCCAAGAGAGAGAGAGGATGCTCGTAAGTCACAACCTGTGGGTCATCGAGTCCAAGTTTGTCCGAGAGCCCCTCGATCGCATCATCGAGAAAGCCAATCTCATCGATCAGGCCGTTCTCCTCAGCTTGCCGCGACGTATACACCTGCCCGGTCGCGAGTTCAGCGACCTCGTCTTCGTCCAGATTCTCACGTCCGTCGACGATCACCTGTTTGAATTGCACGAATGAGTCGTCAATGATCTCGGCCCAAAGTTCCCGCTCCTCCTCCGTCAAATCGCGAAAAGGGTTGAGCGTATCCTTAAACTTGCCCGTGACGAGGGGTTCGGACTTGACCCCCACCTTCTCCGCCAATTCGGAGACATCAAACCGATTGAGAATGACGCCAATCGAACCGGTCCACGTCGTCGGCTCTGCGTAGATGCGGCCTTCCGGACCGGCTCCCATGGCAATGTAGTATCCACCAGAGGCTGCGATGCGGGACATCGACACATCAATCGGCTTGCTCGTTTTCTCGCGGAGTTCGTTGAGTGCATGATAGAGCTGATGGCTGTCGGCAACCAATCCGCCCGGGCTGTCAATGTGCAGAATCACGCCCCGCACATCATCGTCCTTCTCAATCGCTTCAATGACCTTCAGCCAACGTTCGGTCAACGGAGGCATGATTGCACCGCTGAATTCAAGGATCGCAATCTTCTCATCACTTGACTGACTCCCGGAAACGTAGACCTCGGTCGGTGCCGTCGGATCAGGAGCACGCCCGGCGATCGTGATCAGCAAGATGACATTCAGAAAACTGGAGAAGAGCAACAGTGCAAGCAGGATCGCGGCGATCCAGCCGTAACTCCGCTGCTGAATCACGACCGTCTTGGGCCACGGCGGAGGTCCAGAGGGGCCGGGACCAGCGTTACGAGAAGGTGACTCTGACATATCGACTTCTATTCTCTTCTGGGGTTCTCTGTTGTTTTGGGCAAAGTAGATCGAGGTTTCCGAATCTGACGATTATCCGGCCCGAGTGTCACACGACAGCCATTTTAATCAGCACTGCTGGTCTCGTCGTCAAACATCACAACGACCAGCGTCGATACAAGCCGTGAGACCGTGGGAATCGGACTGTCTCCGATTATCCCCACCATCTTCACTGCTTGCAATGAGGCGGGACAGTCATCACCACGATGACCCCCAGGAGCAACCAACATGATGTGTCGAATGATGATCACCTCACGCTCAGCATCCCAGCGACTGGCGGCCCGATGGCTGATCACGTCCGGGATCGCAGCCGTACTGGTGCTGCCGTCTGTGGCTTCCGGTCAGAATCGTTTTCCGACATTCGGACTGCCCTCGTCCGCCTATGGAAATCCGGCGGTCAAGAGTTCGGCAGGTCAACAAAAATCTGCCCCCAGAAGCCTGTCGCCCTCTCAGACCAACGGTGCGCGGTTGGTCGCTGGACATCAGACTGCGAGTGCGGTCCGTCCTGTCGCTCACTCTGAAGCTGCGAACACCTCATCAACACAACAGCCGTCAGCCGTCCAGCGCGAACTGCAACGGCTGTATGACAAAAACGGTGGCGAGATGCCTCCCATGAACATGCCGTCGGGAGGATTCCAGAAACCTCCCGTTCAGCAAACATCGACCGGCAGCACCGTCAAACGTTCCGTCGTTGATCTGATGAAACGACAGGACACACGCTTCGACACGGTCCAACCACAATCGTCCGTCCGTCCCGAGCCGACGGCCCAGCCGCAACAGAACCCGCCGCGAGACGCCGCTGCCGTCAGGCCGACGGACGGACGAAGAACCGCCGGAGGAGTCCTCTCAGGACTCTTCAACTGGGGAGGGCGCTCAACACGCTCCGCCGCACCCACGGTCCCTCCACGGGAACCGTCTCCCTACCGTCCGCCGACGTACAGGGCGCAGCCACCTGCTCGTCAACCTGCTCCGAAACCGCCTCAACCAACACCGGCAACGGCTAAAGCCGCTACGCGTCGACCGGCTCCGGTCGCCCCACAGACAGCCCAACGGCCAGCGGCAGCGGCAGCGCAGCAGCTGCGTGCACCGGCTCCTCAGCCGCCAGCAACCACGACCGAATCTGCCACAGTCAAATCCTTTGACTTGATCCCTTTGACCGAACCAGTCCTTGCACCGCCGGCCGAAGACGATTTCTTCCCGGCTGATGTCGCCGAGTCGACACCGCAGCGGACGGCGACTCAGGAAATCCAAGTCACGCCGCAGCCAAAGTCCATTCCTCCACAAGTTCTTTCACCGCAAGCCGTGGCGGAAACGATTCCGGAAGTCATCCCTCAGCCAAAGAATTATGCCAGGGAACTTGGCATCGCCCCCAAGGTCCAACAGCCGGCTGCTGAGATCGCAGCTCAGGTGACAATGCCGCAGCCAACAACAAACGCGCCCAGCGACGACGATTTCGGCATGGGCGACCTCTTCCCCGACGACGAAACCGACACAGCCGCAGGAGAAGAGCTCGAATCGTTCCAGCTTCCCAAGACAGTTTCGAACACACCGCCCCCCGCAGATGTCGCGGTCGATCCGACACCGTCGCCGTTCACAGGCCGCAAGCTTGAGACGGGAGCCTTTGAGCAACCGATGGAAACACCGAACGTATTGGTCGAATCGACGCCCGAGGAACCTGCCCATTTCTTTCCGACGGACGAACATGCGATCGAGCCGGAAGAACGTCTCGACATCAATCCCGACAACCAGACCGCCCAGAGGCTCGTTCCCAACGGAACCGATCGTGTGGCGACAGCCGACTCTCACCCCGGTGCGGGCACGCACCTCACAGGGAGTCGCATGCAACAGATCGCGGCCCGTGACGGCGTGGGACTTAAAGGCTACTGCCCTGTCGCCCTGCGAGACGAACGCACTCTCAAAGATGGTAAGGCTGCCTACATCACCTTCTACCATTCAAAGGCATACTACTTCTCGAGCGCAGAGTCAAAAGCCACATTCGATGACCAACCGGATCGGTACGCTCCTGCATCACACGGCAATGACGTCACGCTGATGGCCCTCACAGGAGAAGTTCTGGAAGGCTCGCTCGACCATGCCGTCTGGTACAAGGACCGCTTGTATCTGTTCTCCACCGACGAGAATCTGAAAACCTTCATGGCCGCCCCGAGTGCCATGGCCGTCACCCAGTGACCCAGGCGAGCGGGGGATGTCAATCCAATCACGTTCGGCGCTTGGTTTGTTGGTGGGGGCGGGGTTGGTGTGGTCGAAGGGACGTGGGGGAGGGAGTGGGGTGACGTGCGGAGCGAGGGGGTGAGGAGGTCGAGCCGTGCGCAGCGTTCAGCGCCGCCGGGGCG
>JAJDEJ010000356.1 GCA_029259815.1 Planctomycetaceae bacterium | reverse complement strand
TCGAGGCCAGCGTCAGCGAACGCATCTCGCACAACCTCTGCTGCACGATTCAACCCCTCGGTTCCTACACCCCGACCCTGCAACTCGTCGGACGCGAGCAGCTTGAGCTGCGTCAACATCCGCTCAGCCACTTCCGGCGTCTGCTCACCGCGGACGGGACAGACCAGTGAACCGGCCATCGTCATGACGACGAATCCGCCGGTCACCCACAGCCGGTGTCCATGGAATGTGAGAGCTGGGCGGGATGTGGGCATCGTCGATTCTCAATCTTGTTCGGAAGGTGCGTTGACTCACCCCATTCTACCGAATCGGTCAACCCTGCGCTACACTGGCAGGGGGATCTTGCGTTTGCGAAGCGATTCGGCTGCAAGGGAGGCAGACCATCCCATCATTGGTATCATGGCGTTCTTCTCCAACCGAAAGACATTCCGATGCCCCATCATCTCGACCCTCGGCACGCGGTCTATGCCGGCAGCTTTGACCCCATGACGCTGGGACATGTCGACATCATCACCCGCGGGGCGAGAGTCTTCGATCGCCTGACCGTCGGCATCGGCATCAACCCCGACAAGAAGCCCCTGTTCACCGCTGAGGAGCGCATCGACCTCATGTCACGAGTGCTCAAGAAACTGGACAACGTCGAAGTCGTCTGCTTCGAAGGCCTGACGGTTGACTTCGTCCGTGAGCGCGAAGCCGCCGTCATGCTGCGGGGTGTACGGACCGTCTCCGACATCGAGACCGAGTTCACCCTCACCCTCGCCAACCGCACCCTCGAACCGGGCATCGAAACCGTCTTCCTCATGGCGAGCGAGAAATTCTCTCACATCTCCAGCACCCTCATCAAACAAATCGCCCGCATGGGCGGCGACGCGACAGCTGCGAGTTTGGGTGAGTTTGTGCCGGAAGAGGTGATCGAGCCGATGCTGGCGAAGTACCGGAAGACGAGCGAATAGGGAGTAGGGAATAGCGAATAGTTTCGTAGGGTGGGCTGTGCCCACCATCCAATAATCGCAAGAACGGGGTCAGGCACCATTTTCGCGAGATGCCTCTTCGGTCGGTTTCAAGTGGGGGCTATGAATTCGTGGTGTCCGGAAATGGTGCCTGACCCTATTGACGTCCTCTGGTGAAAATGTGCTCGTAATCGGTAGAGATTGAGCTGCGTTCGGGGTAGAGTGATGAACACTTGAATATCACATCAATGCCAAGGCGGGAACCATGTCCGATACGATCATTTGCCCGAATTGTCAGGTCAATATCGAAGTCACGGAGGCCATCTCCGCACAACTGCGGGCTCAACTCAAACAGCAGTTTGACGCTGAGACACGGCAGCGGGAGCAAAAGTTCGCCAAACGCGAAGCGGCCCTCAAGAGTACCCAGCAGGAACTCGCCCAGGCCCGCGAGTCCCTCGATGAGCAGGTGCAGGCGCAACTCGCCACTGAACGGAAACGTATCGCTGCAGAGGCACTCGTCAAGGCTCAGGAGTCGGTCGGGACTGAACTCAAGGACGCTCACGAGCAGTTGGGCGACCTCAAGCTCAAGCTGCAAGAGACCCAACAGGCCGAACTCGATCTCCGTAAACAGAAGCGGGTACTTGAAGAGCAGACCGAGCAGCTCGAACTGACCGTCGCCCGCAAACTGGACGAAGAACGGCAGAAGATCCGCAACGAAGCCAAACGCGAGGCGACCGAGGAGACCGAACTCAACCTCGCAGAGCGCGAGAAGGTGATCAACGACCTCAAGCAGCAGATCTCCGAACTCAAACGCAAGTCGGAGCAGTCATCACAGCAGTTGCAGGGTGAAGTGATGGAACTCAGTCTGGAGGAACTCCTCCGACGGGAGTTTCCCTTCGACGAGATTATGCCGGTGCCGAAGGGCATCCACGGCGGCGACGTGGTCCACGCTGTCCGCAATGCCAACGGCGAGGTCTGTGGCACGATCCTTTGGGAGTCCAAGCGAACGAAGAACTGGAACGACGGCTGGCTCCCCAAACTGCGGGATGATCAAAGAGCTGCGAAGGCACAAATCGCTGCCCTCGCCACGATCGAGATGCCGCCGGATGTCACGACATTTTCCTGCGTCGACAGCGTGTGGGTGACCAACCGCAGTTGTGTCGCCGGTCTTGCAGCCGCATTGCGGCACGGGCTGATCGAGGTCGCCGCGGCGAAGAGTTCGCTCAATGGACGACAGGACAAGATGACCGTCCTGTACGGCTACCTCTCCGGTCCCGAGTTCCGTCACCGTGTGGAAGGCATCGTTGAATCTTTCGTCACCCTGCGGGAAGACTTGGAGAAGGAGAAACGCTCCATGCAACGCATGTGGGCCAAGCGTGAGAAGCAACTCGAACGGGCCGTGTGCAGCACGTCCAGCCTTTACGGCGACTTGGGAGCGATCATCGGCGCGAGTCTGCCGCACATCGAACAACTCGAACTCCCGGCCCTCGAAGGACCGGACGACGAGTGATTGCGCTTGGCTGGAAGGGGTCAGGCACCATTTCGGCGGGAACGCGTGCGAGCTCATCTCGACCCACAGTCCGAAATGGTGCCTGACCCCGTTCGCTAGTCAGACGTCAACGCCAACACGTTGTCCATCCGCTTGGCAATGTCTTCGAGTCGCTCACGTCCGCCGCCGGGGACTTCGGCGGTCGCCCAGCCTTCGAAGCCGATCTCATCGAGAGCCGTGCGGACGGCGGGCCAGCCGCAGTCTCCGTCGCCGATCTGGACGTTGAAGCCTTTCCACAGGCCGGCGTTTCGCTGGAGATCCCTGCTGTACTCTTTGATGTCGAGCTTGACGATGCGATTGCCGAGGATGCGAATCCACTGTTCGGGCCAGCCGTATCGCACGACGTTGCCAACGTCGAAGTACACGCCGACCGCCTCGTGGTCGATCTCGTCGATGAATGCCCTCATCTCCAGCGGGCTGAGCAGGAAGTTGTTCCACACGTTCTCGACGAGCAGCCGGATACCCTGATCGTGAGCGTAAGGGGCTGCATCACGAATGCGTGTTTCCCACTCCTTCCAGTTGTCGTCATAGGACATTTTCTCATTCACCCGCCCGGCGACGACAAGCACGCTACTGCCTCCATAGTATTTGGAGAGGTCGACCGCGCTCCGGATGTCTGGACCGCTGCTGTTGATGACGCCGTGGATCGGGAGTCCTGTTGCTTCGCTGGCCGCTTTGAATGTCTCTTTATCGTCTTTGCTTTGCGTACGAATCTCGGTGCCGTCGTAGCCCAGTTCCTTGAGCAATTCAAACTTCTGCTGCACGGAGAGGTCCTCATCCTGCACCATGTGGAATTTCACGGCCTTGCGAATGCGCCCTTTGAAAGAGACGTCTGCTGCTTCTCCTGCACGCCCTAGACAAACGGCGACGGCTGATGCGGCAAGGAACTCACGGCGGTTGAGGGGCAACATGGCAATGACTCGAAATTGTGGTTGAGACTCCTCGCCAACAGATTTTCGTTGACGGATCAGTCTCGTCGGCGGAGGGTTTCGGAGTTCAAATGTCTTTCACAAACGAATGTCCGCGAAGGGATCTGCACGAGACATTTGATACCACATCGACGACCGGGGGGACATCGACCAGGTGTCATGGGGCAGACGATTATGCCGTCTCTTCAGGGCCCACACTCCGCCAGGGACCTGCATTTGCCTCTTGATCGGTCACCAATTGGCGACCTGATAGTCTTTCAGGAACTGGCCCCACCGGTGTTCTCCAGAGAGAAGACCGTGGAAGATGGGGTCGCAAATTCGGGCGGCGGCGTCGATTTGGTCGAGCGGGGGGTGGAAGCCGAGGTCTTGTTGTTTGCGGGTGGCGATCTCGGCGGGGTCTTCGTCGGTAATCCAGCCGGTGTCGACGGAGTTCATGTGGATGCCAGCGGCGGCGTAGTCCTGTGCGGACGTGCGGGTCAACATGTTGAGGGCCGCTTTCGCCATGTTGGTGTGCGGGTGTTTGTCCGTCTTGTAGGCGCGGTAGAACACGCCCTCCATCGCGGAAACGTTGACGATGTGCTTACCGGGGGTGGATACACGCTGCATCAAAGGTTTGAGCCGCGCGTTGAGGATGAACGGCGCGACCGCGTTGACAAGGTGGACTTCCAAGAGCTCGACTGTGGGCACCTCGGCCAATCGCAGGCGCCAACTGTTGATGGTGCGGAGGTCGACCTGTTGCAGGTCGGCGTCGTACTGACCGGCGGGAAACAGCGTCGGTCGATTGTCGTGGTCCTCGGCGACGAGCGGCAATTGTGAGAGCTCGGCCGCTCGTTGGATGCCGGCGAGACTGCCGTGCACCTGCGCGGGCAGTGCGTCCCCCGCAGGGCCATTCGCTTCGCTGCTGATGCTGCCACCCGGTCGTCTGCGCAGTTCCTCATGAGATGCCAGCATCGCGCGGCCTGGCGGTGGCAATGCACCGGCGAGATCACGCTCAGCGTCTATCAGGTGTGCGTAGAAGCCCGGCGGACGGCGAACTGTTTGGCAGGCGTTGTTCAGGATGAAGTCGAGACCGGGGAGCGTCTTGCAGAGATGTTCGCAGAGTGCTTCGACGCTCGGCGTGTGACGCAGGTCGATGCCGTGGATTTGCATGCGGTCCTGCCACTCGGCGGAGTCGTCCTCGGCGAGAAAGCGTTTGGCCCCGTCGGCTGGAAAGCGGGTCGTGACGATGACGTGCGCCCCCGCTCGCAACAGCTTGAGGGCCGCCTCGTAACCGATCTTCACCCGGCCACCAGTAACAAGCGCGTAGCGACCAGTGAGGTCGCTAGTTTGATGCCGTTTGGTCCAGTTGAGGGCAGCACAATCAGGGCAGAGAGAGTCGTAGAAGTGATGCAGTTGGTCGTATGCTCTCTTGCAGATGTAGCAGCTGCGCGGAACCTCCAGGCGTGGGGCAACATCGTTAGCTGATTCGACTGGCGGAGGAAGTTCCGGGTCGAAGGGCTCGGGAGGATGTGCTGTGATGAATCGACGCCGAACGCCCTTCTCGGAGCGAATCCCAGTCTGTGCGAGCTGTCGGTCGTCGACCTCACGTTGCCGTTCGCGTTCCGCCTGTTCGCGTTTGAGGAAGGCGCGTTTGAGCCGTTTACGATCGGCCCGCGTTGGTAGCGCAATCTTCTCAGCCGCACGCAGCAGCCGGTGCATTTCGTCCTGAGAGACCTGTTCGAGCAGTCCGCGATCCGCTGCGATTTTTTCCAGCATATCGATGGCCAGCCGCACGTCTTCAGCGGAAGGCTTCGATTGCATCTCGTTGTCGGATGTTTCATCCATCATGGGTTCGAAGCGAGCGCCGAATCACTTCAAAGGTCTGCCTGTGATCGGCTTGCCGTTGGGGAGACGTTGGCAATGAGAGACGAGGCCTACAGTGTAGCGGTCGACTGCTCAGGCGTCATCGACGTCCATATGGTGCCTAACCTGGATCTCTCAACTCCACCAAGTTGTACGACTACCCCACGAGAGATGAGATCGGCGAGGCATCGCAGAGCGAATCGAAAGGCCAGTCCTCTTGCAGGTCGGCCGACTGATCGATGCGGAGGCGGTTGTAAATGGTCGCGGCCAGTTGAGGTAATGCGATCGCGTCATCGATCGGTTCCGAGGCTGTTGCATCGGTCTGACCGATCACACAGCCTTCGGGCAAATCGCAGCCCGCCATCAGGGCTGACCAGGCGTTCGTCCAGTGGTCACGTCCGCCATTCTCGTTGAGGCGTGGCGTGCGACCGAACTCGCCGGCACAGACAACCAGCGTGTCTTCCCACAACCCGCGATCTTGCAGATCGTCAAGGAGGGCTGAGCAGGCACGATCGAACTGCGGACCGATCGAATCACGGTAGTCGTAGAGCGTTCCGGGAGAGTGCTCTTGATCCGCATGGGCGTCCCACGTGACACAACCATCAAGTTGGCTGAACGTATTGACCGTGACAAACCGAACGCCATGTTCGATGAGCTGTCGTGCGAGGAGGAGTTGCCGTCCGAACCGAGAGTCGCCGTAGGCGTCACGGCGTGCGATCGGTTCGTTACCGAATGCCGTGAGTTCAGCGAGGGTGCCGTCGGACTGATCTTCATCAAACGAAACGCCGTCCAACTCCGGCATGACTGCCTCGAAGTCAACGCCCAGGAATCCGCTGCCATCGCCGCGGTACGTTTGCACGCCAGTGTCGGAGAGTGGCCTCGGCAAGAGAACGTGAGCGGGTGCCCGACCGCGCGGACCGAGAAGTCGTGAAACCATTGACCCGATGCTGGGATAACGTGTGCCATTGGTCACCAGACGGCCTGTCTGGAGAAGTTGCAACCCGGTCTCATGTGTGGGAGCGGCGTCGTGATACAGCGAGCGGAGCACGGTCAATCGGTCGGCTCGTTCGGCGAGTCTGGGCAAACTCTCGCTGAAGTGGACGCCCGGCAAAGACGTCGAGATGGCTTTGAGCGGGCCACGGATTTCACGAGGAGCGTCCGGCTTGGGATCGAAGGTTTCCAGCTGACTCGAACCGCCTGCCATCACGATGAGGATGCAACTGCGGTCACCGCTTCGCTGGCGGGCACGGCGAACCGCCGCCTGCTCGGCGACGGAGAGCCCGACCATACTCAGTCCCCCGACCGCGAGGAAGTCGCGTCGTGAGACGGAATTGTGGGGCTGCGATGACGGACTGCCAAGAGTCATGTCGACCAATCTCTTTGTGGGCATCCAACAGGACACCTCATCTTAAGAGAAGGGGATGCTCCCGGACAGGTCAACTGCTCATTTCATCGATTGACCGGCGCGATGCCGCCATCCAAGACATTTCTTTGTCGCTCAGGAGCTGCCTGCTGTGCCTGCTGAACCTTGAAGCCGTTCAGTCGTGGCTTGAAGGGATTTGGCATTATCGCAGCCCACTGGCTATTGGCCTTCATGTTCCGCAGTGGAAAGACGTAGACCGTTTCCTTGTTACCGCTGGGATCGATCAACCGGATTGCCACCGGCAGGCAGTACTCGGCATCGAGACGAACCTCGGCCCGCTGCCAGTTGCGAGCATCGGCCTGAAGCAGGGGGCTGGCAACCAAATGGTAGATTGGTCGTCCGTCTCTGCCCTTCGAGCCATTCATCTGGCCGAGCGACATTTGATACCGGGCTTTCAGCTTCTCCGCCTGCATACCGAACAGAAAAGGCAGGGGCCCGTCCATGATGTTTTCTCCGCGATCCGGTGGCGGGATTTCAATCTGGTCGATCGTCTTGTTGTCGACATCAACGGAGAGGATCTCGGAGCCTGTACAGACCCACATCGTGGGTGGCTCGGCCGTCACTTGGAAGGGCTTGCCGTTCGGAGCACGTTTGGCGTTGTTGACACCGCCCGGAGGGATATTGGGCTCTTCTTTGTAGTTGAAATCGATCCGTCCCTTGTCAGGCGATTCATGCCAGAATGATCCGACCGCCCGCTTCTCCTGCAGGAACACATAGTCGTACTCGTAACGCTGATGGACCCCACGAAGCTTCGTGATTTTCGCCGTTTTCTGCTCCCATTCCTTCAGGATTCGTTCCAACTCGACCGGATTCACCTGGACCGGCTGCTGTTGAGGATCGACTTGAGCAGCGGCTGCCGGCTGTACTTTCTGGATTGGTACACCAGCGGACTTCGGCCGTTGCTGTTGAGCGCACAGTGAACCAGGCAGTCCGACAAGCAGGCCTCCGGCCAGGAGAGATTTCAGTATCCGGCGACGTTCCATCGTCACACAGTCCCTTATTGAACAATTGTGGCAAGTCAGTCGGGCAGGCAATTCGTCGCTGACTATTGTTGCGACGTTTTCAAGGCGCAGACCACAGGCATGCCTGTTTTGATGGGATTCATCGTGGGGAAGGTGGTCGCGCGGCGGAGTCTATCAACTCCCGCCGAATCAACGCTAGACCGGTTCGACGTGGGACAGCGGTGAAAAACACTGCGTTGCAAAATGCAGCAGGGCTCGACACCCCAAAGTGTCGAGCCCTGATCAATTCCTCGAGAGTCGAGCGAAAATCGTGACTACTTGGCAGCTGCGAATCGCTTGCCGACTTCCTCCCAATTGACCACATTCCAAAAGGCGGAAATGTAGTCTGGTCGTCGATTTTGGTAGTTCAGATAATAGGCGTGTTCCCAGACATCGAGCCCCAGAATGGGAGTGTGACCCTCCGAAAGAGGCGTGTCCTGATTGGGGGTGCTGTCGACGTGGAGACTGCCGTCGCCTTTGACACACAGCCATGCCCAGCCGCTGCCGAAACGAGTGGCCGCTGCATTGGCGAATTCTTCCTGGAACTTATCGAAGCTACCGAACGTGCTGTTAATGGCATCGCCAATGTCGCCGCTCGGGGTGCCACCACCGCTGGGGCTGAGGACTGTCCAGAACAGGCTGTGATTCGCATGACCCCCGCCGTTGTTGCGGACAGCCGTGCGAATCGCCTCGGGAACCGAGTTGAGGTCCCGCATCAGGTCATCGATCGACTTGCTGGCGAGATCGTCGTGCCCTTCGAGGGCCGCGTTCAGTTTGGCAATGTAAGCGGCGTGATGCTTGTCGTGGTGAATCTCCATCGTCTTGGCATCAATGTGCGGCTCCAACGCGTCCTTGGCGTAGGGCAGATCCGGGAGAGTGTAAGCCATGAGTGTGTCCTCCTATGCGGGGTAAGTTCCATCAGAGAGTGTCGATCGGCCGCCATCATGGTCGCCGTGGTCTGTGACTGTAGACTCTGTCGAAAAAATTGATGCAGCGTTGGGTGGCAGGGTCAGGAACGAAGTGGATGGCCCTGCCGGAGTGGACATCCAACGTCGGGGCCATGCGCTTCGCTTCTGACCCCGCCACCCGAACGTTTTCGACAAAGCCGTGTCCCATTCTAGGCGACGTCGAGAACGATCGAAAGGCAGCACCCACCATGACGGCATCGGGTATTTCCCGGTATGGCTGGCACGGGTCAATATCACCGATGACGGAGGGCGACAACCGATTTTCGTAGGATCTCACTGAGCTGGGGTGAATTGTCTTGAGCAACGGAAAGCGTAATGGCGAGGGCGAGTCCACGACAGAAATGAAGGAACACTAATTTCCACTGATCTTCACCAATCACCGAATAGCCATTCGATGAGGAATCGCTGAGCAGTCATAAGTGAGAATTAGCGGAGATCAGTGTTCCCAGAATTTCGATTTACCCTACGAATCCCGAAAAAACATGGAGCCCCATGGGCATCGATGATTGGGACAACATGCGAGAGCTAGATGGAAGTGACTCAAGAAACAGTGAGGTCTTACCGATTTCCCATTTGAGTCCGCTCGAAATTGCCGCTCCCATACACGGATTGGTTGCTTACGATTTGCGAGGGTCGGTAACGCCGGAATCGAAAGGGTTTCGCTCGTACCACCCAAAGAGCTCGAACCGATCATCCTCCTCCAACATGTCATCAATCGCATCGGCAACGCAATCGACCGCAGCACGAGTAACTTCGTCCGACTGACGTCGTATCAATTTGCGTCTTGGTTCAAGTCCTATCAACCAGCAATCGTCGAGGTAGTCCCACGCGTAAAACAGCATCGCAATTGAGGTGTTCGTATCCTCAATTCGGACGGATGCGTACCATCCCCAATCCTCCATGAGTGGATCTGTTTCGCCTGCGATGTTTGAACATGGCAAGAGTCTTGCGTAAATCCAACCGGCGCAGTCTCCACCAGCAAACCATTGGTTGAGTTGATCATCAGGCGGGCGGTGCAAGAACAACTCAGACCGAAAGAGCAGAAAGTTGCGTCTCGTAGTGGTCACCGGTTTGGGATTTCAAAATCAGTCGTTTTGTGTTGGCGAAGTCAACTTTGCATACGGTTCAGTCGCTCTTCGACTCTGTCTTTTTGCGAGACGTCTTCTTGGCGGCGACTGATTTGGTAGGAGCCTTTTTGGCTGACTTCTTTTTGGCGGTGCCTTTCGTCGCCTTCTTGGCTTTAGCAGCCTTTTTGACTCCCATCTTGGCCGCCTTCGCTTCGAGCCAGGGAATGGCGGCGTCCATGGAGACGTCGTTGATCTCCATCTCTTTGGGAATGGTCGCGTTGACCTTGCCGTGCTTGACGTACGGGCCGTATTTGCCTTCGTAGATCTCGACCGGCTTGCCGTCTTCGGGGTGTTCGCCGAGCACCTTCAGTGGCTCCGCCTTGCCGCGTGACTTGCTCTTGGAAAGCATCTCCAGGGCCGTGTCCATGTCGACTGTGAGGACGTCGACGGTTTTGCTGCCATCGTCGGTCGTGTAGGTGTGCAACTTTTTATCGAAGTTGCCGTACTTCTTGGCGTGCAGCACGTAGGGACCGAAGCGACCGAGACCCGCGTTGACGACTTTGCCATCGACCGGATGATGCCCGATGCGGCGGGGCAGCGCGAGCAGTTGCATGGCCGTTTCGAGTTCGACGTTGTCCGGGTCGTGATTGAGCGGAATGCTGGCCCGCTTGGGCTTGGTGTCGTCGTCCGGTTGATCGCCCAGTTGCAGATAGGGTCCGAACGGTCCCCGCTTGACGTAGATCGGCAGCCCCTCTTCCGGATGCATGCCGAGGGCTTGCGGGCCCTTCTTTTTTTCCTCGATGAGCTTTTCCGCCGTTGCATTGTCGACGTCAGCCGGGGCGATGTCGGGGGGCAGACCGGCAGTGATGCGTTCGCCGTTCTCTTCCCGTTCGAGGTAGGGCCCGTACCGCCCCACACGCACGTCGGCGTCCAATCCTTCGAATTTGAGCGTACACGCCTTGCGGGGGTCGATCTCCTCTTCGTGCGACTTCACCTGCTCGTTGATGCCCTCCTGTCCGTTATAGAACTTCTCCAGATAGGGCAGACACTCGGCGTCTCCCATCGAGATGTCGTCTAACGACTGCTCCATCTGAGCCGTGAACTGCAGATCGACCAGATGGGGGAAGTAGTCCTCCAGCAATCGCGTGACGGCCATCGCCGTGAAAGTTGGCACCAGTTGGTTGCCCGTTTTGTTGACGTATCCGCGGTCCTGCACCGTGCTGATGATCGAGGCGTACGTTGAGGGTCGCCCCACTCCCTCGGCTTCCAGTTTGCGGACGAGGGTCGCTTCGGTGTATCTCGCCGGGGGCTTGGTCTCGTGACCGACCGCGTCGAGTTCGGCACAGCTGAGTTTGTCGTTTTCCTTCAACTCGGGCAGGGCTGATTCTTCCTCCTCGTGCGGAGCCTCGGGGTCGTCACTGCCCTCGACGTAGACCTTGAAGAAACCTGGGAATTCGACGTGTCGACCAGTCGCGCGAAACTCGGTTTCGTCGGCCTTGATGGTGACCGTGTCGAAGCGGAGTTGGGCCTCGGCCATCTGCGAGGCCATCGTCCGCTTCCAGATCATGTCGTACATCCGCGCTTCGCCGCCGGTGAGGCCGAGTTCGGAGGCCGACTTCATCTTCGTCCCGGCAGGGCGGATGGCCTCGTGAGCCTCCTGAGCGTTTTTGGTCTTGCCCGTGTATTGGCGGGAGACGAGGTATTTGTCGCCGTAGTCGGCCTTGATGCGGGCGTGTGACGCATCAAGAGCCTCCTGCGAGAGCGTGACGCTGTCGGTTCGCATGTAAGTGATCTGGCCATTTTCGTACAGGCGTTGAGCTGTTTGCATGGCCTGTCGGGCCGACATGTTGAGCTTGCGGTTCGCTTCCTGTTGCAGGGTGCTCGTCGTGAACGGCGCGGCTGGTTTCCGCTGCTGATTGCGATGCTCGATGCTGGTGACGGTCCAGTCGGTCGACTTCAGCTTCTCCTGCAGTTTGCGGGCTTGCTCTTCGGACAGGAGGACGACGTCTGTGCCCTCTTTGATTTTGCCGGTGTGTTCGTCGAAGTCCTTGCCGGTCGCGACCTTCTTGCCATCCACCGTGACGAGTTGAGCGCTAAACCGGGCCTTCTTTTCGGTATCCAGCTCTGCTTTGAGGTCCCAGTAGGTACCGCTTTTGAAGATCAGCCGCTCCAACTCGCGTTCGACAAGCACTCGGACGGCGACGCTTTGCACGCGGCCGGCGGAGAGTTTGGGGCGAATCTTCTTCCATAACAGCGGACTGAGTGTGTACCCGTACAGTCTGTCGAGGACGCGGCGGGTCTCCTGCGCCTTGACGAGATCCATGTCGATCTCGCGGGGGTTCTCCAGGGCTTCCTGAATGGCCTTTTTGGTGATCTCGGAGAACACCATCCGCTTAATCGGCACCTTGGCGTCGAGCAGTTCGGTGATGTGCCAGCCGATGCTCTCTCCCTCGCGGTCTTCGTCTGTCGCGATGATGAGTTCGTCAACGTTCTTGAGCAGTTCCTTGAGTTCCTTGACGACCTTTTTCTTTTCCGGCGAGACGACATACAGCGGTGCGAACTGTTCGTCGACGTTGACGCCCAGGTTGCTCCACGGCTCCTTTTTGTACTTGGCCGGGATGTCGGCTGCCTTGGCGGGGAGGTCGCGCACGTGCCCCACGCTGGCTCTGACGATGTAGTCGTCGCCCAGATATCCGCCGATTTTTTTCGCCTTGGCCGGCGATTCGACGATCACCAGACCTTTCTTCCGCTTGGCCGCCAACGGCACCGTCCTGTGACTGAAGGTGTTGGGGTTGTCAGGTTTAACGCCACAGCTACAATGCGGCGCGACGTCGTTCTCCGTCTCGGAGTGCGACGGTCAAAGGCTTAAAGCATCACAAGTCGGTCTGTCAAGTCGGTCGGTTTGGGGGGTGAGCGATTTCGCTCGAAGCTCTCGTTGGGTGGCACGCTCTGACATCAGGAAGGGCGTGGCCAACGCGGGTCAAGCATTCGTCACGCCCATCCCGTTGGTCTGGGCGTGCCACCCGCACGCATTTACGATCAGAGGAAGAAGATACCCATGAAATCACCGTTCGCCATCTTCCGGAAACATCAGAAGCTGATGACCGTCATCCTGACCGGTCTGGCGATGTTTGCGTTCGTCATCCTCGGTGCGGTGCAAGACCCTGCGAACATGCCGACCGGGCTGATCGTGATCTTCGTCGCCTGCACCCTTGGTGCGATCGGCTGGATCGCGGGTATCCGCAGCAAGAAGTCGAACGAGTTCGGCACGGTCGGGCTTATCCTCGGAGCTGCCCTCGCCATCGGTGGCACGATGCTCGGCGGACCGCCCGCCGTCGTGAAGGCTGACACCGGCAACATCGACCAGCGGCAATTTGGCTACCTGCGTGACGAACGCGAGGCTGCCAACGCCATTATCGGACGAGCCTATTTCCTGGCAAAGCAAAAGGATCAAGAAAAATTCCTGCAACAACCGCAGCCATTCCAATACCACCCCGATCCGACGAAGGACATCATTGTCGGCGAACTTCTGCGTCGAGAGGCTGAAGAGATGGGCCTCTCAGTCACTGATGATTCGGTCAACGACTATCTGACCTCCATCACCCAGAATCAGTTCACGAGCGAAGACCTCAAGCAGATCCGCAATCAGATGAGGCTCAGCGAGTCTGATCTCTACAACATCCTGCGAGGCCAACTCAAAGCGAGGATGGCTGCTCAGTTCATGTACCAGGGAACGTCCCTGCCGCCCGAGAGCTACTGGGAGTTTTACAAGAAACTCAACGTCCGCGAGTCGGTGAGCATTGTGCCGATCGCTGTGTCGATGTTTGTGGACGATTCCGCCGAACCAACCGATGAGGAGTTGCAGGAATTGTTCGACGCGCATCGCGAGAACTATCCGGACACGTCTGATGAAGGACGTTTGGAAGAGGGACGCCCGGGCTTCCGTCAACCGCGACGTGTACAACTGGCCTATGTCGAGGCGGCTTATGACGAGATCGAAAAGACCGTCACTCCACCAACGGACGAAGAGATCGAGGCGTTTTACGAAGAGCACTACAAGACGGTCCCGGTCGACGAATTGGACGGGGAATCCGATGGCACAACAGAAGACGGTCCGGCACTCCCTGGCTCAGACGGCCCGGCTCTTCCTGCTCCAGAAGAAGAGCAACCTGAGGGTAAGATTGACGGAGAAGACCTCCCTCCCAACGAGGAAGGGACGGACGAAACCGAGGCCACTCCCGAAGAGGCGACCCCAAGCGGAGCAGAGTCAGACGGAGCGCCGGAGGCTGACTCGGAAGAGGGAGCTGCTCTCTCTCAACCATCGACCATCCAGCCGGTCGCCTTCTTCGACGACACGGAATCCGCAGAGGAGACCACTCCGGCTGATGAGCCGACTGCGGAGGCTGATCTTGCTGCAACAGACTCGGATGGTCCACCTCCACCGCCGCTGCCGGAAGCCGCAGAGTCCACCGACACAGCACCCGGCGATGCTCCGGAAGTTCCCAACACAAGCACGGCTCCCGATGCTCCGGAAGTGCCCGACACTCCCGAGGTGCGTGAATTGGATGATGAGCTTCGTGGCGAGATCACCGACCAGATCCTGCGAGAACGGACGGGCGTGCGACTGAAGGAAGTGATTGACGAGGCGATCGCCTACATGCGGGAAATTGGTCTACGCACATTGGACCCAGAAGACTACGACAGTCACCTCACACGTGAGCAGGCTCTTGAGATGCTGAAAACCTATGCTGACGAGCATGGGTTGGTCTATGTCAAAACACCGTTGCTCTCACGTCTTGAATTGAGTGACTCCGAGGAGTACCCCATCGGTCGTGCTGTCGATCGCGAGTTTTCCAACCCATTCGACCGAACACCTGTGACGGATGTCGTCACCTATGCGTTCAACTCCCGGCCTGAGGAAGTCTACTCTCGGGCGCAGTCTGTCGTGCAGACGGAGACGGAGAGTCGCTTCGCCTACTGGAAGATCGACGATCAGGAGGAGTATGTTCCCGAGAGCTTGAGCGACGAGGGAATCCGCGAGCAGGTCGTCGCCGAGTGGCGTGAACTCAAGGCTCGCGAAGCTGCTCAGACACGAGCCGCTGAGCTCGCCACGCTCGCCGACGGTAGCGAGATCGTGTTGAGCGAGGCCTTGGCCGGGCAGACAATCACCGGGGCTGAGGATGCTCCGTCCGTGAGCGTGCTACACCCGCCCTCTTTCTCCTGGCTGTCGAAAGCTGACCCGCGGATGTCCCCCAACCCGTTCATGACCCCGCCCCCCGAACGGACTCAACTGCGAAACATCCCTGGCCGCATCGGTGAAAGCTTCATGGAGGTCGTCTTCGACGACCTCAAACCCAACGACGCAGGTGTCGCACACAGTGCCGACATGAAGTATTTTTACGTTGTCAAAGTCTTCGATCGGACCTACGGTCGGTTCGAGAACATTGGGGCTTTCCGAGAACAGTTCTTGAAGGAGCAGCTGTTTGCTCCTTACCAATTCTCCGACTATCCGAAACTCGCCCAGGGTGAACTGCAGCAGTACCGCACTGACTGGAGCAAGGAACTTTTCGAGAAGCACGGCGTCGAGATCATTGAGCAAGACGAACCCGAGGAACAGGCCGAAGGTGAAGTCACCGGGCAGGCATCAGGTTCGTCCTACTACTGATGGGTTGATTCGACCCTTCATTCCCAGATCCCGTCAGGGAACGAAGTCAATCCTCCGGGATTGAAATGTTCCCCTCTCGTTGATCGACGACGACCCTGAGTCGACCGCGTTCCGAGGCCTCAATCACTCGCAGAGAGTAGCCGTTCCACGCGCATTCGTCGCCCACCTGCGGCATGCGCTCGAACTCTTCGTGAAACATCCCAGCCACAGTGAGCAGGCCATCATCAGTGGGCTCGAACTCGAATCCCAGTCTCTGGGCGAGGTACCGTAACGTCGTCAGCCCGTCGACATGATACCGCCCCTCCGCCACCTCCAGCACGACCTCGCGACGCAGAATCCGTTTCGCACGGCTGGGGTGAGGGACCAGAACCGTGTCGATCACGTCTTCGTAGGTCACCACGCCAATCGTCTCGCCATATTCGTTGACCACAACCGCGACGTCGCACAATCGGTTGCGTAGCATCTGCAGCAGGTCTGCCAAGGACGCACACCACGGAACGTGCAAAATCGGCTCGGCGTATTGGGCCAGATCATCCTCCGTCGCCACCCACAGGCTTGAGAGCGGCACCACACCGCCAATGGCATCTGCATCGGAATCGCTATTCTCTCCATCGCGAAGTAGCAGATAGTCTGTCGACAGAATGCTCCCCTTCAGGTCTCCGAGACTGACCGGTGAGATATGGGTGGTGTAGGTGCCGCGTGGGCGCATCACCTCTTCCGCCGTGATTTCTGAAAGGTCGAGAATGCGGTGCAAGATCTGTTGTTCGTGACGGATCGTCTCTGCGCTGAGGTTGGATGTCTCAACTGCCTTTTCCAGGTCGTCAGCATGCAAGTAGGGCTCTGGTCGGATGTGGGGCCAGACGGTTCGGCGGATGACACGCGTCGTCAGCCCCAACCAAGGGAGAATGGGATCGAGCAATCGGACGGCGATCGCCAGTGGCCAGCTCACCAGCACCGCGATCCGCCGATGAAACACAACTGCCAGGCTCTTTGGAACGACCTCACCGAATGCAATAATCGAGGCCAGGCTCGCGACACTCATCACACCCGCCAGAGTCGCATGCCCCTCGCTGGCGAGTTGACGCGCCAGGACCACGCTGATTGCAAAGTATGTCAGGTTGATCAGCAGATTCCAGAACAGGACAGCCGTCAGCAGGCGATCGGGATCACGCAACAACTGGGCCACGACCCGCTCACGAGGCTTCCCTACCTGCAGCAATCGCAGTTCGTCGCGAGACAGATAAAACAACGCCGTCTCACTGCCGGAGAAGAATCCTGACGCAAGCGTGAGCCCGAGTAACACCATGACCCCAGGCAGGATCAGGGTCAGGGCTTCCAGAATGACATTCATATGAGCCAAGCTCGGAAGGACCCAGTGGGTATCGTTGAGCCGCACATTTGAAATGTGCGGCTCAACGATACGGCTCATCCCTTGTCCAACGTTGTGCGCCCCAGGGCGACATCAAACTCGCTGACAGCCGGAACGAGCATCGCAATGGTCGGGAATCCATACGCAAATGCGACCATCAAACTGACACCCAAAGTGTCGCCAAGCAAAAAGCTGGTGATCGCATAGAACGTGAAGAAGGGCAGAATGATCGCCGCCAGCAGCAGAGCACGCGACGGGTTACGAGCCGTCAGCGAGGTATACAGGCCAATGCTTCCACCGAGAATGAACATCAGGAACGGCGTAAACTGCAATGCAAACGAAGCCTGCGCTTCCACCATCAGCATCATGCAGATGAAGATGCCGATAAACAGAAAAAACACGGTCCCCAAGCTGTTGGCAATCGCCGTGCGTGAACTGTCGTAAGAGAAGCCTGCGTGCAAACCAAGCATCGCCGCAAAGAGGACGACTGCCAGGTAGCCAATCACCAAGTAGACAGTGTTCTCCAGCGTCCCCTGCCCTTGGAATGCGTACCACCCCACGAGTAGGAGTGGCACGATGATGACCTCTTTGGTGTTGTAGAACACGCCGCCCAGCTTGCTGAACACGAACTCCTTCGCCGTGACGTCGGTCACCAACAACAATTCCAGCGTCTGCCCGTCACGCTCAGACGTCACCGACGTTACTGCTTGGGCATTGACCAGCATCAGTCCGACCAACGCGAGAGCAATGAACGCGAAACCTTCAGCCGAGATCATCCCCAGCACCATTGTCTGGTTCCCGGCCACCTGACGAACCAGTAGGACAACGAATGCTGCAAGGAGCAGATAAGCCAGCTTGATGACAAAGATCTTTCGACCATAAGCACGTGTGCGGATCTCACGCCAGATGAGGGGCGAATTCCAGATCTCCCGCGTCTGTCCGGTCACCACAGCCTGCTTGTCTGTGTCCTCTTTGGCTGAGTGGAAGACCGACTTCGATGGATTCCAACGACGCAGCATCAGGGTCGTAAAGACCATCAACGCCACGCTGAACGCTGCCAAAGCGATGAGACTTGTGGTGATCGTCTGCTCATTCTGACCGGCATCCATTGCCAGGGGATTGAGAATATGGCCCAGCGTGCGATAGGGATTCAAAGCCCCGATCGCAGCGACCGGGGATGTTTCGCCAACGATCGCGACAACCCCTTCGATCGCCCCCATGAAGAGCACGATTCCCAGTGCTCCGATGGCGAGTGTCTGAAACGTCTTCTCACGCCAGAAGGCCACAAGCGAGCCCCAGCTCCCGGCTGCAAGTCCCGTCAAGAGGCAAACCGCCTGCGCCCACAGGATCTGCTGGACCGTCGTGCCGCCCAGCATCGAGACGATGAAAAACACGGGCACTGAAGCAGCGATCAACACCAGCACCGACAACAGACTGCCCAGCAACTTGCCCAGCACAAGTTCACGGTCGCGCAAGTCGGTCATCAGCAGCAGAATGAGCGTGCGACGATCCTTCTCCTGTGCGACACTGCTCGCCGCGGACAGGAGAGAGAATGCGATCACCAGCGACAGTTGCACCAGCGAAAGCACTTGAAAGACAAACGCACCAAACCTCGCGGTCGCTCCCACGGTCTGCACGTTCTGCCAACCGAAGGTCACCTGGCCAGCGGTGTAGATTAATACAAACAGGCCGGCGACATACCCGGACCGCATGAGAAAATGTTTGATTTGCCGAGGGGCGATCAACACCTCTCGACTGAAGAGCGGTCCGGCGAGCAAGAAAGGGCCTCGATCAGCAATGGTCGTACGGGAAATGGGATGTCGCTTGGGCAGATGAGTATACCCTCGCCCCACACCGTCGCCAAGCAGCCACACTACGCCCTATGATGGCTCCTGTGATTGAAAATTCTGGGCGCAGGTCCAATTCCGCCCTATTCGCCATTCCCTATTCGCTGCCCATGATCGTCACCATCGACGGACCCGCCGGCACTGGCAAGAGTACGACGGCCCGTCAACTGGCCACTCGACTGGGGTTCGATTATCTCGACACGGGAGCCATGTACCGCGCAGTCGCCGCCGAGTGTCTTTCACGGGGCATCGACCCTGCGGAGATCGCTCCAGTCGGGGAACTGGCTCAGTCGCTCGTTATCACGTTCGACGAGGGACGGACGTTCGCGGACGGCAAGGACGTCACGGGAGAACTCCGCACAGCCGAAACGACACAGGCAGCATCGCTCATCGCCCAAAACCCAGACGTCCGGCGAGCGCTCATCGACGCCCAACGCCTCATCGCTGACGAACACAACATCGTCTGCGAAGGCCGCGACCAAGGCACGGTCGCCTTCCCGCACGCGGAGTGCAAGTTCTTCCTCACGGCCGATCCAGAAGTTAGGGCGTGTCGACGTCAGCAGGAGTTGGCCGCCCAGGGCACACACGTCCCGCTCGCGACCCTGCTCGCCGAACAGACGGCTCGTGACGAACGTGACGCGAACCGCCAGATCGCCCCCCTCCGACCGGCCGACGACGCCCAAGTCATCGACACAACCAACTGCGACATCAACGAAGTCGTCACTCGTCTCGAATCGATCGTCCGCACACGATCGACTTGATCGTGATTCGCAATCGCCCCGGTCATCGCACCGATACCGCTTGCGGTTTAGCGCGATCCACAATCGCCCGATCGCACCCTCCGCCTACGATTCTCTTCGCTCATTCGTTGACGAATCTTGGACAATGAAAACCCACTCGTCACCCACATCCTCCCTCACCATCTCAATCACTCCACTCACCCGCTCGCCATCGACCTCGAACGTTAGACCAGACGGTGTTTCTTCCAACACCGAGTACGTTCCGGAATCCCAACGCGAAACCTTCCCGCGATCACCGCTCACGGGACCTTCATAGTGAAGGTACATCCGCCGATGATCGGGCAACGCGATCGCTCGAATCTCGACACCCACCGTCGGTTCGGTTTCCAGCCGCCAGGTCCGCAGAGCGTCACCCGTGTCAAACATGAGATCCCAGTGCAGGACCGGATGATCGTGCGTCAGGATCACAAACCGTCGTCGCTCACTCATTGCCTCGTCCGCTCAAACGTGTACAACAGAAGTGAGTGATCCTTAGTCAACGGACGTCCCATGCAGCCACGCGTCATTGTCCTGTTTCTCTCAGCAGCAGTCATCTTCAGCCTCGTGCAGTGGCGACTCAGTCGCGAAAGAGACGGACCGGCACCAAACAAGGCAGCGACTGACATCCGTCAACTTGCCCCCCGATTCGAATTGTATGACCAGCACTCCCAACTCGTGAAGTTTGAACGATATCTCGGTCGCACGCGGTTGCTTGTGCTGTTCATCGCTGACGCCAAGGCCGACGAGCATCCTCTCGTGCAACAATTGGCAAAGGCACACGCAGCGATCGACAAGGCAGGTGTGCAAGTCATCGTCGTCGGCACTGCCACGCCCTTCGCCATTCGAGAGGCAGAGAAGCGACATGGCGAACCCTTCCCCTTTCCGATCCTCACTGACATCAATCAGCTAACCCCCGAACCGTCCCCCACTCATCGCCATTGGGGGCTCGCCAGTGACGATCTGCCAGAAATTCGGCAGGGCCTGTTTCTCATTGACCGTGACGGGACCGTCGCCTGGACCGACAACACACCTCAGCCCGCACACAATCCGAAACTGGCAATCGAATTCATCACAAGTGGCGACTTGCCAAAGTAGCCATCACGCTCCGCGTGATGAGCGGGTGAAGGGTACGCTCTCGAGTCTACAGACAAATTGCACAGCGTGAGAAGGAGACGTCTTTTGTTATTCCAACTTCGAAGTCGGAAATACGAACTTTCTCTGCTCGGTCTCTGCCTCCGGCACACGATGCACCAGATGCACCTCGACTTGTTCATACGTCGTCAGATCCACATGCTCTGCGGCTAACTCCATCAGTCGCGACGTGTATGGCTCCACCGCATCGTCCGACGCTTCTCGTGGATCGAAGTCGACTCGGATCACCATCCTTAGCGTTGACGGGTTTTCATCCTTGTGAATCTTGTGCTCCCCGCCAATCACACGCGGGCTCGAACCCGGAAAAGCTTCATTGATCGCATACTGTAACGGTCGAAACGGCCGCGTGTACGCCTCCCAGTACAGCCACATCGCCGCCGTCATCACAATGCCAAACGTAAACATCCCGAGCACGACCTTGCGCCCGTTGATTGTTCGTGACTGCTGTTCCGAGCGATGGTCTTGATCAACGTCAGTCACACCAGCACATCCATCTCAACACGAACCACGCGAAATCCGGCGGACTGAACATCGCTCGTCGCCGAGCGAATCGCAGCCTCTAATGAATCTGCCTGCCGGTCAAACGCGACAAATGATTGGCCGTTACGTGTCACGATGGTGCTGTCATCACATCCCGTTTCGTACAAACGGTCACAATCTGCCGGCGTCAGTTCCGGCACCTCAAGAACGAGAGAGAAGGAATATGTCAGTTTGTCCATCGCTATTCTCCCTCTTCCTCAGCGACGTGAGGACACAACTCGACTTCGCGGCGGATACGTGAGGCATGGTTCTCCGGGACACGAGGAGTTGAAAAGATTCTCACAATACAACCTCCACGAGCGCCAAACGGACAAAGCAACTCTCCGAAGATGTGAGCCCGGCTACTTGCCTTCTCAAACCGCCATCCTAGAGACTCTGCATATTGTATCGCCTGTCGGATGTGTTTGTTGGAATGAGACGCCATTTCACCCCTTCACAACAAAGTTCACCATCCGTCCCGGCACCGCGATCACTTTCACAACCTGCTTGCCCTCGATCTGCTTCTGCACCTCGTCGCTCGACTCAGCGATCTCCTGCATCGCTTGCGGTTTCGCATCGACCGGCACCCTGATTTTCGCCCGGACCTTGCCGTTGATTTGCACGGGCACTTCGACCTCATCCTCGATGAGCATCGACTCGTCATACTCCGGCCAGGGATTGTAGGCCAGTGTCTCCGCATGGCCCAGAACTTCCCACAGTTCCTCTGCCAAGTGTGGGGCAAATGGGGAGAGCAGGAGCACCAACTGCTCCATCGCAAACTTGGGCCGCACGTCCTCCTGCGTGAAGACGTTCGTAAACTCCATCATGCGGCTGATTGCCGTGTTGAACGACAGCTTGTCGATGTCCTCCGTCACCGCCTTGATCGTCTTGTGCAGCACCCGCTGCTGTTCGTCGGTGAGGTCCACCTCCTGCACCGCTGCACTCAGCGTGACGTCATCCGCCCGCTCGTCGACGATCATCCGCCACACACGACCGAGGAAGCGGTAGACCCCCTCAACACCACTCATCTGCCACGGCTTCACCTGCTCCAGCGGCCCCATGAACATCTCGTAGAGGCGCAATGAGTCCGCGCCGTATTGCGACACGACGTCATCCGGGTTGACGACATTGCCGCGAGACTTGGACATCTTCTCGTTGTTCTCGCCAAGAATCATGCCCTGGTTGACGAGCTTCTGAAATGGCTCGGGCGTCGAGACGTGTCCCCGATCAAACAGCACCTTGTGCCAGAAACGCGAGTACAAGAGGTGCAATACCGCATGTTCGGCACCGCCGATGTAGAGGTCGACCGGCAGCCAGTACTTCTCGACCGCCGGATCGATGAACGCATCGCTGTTCTTGTTGTCGGCGAACCGCAGGTAGTACCAGCAGGACCCGGCCCACTGCGGCATCGAGTTCGTCTCCCGCTTCAGCCGCGTGCCATCCTCAGCGGTCGCATACAACCACTCGTCCGGTGCCCATGAGAGCGGCGGGTCGGGTGTCCCCTTCGGCTTGAAGTCCTCCATGTCTGGCAACGTGACGGGCAATTTGTCCGCAGCAACCGGTCGCGTGAGACCTGTCGGCTTACCCTCATCGTCCAACTCATGCCAGATGGGGAATGGCTCGCCCCAGTAACGTTGCCGCGAGAACAGCCAGTCACGCAGGCGGTAGTTCGTCGCCAGCTGCCCCAACCCACCAGCCGCGAGATTTTCAGTGATCTTCTGTTTGAATTCAGCAGTCGGCAGACCGTCATACTCACCCGAGTTGATGGCAGTGCCCTCACCGACAAAACCGATCGGCTCATCGTGGTCTGTGTCCGGAGGCATGACGACAGCCGTGATGGGCAAGTCGAACGTCCGGGCGAACTCCAAGTCCCGTTCGTCATGCCCTGGCACAGCCATAATCGCTCCAGTGCCGTAGCTCATCAGCACGTAGTCCGCGATCCAGATCGGAATGGGTTCACCATTGACGGGGTTCATGGCATGAGCCCCTGTGAAGACACCTGTCTTCTCCTTGGCGAGATCGGTGCGGTCGAGATCACTCTTGCGGCTGACGATGTCCCGGTACGTCTCAACTTTGACTCGCTGCTCTTCGGTCGTGATGTGATCCACAATCGGATGCTCGGGCGCCACGACCATGTATGTCGCTCCGTAGAGCGTGTCGGGACGGGTCGTGTAGACACGGAGCACCAAATCGCCCGGATGCTCCGGGAATCCGACCTCAGCACGAGCGGCCTTCCACGGCCCGAATTCCATGATCTGGCTTTCCGTGCTCGTGACATCGCCGACATAGAAATCGACCTCGGCTCCCAGACTTTTGCCGATCCAGTTGCGCTGCAGGAGTTTGATCGACTCGGACCAATCGAGATTCTCCAACTCGTCGATCAGCCGCTCGGCGTAGGAGGTGATCCGCAGCATCCACTGTCGGAGCTGGCGACGTTCGACCGGGTGATTGCCGCGATCACTCTTGCCCTCCGCAGTGACCTCTTCATTGGCGAGCACAGTACCGAGCGCCGGACACCAGTTCACCGGTGCATCCAACTGATACGCGAGACGGTGTTCGTCCTGATAGCGACGGACCGCTACATCCCCCTCTGACGTGACGCCACTCGGAATTGGCAACTCGCTGATCGGACGCCCCTTGCCTGCGCGTGAAAGGCCGTCAGGACCGGTCCACTCGAAGTCCGCGTCGTACCATGTGTCGTACAGCTGGAGAAAGATCCACTGCGTCCAGCGGTAATAGTCCTCATCCGTCGTGGAAAACTCGCGGGTCCAGTCATAGGAGAAGCCGAGCATCTTTTCCTGGCGACGAAACGTGTCGATGTTCCTCTGCGTCGTTTCGCGGGGGTGCGTGCCCGTCTGGATTGCGTATTGCTCAGCCGGCAGACCGAATGCGTCCCAGCCCATGGGGTGCAACACATGCTTTTCCTTCATCCGCGAATAACGGCAGACAATATCCGTCGCCGTCTGCCCCTCGGGATGGCCAACATGCAGCCCGTCCCCCGATGGATACGGGAACATGTCCAACACATACAGCTTGCCCTGCGCCCCCTCCTGCGGCTCATTCGAGGTGACAAACGTGCGATGGTTGTCCCAGTAGGACTGCCATTTGGACTCAATACGTCGAGCGTCGTAACGGGGCATGGATGGTTGATGGTTGATGGTTGATGGTCTGAAGCCCACGGGCTACGCCCGCTGGGTCAAATTGCGTGACGCTCAGTGTATGGTCACAGCAGGAGTTTGAGAATCGACGGTTTCAATCACCGGTGAAGAGTGCCACAATAAAAGAGACACCCTCGTGAGGCACTGGTTCATTCGATGAGCAAGACCCCCGACATCCCTCCCGAATGGCTGGCAGAATTTGAAGCCGCCGCTCGACGACCGCTGGAACAGAGGTTCAAGTACGGTTTCGTCAAGACGTATAAGCCAGTCCTCGATGACGCCGAATACCGCTCGTGGGACACAATGGAAGAATACCGCCGATGGTGCAAAGAGCACCTTCCGGATTGGCTCGGATATGGCAGCGTTTGAGTATCAACAGGCGGAAGAAATCCGCGATGTCTTCGCACAGCACGGTGTGCGATACCTTTTCATCGGAAAGACCGGAGCCTTGTTGCTGGGCTTTCCAGACACCACTCAGGATGTCGCCTTCTTTGCTGAGAAGTCACCCGAGAACGGCCAAGCGCTCGTCGCAGCGCTCCAACAGCTCGGGTTCAACTTGACCGAACAACGTGTCGCAGAAATCAAACGAGGTAAAGACTTCATCCAACTCAAATGCGGTCCGTTTGATCTCGATTTGATTTTCGCACCGGACGGTATCGAAACCTTTGAAGACGCATGGCAACGGCGAGTCGATGTCGAAGGCTTTCCGGTTTGCCACATCGATGACATCATTGCCAGCAAAGAGGAAAGCGGTCGTCCGAAAGATCGTGAGTCACTTCCGCGACTGTGGTCCTTCAGGGAATATTGGATGAACCAACAACGAGCGACTTGAGGAACAAACATGCCAGACATCACACGTCGACGCTTCGGACAATTGACAGCGGCTTTTGCGGGCGGATCGTTTCTGGGGCAGTGCGCCTCCGCCGCTGAGCCGATCACACGCAACGGCTCATCGCACATGAAGCTGTCATTGGCAGCGTACTCGTTTCATCGATTTCTCACGCAGAGTTGGCCGAAGCCACGTGGGAGCGAGGGATCGATGACCATGCTGGACTTCATCGACTTCTGTGCCGAGCAGAACCTCGATGGTTGTGAGTTGACGAGTTACTACTTCCCAGCGGACATCACGCATGACTACCTGATGCAGATCAAGAATCGGACGTTTCGCCTCGGTCTCGACATCTCCGGGACGGCCATTGGCAACGACTTCTGTCTTCCCGAGGGCGATGATCGCGAATTCCATTTGCAAACGACGCGGCAGTGGATTGACTACTCAGCGACGATGGGAGCCCCGGTCATCCGCATCTTCGCAGGACAGGTTCCGAAGGGTGACACAGAAGTCACAGCACTCGACCGTTGCGTGGAGGGCATCAATCAGTCAGTCGCGTATGCGGCTGAAAAGGGAGTGGTCCTCGCACTGGAGAACCACGGCGGCATCACGTCTACGCCCGAGCAGTTACTGGCGATCGTTGAGCGGGTTGACGACTCACCCTGGTTCGGCGTGAACTTCGACAGCGGCAACTTTCACACAACTGACCCGTACGCCTCACTGGAGAAGATCGCCCCCTATGCGGTCAATGCACAGCTCAAGGTATCGGTTCATCCCGCAGGCGGAGAACGCACGAATGCTGACCTGGGCCGTATGGTCGGCATTCTCAAGTCAGCCGGCTATCGCGGCTATGTCGTCCTGGAGTACGAAGAGAAGACCGACCCGCACGAATCGATCCCGCCTGTACTCGCGGAACTGCGCGGCCTCATTGGCTGAATCTCACCCCTTCGTAGGACGGACTTCCAAGTCCGTCCCTCGCGAGTGACAAGAGCGTGTAAAATGCGATTAGTGCCACGGGCACTTTAGTGTAGCGGCGTTTGGACGCCGAATGGTCGATGATTCCAGTCTGGTCCGCCGCTGGGGGCGCTACACTTATCTGTCCCCCGCAGTAACCGGACGGATTTGGAAATCCGTCCTACGGAAAGGGAAATCCGTCCTACGGTAAGATCACGCCGATACGTGTCAACCGCCAAAGTCATCGAAGGCGATGTTCTCGGGTTCGACACCAAGGTCGTCCAGCATCTTCTGCACCGCTTGTAGCATCAGTGGCGGGCCACAGATGTAGTATTCGATGTCCTCGGGAGCTGGATGGTCCTTGAGGTACTTTTCGAGGAGGACTTGATGGATGAAGCCCGTGTATCCGGTCCAGTTATCCTCAGGCATCGGCTCCGAGAGGGCAATGTTGAATTTGAAGTTCGGGTTCTTCTCTTCGAGGGCCCGGAACTCATCGACGTAGAACAACTCTCGCATCGAACGACCGCCGTACCAGTAGGAGATCTTGCGGTCGGAGTGTCGCTCTTTCAGCAGTTCGAAGATGTGTGATCGCAGCGGTGCCATGCCGGCTCCGCCGCCGATGTAGATCATCTCGTTGGCGGTCTCTTTGATGAAGAACTCACCGTACGGTCCTGAGATCGTACACTTGTCGCC
>JAJDEJ010000355.1 GCA_029259815.1 Planctomycetaceae bacterium | reverse complement strand
CACCTCGGGGATCGGGTCGTCGGGATTGAAATCGTTGACCCGCTCGAACGAGCCGATGTCGATGCGGGGTCCTGCCAGACCGTCGCCGTCCAGCACACGCGGTCCGCCCCGCTGGTCGGTCGTGCGGGTGATGATGTCATCAAAGGAGTAAAACATCGTGAGACTGCCACTGACCTGCGGCACGCCGGTCGGGCTCAGCGGAGCCGTCGCCAGCGTCGTGATCTCTCCGCTGCTGAGGGCCCGCGAGAACAAGTAGAACTCGTCCATCTGACCGGTGAACGGGCGATTGTTGGACGTGGTCGAGCCGATGAGTGCTCCTGAGTCCCAGTCGCTGCCGATGTTCACATTCGATGTGGCCGGACCGCTGAAGATGGAGGTCCCATTGATGTAGACCACCACTTGATTGGTCGCCTGATCGTAGGTGGCCGCATAGTGGAACCACGTGTTGAACGGGGCGCTGTCCCCCTCGAAGTTGATGATGTCGTTGCCCGAGTCGTCTCTCAGCGTGAATCGGACTGTTCCGTCGTCAAAGATCTCCGCATGGGAGATGAAGTCGCCATCACCGGTGCGGCTGGCGAAGATCGCATGCCGCTCTCCGGTCGGAATCAGTTTGGCCCAGGCAGCGATCGTGATGGCCGAGGTGGGAATCTGACCTGGAGGGATCTTCTCGACATCGACGCTCAGGTAGTCTTCCGCCGTGTTGCCCACGCCACCGGGGAAATCGGCCCCCGCCCCCGTGACGCCTTCACCGGCAACGACATCGCCAACGATCGACGCGGTGTGGTCGTTGCCCGACAAATCCTCGACGTTGTTCTTGCCGCCGTCGATCGCTACGCTGCCGGGCAGCAGCGCGTGCGTCATCGATGTCCCGCCGTTGTCAGTCAGGGTGTCGAGTTTGGGATCGATCGGGCTGCTCACCGTCCCTACAAAATCATCCCCGCCAAAACCGGTCGCCCCGCCATCCGCCTTGCCAATCAGATTGAATCCACCCGACGTGAAACTCCCGGACACGTCCGTGTTCGTCGTGGTGCCCGTATTGCCGGCGACGATGGTGTTGTCGATCAGAGTGGTCCCGGCATTATTGATGCCCGCACCGGTCGCTGCCGTGTTGTCTGTCACCGTGCTGCGGGTGATGCTCAGCGTGGCCCCGCTCGCGTTGTGAATCCCGCCGCCCGTGTTGCCCGAGATGGTGCTGTTGTCGATGTGCAGCTCACCCGTGTTCGCAATCCCGCCGCCGGTGGCCGCGGTGTTGCCCGAGACAGTCGTGTCGACCATCTGGACCGTGCCTCCCTCGTTAAAGATCCCGCCACCCGAACCAGCCGTATCGCCGCCCGTGATGCCGATCCCCTCCAGCGTCAACACACCGCCCGCATCGACGTGCAACACCCGATCGATCCCCCCGGCATCAATCGTTGTCAGCCCGCCGCCGGTCGCCTCGATGCGGATGTTGCTGGTGACGTCCAGATCATGGGTCAATTCCGACTCGCCTCCCGTCAGCGTCAGACCATAACTCCCCGGTGCGAGTTGAATGACATCATCCCCCGCCAGCGCATTGGCCTCCATGACGGCCGCCCGCAGACTGGTCCGCCCCAACGAATCCTCCGCCACCCCATCCCCCGGACTCGCATCCACCGAATCCACCAACGTATCCACCACAAAAGTCGCCGCCAACAACGTCCGATCCTCAAGCGACTCTACACGAAAAAACAATCGCCGTTGGTATTCCCGACGCCTGCGTCGTGCGTTGCCTCGGGACAGTCCACTTGCAAACCCGGTCAGCCACTTTCGCATATTGGTCTCTCATGTTGGAAAAAATGGTGACGAAACTTTCAACGACCCATCATCCGGGTTGCATTCCAAGTCACGATGTTCAGCGACCCATGTCGAAGTTCGTCAGCCAGCTTTGGTCCTTAGCACGGTCCGGCGAGAGTTCGCTCGCTCAGAATCCCTACTCAACGGACTACAAATCAGAGGTGTAACTATTCGAGTGCAAACTCACTTGGAGAGAGAGGCTCATTACGACAAATCAGCCACTTGACGTCAACCCATCGCGAACCTGGGGTCTTTGCGCAGACCTTGTCGGCATCTACTGCGTCATGAGATGCTCGAAGACTCAATCGAACTGGTGAATTGTAGTGCCTTCTTCACTGTCCTGATGCCAAGTCATACCCGTCGAGGAGTTTGCGTTTTCATCCCGCCGAATTCGGGGGGTGACGTCCCCGCCAAGCAGACGAGTCAATCACCGGACGACAAAGAGGGAGAGAGGTGTTGATTCTTGAGTCGGCGATTCTGTAGGGAGACTCTCAGCAGCCACATACCACCGGCAACGAACGCGACGATGGCAAGGCCAGCGACAGCCAGAGATTTCTCAAGTGTTTCGACACGGCGACGGCGGTCGAACCGGATGACCATTTGTGGCGATCCGTTCGCGATCAATGCGTCAGGGGCAGTCTTGACCTTCGTTGAGAGTTCCAGCTTCTGCCCGGCCTTCGCTTCGAAACGGCCAACGCCGCGCGAAAACCGATCAACGCTGATGTCGTCATAATCCTGAAGTCCGAGGAGCGATGTGATCCACCGTCGCATCAGGCTTTCACCCGAGACAAACAAGTAGTGGGCACAGCCTCCACGAGCGACGACGTTGTCACCTTGCTTGAGGGTCCAATCAACGTCGAGGGAGCTCGTGCCATTGATTGTGACATACTGCTTCATCACACCGTCCGGCACGACATCGTGCAATTCGACTTCGATATCGTACATCCCGTCCTGGTCAACAACGAACGACGTGGCAAACGTGTCGCCCTCATTGAGTGTCATCGGCACAGAAACCGGCGAGTGAGACACCGCGCGGTTCATCAATAGCAGGGCGATCAAGCCGGTCAGACCAAACAGCATCAGTGCAGAAGGCAGCAGTCGCGAGTGCATTCGAGGATCGCTGGTGTTGTTCGGGTTAGGCATATTGAGTCGACAGCACTCAGATTCCGAGAATCGTCATGTCGAAGGTTCGCTCAATCACCCAGACCAGCCCGACCAGGATGAGCAGCACCGACAGTCCTCGCTGGACGACCGAGGGGTACGGCTTCCAGTTTCGCAGGAGGTAGTTTCAAAACCCGTCTGATGGTGAACAGATTGGCAAGCAAGTTGCCTACCGTGTGCGTGAAAGGAGATCACTCACATGATCATCACCCTGATGCACTGGCCGCCACGCCGGCGGTCGAATTGCACAGGGTCCAGGACGGCCCCGAAACCATTTCTCTCGGATTCCCAATGGCTTTTGATCGCGGAGA
>JAJDEJ010000354.1 GCA_029259815.1 Planctomycetaceae bacterium | reverse complement strand
AGTGGACCGGCCGGTCCGAAGGGCGAGAGCGTGAGGTCACCAGGCGATACGGCCAGGTCCGTCGGCTTGCCTGTCATTGCAATGAGTCCTCTGCCGGTGCCGAATCACCAGACAGAGAGGCCGACAAGGGACGGATTGACCCGGAAAGCATGCTTCCCGGGTCGTAGCGAAATCATCGCTCTCTGAAACTACCGGGGACGGTTGCGCCGATCTGCAGTCACTCCTTTCAGTCCATGCCAATCGACGTGTCACTGTTGGCGCCGATCTGTAGATCAACTCACGGACGTTCGCCCTGACTTTGATCGACATATTCACCGCTAAACAACCCCTTTGCAGATTATCTGAATTGGCACTTGTCTCTACCCCAATCAATCGTTACACTGCGTAACGTTACAAATTGCCACACTCGATGGAATGCCATGACGTCCAAGCCAGCTCTCAGCGAACTCGAAAACTGTGTCATGACTGTGATTTGGAACAAGGGACAAGTCACTGCCGAATTGGTCCGGTGTGAACTTGAGCCGGAACAGTCGTTGAAGGACTCGACGGTGCGGACAATTCTGAGAAGGCTCGAGGCGAAAGGCTACGTCCAACACACCACGAAAGGACGGACTTACATTTATTCACCCTTGGTCGAATCGAAAAACGTGGCCGGTGACGCGGTACGGGGCATCGTACAGCGGCTCTGCAATGGTTCGGTGGAAGATCTTCTTGTCGGGATGGTCGACCGCGAAGTGGTTTCACCCGAGAAGCTACGAGAGCTTGCAGAGCGAATTGCCAACGAGAAGTCCAAGGTTTCTGCCAAACCAAAACGAAAATCATCTCAACGTCGGAAGGGGAAATAGCATGTTCACATTAGTTGAAGCGACATTGTCGGCATTGCTGACTGTTTCCTTCAAAGCCATCCTCCTGGCACTGATGGCGGCTCTCTGTCTGGCGAGCCTGAGAATTCGAGACAGCAATGTTCACCATCGCGTTTGGACAATCGTACTGCTGGGGATGCTTGTACTTCCTGTATTGGGGAATGCACTTCCTGCATTCCTGATACCCGCACCAACCTGGTCCCAGTTGTCGTATCAGTCACTGTTCGAGACGGCACCACAAGAATTGGACGCACTTGTTCCAACATCGTCCGCAGTCAATTTGGCGTCACACACAAATTCGCCAACAGTTGAATCAACGACCATCCCCAATGCTACTCAGGTCGAACAGCTGCAGCCTCAGCACCGAAGCGAATTCGAGACACTGGCAACAACGAATCAGTCGCAAATTGCCTCGACAGCACTCAGGCCATCGACGGCGACCACCTCCTGGACCACGTTGCTGTTCGCTGGGTATGCGTTTGGCGTGATTGCGATGCTCGGTCGGCTCTGTTTCGGGATCATGTACACGCGGCGCGTCATCAGACGAAGTCGGAGAATTCACAGTCTCGATAGTCGTAAGACCATTGTCATGCAGAGTGACGATGTCTGTGTCCCGCTCACCGTCGGTGTGATTCGGCCGCGTATTCTGCTGCCCGCAGATTGGTCGTCGTGGGAGCCAGGTCTACTGAAATCAGTGCTGCGACATGAGAAAATACACATCGACAGGAGGGATCTCCTGGTCACCCTGCTTGCTGAAATCAATCGGTGTCTTTACTGGTTTCACCCGCTTGCTTGGATCTTGCGGACACGATTGGCACGACTGGCAGAAGTTGCCTGCGATGATTGGGTGATTTCGGAGACTGATAATCGAGCGGAGTATGCTGGGCATCTCCTGGAAATTGCCTGTCGCCTGTCATCGGTCAGGACTCGCGTGACTCTTCTCGGTGCCTCGATGGCAGGTACCTCTCAAGTCGAAGCTCGGATTAGTGCGATTCTCGATGCCAATCGCCCGTTAGCGCAGCGAATCACCGCCAAAAAATGGTCAGTGCTTGCGGCTCTTGTTCTGCCGTTGGTACTGCTCACCGCTTGTGTGCATGCAGTCGAGAAGGAAGAGGCCACGGAAATTGATCAGGCGTCCCCGACGGAGCAAGCGATTCCAGCGGACGATGGAGACAATGCTGACGCTGTCCCCTCTCGTCTCCATGAGGGAGTCTGGGCGAAGTATCAGGTGGAGACACTCATTGACGACAAGACAACGCAGCGTTTTCTCACGATCGTGATCCTCGAACAAAAGACGGAGCAGGGACAACTGTGCCGTTGGCTTGAAGTGATTAAGGAAGATGAAGATCCCCAGAACACGTTGGTGACGAGACTGTTGATTCCGGAAGAACACATACGCCCGGGTGTCAACGCATTAGAGAGGGCCTTGGTGGTCTTGCAACGCACAGGGGATCGACCGCCAGTCAACTTAACCGACACTGATCGTTCGGAGGTTCAATCTGACCTCAGTCTTGTCATGCCCATTCGTCACGAAGACAGCCAATCGCATGACCCGGAAGCCATCGAATTGAAGGGAAGAATGATTAGTCTTTCCGGTTGGTCAAATCATCGCACTGAATCGGACAGGAACGCTCAAGGACTCAGCCAGAACGTCACGAACCGATGGTGGGTATTGGAAAGCGATCCCCTTTTCGGTGTCTTACGTGCAGAGGAAACGATCAAACAAATCGACGACGTAGATTCGAACGTCAGCCACACGACAGCGGTAATCATTGATGGTGGAATGGGAGCCCGGTCGCGATTCACGGGGGCGCTCGTGGGACCATTTGCCCTGACACCCGGTTGGGAATGGGCACTCTCGCCTCGAGAATACGACTTTTCGACCATGGCCACAGCGGGGATGGTGATTCGGCCGGAAAAACAGGACGACCTGTTGGAATTGACAATCGCCTATCCCTGGAAGACACCTGATGGAGGGCGTTACGTCAAATATCGCCCCGTTGCCTTCGATGCAGATCGAAAACGGTACGAATTTGGACATCGTGGCATCAGCGCAAGTGGTGACTTGGGGCTGGGCGTGTTTACGCTCTCGAATGAAGAGACAGAGCTTGATCGGATCGTTGACATCGGCATTGAACGGCTACCGCCTGATGGCCTGAAAATCGTTGCAGAGACTGTGGCCAAGTCAGCCCGCGATGCCGGCCTTGAGCCATTACCATTCCCGACGATCGGTCAGCCTTTTCCATTCAGCGTCACCACCACGAACAATGAAACACTTCGTTCCGAAGACTATCTCGGGAAGGTCGTATTGATTGACTGTTGGGCAACATGGTGCGGACCGTGCATGGCGAAAATGCCGAAGTTAAAATCCCTCTACGAAAAGTGGCACTCTCACGGATTTGAGATCGTCGGCGTCAACTCTGACAAGTCCGTAGAGATTATGCAGATGACGGTTGAATCGATGGACCTGCCGTGGCCGCAAACCATGGTTCCCAAGGACCCTGACCTGTCTGATCTCTGGAGCCAGGCTAGCGGCATCACATCGCTCCCTCGGCTGCTATTGCTGGATCGGAATGGAAACCTGTGGGCGGATTGCTCGCCAGCCGACTTGGAACAACTCATCGAACAACTCATGAGTGAAAATCAATCCGATCATCCGATCGAATAGCCAGTGAGGTCGGGACATCGAATGGATCAGGAAGCTTGTCTTCGCGCTCGCACTGCCGACACGGCAGTGGCACGGGATGTCTCAACTCGACGTGAAATAGGTCTGGAAGAAATTGACGGCTAGCAGCAGTGAGACGGCTCCGTAGAACGCAGCACACGCGATCAGACCGGCGCGTCGCCACCAGGATGGTCGTAGTTCGGGCGGGAGGAAGCGTGTGTTGACCCGCAGGATTTGGATGGCGGCGACGGCCAGGATCGGTCCCGCAACGACGCCCAGGATCTTGAACAGGCTCAATGCGTTCTCACCGATGGCCAGTGCGATGACTCCCCACACGGCGAAACTCAGCAGCAGGACTGCGTAGAGCTGGCTCGCCTTCCTACGACGCATGTTGGGCCAGGACGCCCAGCAGATGTCGGCGACCGTCCGTGTGAGGCCGTCCATGTTGCCGACCTGAGTCGAAAAGAGGACCCAGAATCCATTCAACAAACAGAGAATCCAAAAGCCGTGCCAGAGTTGCTCGGCCATGTACTTTGCCTGAAACGCACCGACTTCGTAACCACTCAACTGCGCGTCCGGTGGCACGAGTGAGGTCGCGAGATTCACATTCAGGAACATGCCGACGAAACATCCGATCGCCCACAGTCCCACCTGATCGAACAGGGAATACTTCCACCACAGACCCCAGCGGCGAAGATTCTCCGTTGTCGTGGGAAACACGCTTCCGGTCGGTGAGAGTTCGATGTGTCCCTCCGCCAGCACGCCACCGAAGCCGCCGGAATGCGCTCCCATGCCAAAGCCCTTGTCACGCACCCAATTCGAGATCGCCAGATTGCCGATGCCCCCCGACCCTGCGGTCGCTGCGAACAGGGCCAGCAACATAATGTCCATGTTCTCCGGCAGAGCCGACGGGGTGACGAAGCCGCGAAACGTTTCGCCCCACACGGACAACGGCACGAACAGCACGTTCACCACGATCAGAAAACCGAAGATCAGTACGATCATGATCCATGACAACCGCTCCAGCACACGTTCGATCGACTTGCCTGACAGCAGCAGGATGACGATCGCTGCGAGTACGACGTAGGCGATCCACAAGAGGGGCATGCCGTCCGCCCCCTGCGAGTCGGGCAGTCGCCGCATGTAGGCTGCGAAGATCACGTTTGCACAGCCCAGAGCCAACGCGGGTGTCGCCAGTTGGGCGACGCCGACGAAAATGTAAAACCACGCCCAGAGCTTCGGCCCCGGCGAGAGTCTGAGGATGCCCGTCAGCACGGGCTCGCCTGTGTACAGGGCGTATCGCACGGACTCGAGGTTGAAGATTGTCTGCAACAGGATGCCGACTGTCGCGATCCACAGGATGCCCGAACCATACGTCACTGCGACCATCGGTCCCACAATCCACTCGCCCCCTCCAATCGACCCCGCGAGCAGAATGGCACCGGGTCCAATGGTGCGCACGACGTTGCGAGTCGAGAAGGGCAGCGGCTCCGGCAGATCGGCCACCTGCCACCTCGGCAAACACCCATGATCGGTCCCCGGTTCGTCTGGTGACAGTTGAGTCTCGTCTGCCATGAGTCGTTCCGATCGTCATGAGTCGGCGAGAGTCGTCATCACGCTCCGTCGTGATGACACTGACGCTCTTGTGTGTTTGAGCATGTGGAAATTCTGCACTTGATCCGCTCATCACGCGGAGCGTGATGGCTACTTTGCTGTCGCTTGCATCAGTCCTCGCAGATATCCGTATGCGAACAGTCGTCCCTGCATCGTGTATCCTGGTTCGCCATCGTCTTCGCCGACCAACTGGGGGACATGATCCGGGCGAATCGGACCGTCGAATCCGACTTCGCGGTACGCTCGCATGGCTGCGACCATATCCGTCGGGCCGTTGTCATGAAAGGTCTCCACGAAATCTTCTGCCGTGCCGCGCACATCGCGACAGTGTACGTACTTGATGTGCGGCCCCAATCGTCGGATGGTCGCCGGAATATCGACGCCCATCTCGGTGAACGTTCCCTGACAAAAGCAGATCGCGTTGTGCGGACTCGATACGAGTTTGACCAGTCGCTCGAAGCTCTCGACACAATTCATGATCCTTGCATTGCCCAGTAATTCCGTCAGCGGCGGATCATCCGGATGCATCGCGAGGGTAACCCCCGCCTCCTCTGCGACCGGCACGAGTTCTCGCAACAGGGACTCCAGATTGCTCCAGAGTGTGTCAACAGTCACGCCTTCCTGTTGCGGTGTGGTCCAATTATCAGACCCGTCATGTCCGAGCAGCACGGCCTGTTCGACGTCTGCGAGGCTGAACGCCGTCACCTTCGCACCGGCCCGTTCGGGCGCATCGAGACGTGTGCGGACCCAGTCAGTGCCTGCCATGAAGTTGTAGCACAGCAGCGGAATACCAACCTCGCCCATGTCCTGCACGAGCGACTTGAGCGCCGCCAATTCACTCCCATCATCCCGACCCCGTTTGATGTTCTCGATCGGCAGGTCCCCCTCAATCACCGACAACCGCAGACCGGACCATTCGACCCGACGCTTTGCAGCGACCAACCGCTCCCGCCCCGGCCCTGGATACCGCGTCACAACATCCGTCACCCCACACTGAGCCGCCAGCTGCAGATTCTCCGCCGACTCAGGAGTAAGCACAGTCGCAAGTTGCATCGGGTCAGCGTCCTGAGGAGAGACGGTCAAGGATGTTTCGTGTGATTTGCACGACAGCTGGATCGTTGCCTTTCAGGCCGTGTGCCCAATCAGTTGAGCCAGTGGTGACGACCGTGCCGCCTTGCGTGTACACGCCCAGCACGGCAGCTCCGACGCGGTCCTTCGGGAAGCGTTCGTACCAGAGACTGTCGCCGGGGGCCCAGCGAGCCTGGCATGTCGCGAGGATTGTAAACGACTCCGGCGTGCCATCCTGATGAGTTGGAAAGGGGAGATCATCTTTCCATTTGATCTCGCAGCCGTCACATTCATATCCGACGATCGTGTCCTCGCCGCCGAAGCGGTCGCCACGAGTCAGATCGGTGCCTTCAAACAGCCAATGGTCGGGGCGATGCACCTGATAGGATCCGGGGCCATCCATGAACTGTTCGTGACTGCGATGATAGCCACCCCAAAGAAAACCGACGCCAGTGAGTTCGTTCTCCGGTCGTTCGACAAGATGATGGCTCCACAATGTACTTAACAGCTTGTGGTCACCTGTCCGATAGAGTGGATCGACGTTATACCACTGCTTCCAACACGTCAAAGCACGGCCATCGTCTTCACTTCGCACTTGCCAACAGCACGTGTTGCCACTCATGAACGCGACGTTGCCGCCCTCAGCGATGTACTGCTCCAGATTGTCGCGCATGGGTGACGACCAGTATTCGTCATGTCCGACACTCAGCACGAGGCGGTAATGTTTAAGAATCTCCGGGTGAAACTCCAGGTCACTGTTGACCGCATAGTCGATGACGTAGCCATTCGACTCGGCCCACTGGACGAAGGGGAGTTCCCAACTCCCATATTGCGAGTGCAGGGGTCGGTCGAACGAAACGCGATGCCCCTGCACTCCGTCACGATCGTGGTACGAATACAGACTGTGCCCACCCCAGTTGGTGTAAGCGTTGTAGGTGTTGGTCGACAGTTGCAGCAGGATGCGGGAGTTCTCGCCCGGCTGTGTAGATCGCACGACAAACAGCACAGCCCCATGTGCTTCCTTGTCGCCGTCCTTCACCGTCAGCGTGGCGATGTAGCATCCGCTGGTCCAATCATCAGGGATGGTCAATGAATAGGCCGCAGGCCAGTCGCACCCATCTGACGAGGCTCGGTCAGGAATCGGATGGACTGCACACGCGATGTCCGCTTCTTCCAGCACGGTCTCCCTGGTGCCACCCACACGTTCAACCACCATGCCGATCGACTCGGCACTGCTGGAGAGATGGAAGGAAATCTCTTCGCCTGGAGTGCAACTGAGCGTATCTGCATAGCCCATCACAAACGGAGCAGCAGGCTGCATCTGCTCAGCACCTGCCCGCGATGCCATCAGCATCACAAGGCTCATAGCAATGGCACAACATTCCTGGGGGAGGATTCGATTCACGGGAGGTCCTTCAATGTTCGGTCACTTCGAGAAGTCTTGTCATTGTTGAAATCGCACCGGCGTACTTACCAAAGCATCGCGACTATCAGTGATGGTCAGGAACCAGGCGGTCGCACTCTCGGGGGGAACTGGAGCGGTCACAATGTGGCCATCGATCGCCGCAGAGACATTCGTCCATATGCGGTCAGACTGTAATCCTTCATCGATCGTATAGTGCAGCTCCGCTTGCTTGATCGGACTCCGGCTGTCGCACGTGACCACGACGTGATCTCCCTCGATGACTGGGACTCCGGGTGCGGGCAGCGGGACGCCGTCACGACAGTATGCATCGATGAAGAGTCCAATCTCCTGCGGTGCCCACCCCGGCGGATGACCGTGGGGCATATTGACCGTGATTCGAATCTGCTTCGGTCCGGGCACGATGTCATAGCTCTTCATGTAACTGTCGAGCGGATAGTTGATGTCATTCGTGCCGTTGACGAACAGGATTGGAACCTGACACCGAGGGAGATGACTGCTGGGATCGTACGCTCTCACCCATTCGTCCTTGCGATCTGCGAGCCGGTCGATGCTCGGCTTCTGAACCGACTCGCCCTCGTGCAGATATCCACACCCATACACGGGGACAGCCGCCTTGAACCGATCATCGAGCGATGCGACCAGACAGGTGGTGTAGCCGCCCCAACTGATGCCCGTGATGGCAGTCCGGTCCGCATCGACCTCAGGGAAGCTGCGCAGAAGTGTATGGGTCCGCATCACACTCGCCACCGCATGGAACGGCCAGTCATCACTTGCTGAACCGCCGATCGAATCGAACTTCTCCTCATGGCTCTGAAAAGGCCCCCCGTTGTCGAGCCTTGTCCGCGACTCACGCGCATGTTGATGATGAGACTCCGACGCCCCGGACTGTTCATCGAACACCGGCTCCGGCGGACGTGATCCGGCGAGATCCATCGCAATGGCCGCGTATCCCCGTTTGGCCCACAGATAGACCCAATCCGCGAACGCAGTCCCCCCTCCCCCATGAACCAGAACCACACCGGGGAACGTCTCACCCGACTGCGCCTCTCCCAAGGTGATGGGTGAGGCATAGAACGCAAAGACCTCCGTCGGATGCCCTTGATACTCCTCACCCTCATAGAGCAGAGATTGCACAGGCTTGTCACGATGAAGCCAAGTCACCTTGGGGACGTGATTCTTGAGTGCTGTGAGATTCCACGGTCCGATCGACTCTGCTGTCGATGGTTGCTGGTCCGCTGCAAAGGCCGAAGCACTCATGAGCAATAGGGGGAGACAGAGAAGACGTGTCATGGAATGAATGAAGTTATTCGTTAGTAACATGTCGTTGAATGACCGCCAGTCTAAGTGGTTTGCACCACAAGTTGGAGTGCTGAAGCGAGACGACATCGTACCAACGGGAACGACAAACGACGAACGATTGGCTCCTCATGGTCGCAAATGATGGTATCCATTCGACGGTCGGGACACTGAAAAATGCTTGGACGATGAATGACACTGAGGGGAAAAGCGGATTATTGCGGATGGAGCGGATTCACGCGGATCGGTCACAGTAAACGACGAACTAAAAATCCCAAGGATGCCTCGGGCTTGACCGTCATCCGAGTTGATCCGCCGTATCCGCCCAATCCGCTGTTCTCCCACTTCCACAACCCGTCCGAACACCACTCAACGGACCAACCAGCGCATGGCGTGTTGAGACTTGCTGTTGTGGAACTGCAACGATTGCGGATCGACGAGAGATCGTGCGACAAAGCCGTCTGTCCGTGCCATCAGCCAGCCAAAATCCCAGTTGCGGCTGGCATATTGCAGCGGGATGCCCGGCGCGACACGGACCAAAGGATGCGTGCCGGTCACGAACAGTCGCTGGTCAGTGTGGTAGTAACTGGGGCCCGTCTGAATGAAGACCTCGTGTTCAAGCTCGCTCTCATCAGACGACAGATCATCACAGAGCCCGCGAATCGCCAGCTTGATCTCGCTCCCGGTCCGAAAGTGCTCGACCAGGTCTTCAAGTGATCCCGCGATCACGCTCCCATCAGCGTCGTGCGAGAACACTTCCTGCCAGTCGTCCCACACACAAAAGCGATACGTCTCAAAGTCGTAAACAAAGTTGTGACTCGGAGCGTTGGTGCCCGCGTCCCAGTCATCCCACTGGTGATACTTCGGCATCTCGAGTTCAGGGGGCTGTACCACTTGGTCAGATGACTGCCCGTCGAGGAAGGGCCGCCCGATCGCCTGCTGTCCGTCCTGATTGTAGAGAAAGAACGACATCGAAGGCCGCGGCCCAAAACCGACCGGGGGCATGATCGGCTGCCGCAGGGTCATGATGCCGGCGACCCAACGATCATCCAGCAGATACGTCACCCGAAACTCAGAAACTTCCAGCACCCGCTCATGATTCGACGACCCCGGCTCCAGATGCTCGTCGTGAAAGAACTCCGTATAAATCCGCAAGTCCGCCCCACGCCGAATCGCCACTACAAGAGCCTCTTCGCTCCCCTCAACGCACCGACGCTCACAATCCAGCGTCAAGACGGACTGCCAACTCTGATTCATGTGAGACCTTAGATTACAATCAGTGACGACGAGTCATGTGCCCAAGTACGGTGGCTGAATTCGTCGTGGAGACAACGCGTCAAACCCCACAGCCGTGTAGGTCCGGCTCTCGCCGGACGCAACGACAATGTGCGATCACTCGCTATCGACGTCCGGCACAGCCGGACCTACCTGGCTCAACGCTATCTTCTGACGGCAAGTATATTTCTTGCAATCCAACCATGTCATTTGGCCCAACATCAGCTTCGTCCTCAATCAGCTGTGATTCAACACGAAATCGAATCACCCGATAAATCGTTTCTGCTCCGCAGAGATAGGGGAAGCGACCATCGCAATTCATGATTGCTTCTCTGGCTGCAGCATACACGCTTACGAATTCGAGTAATTGTCAAATGTTGACGGGCCGGCAAAAAGTCGGGGATTGGAATTGCGATTTTTCGCTTCGGCGCTACCCTGCTTCGATGAAACGCCTGCGAGACCATCACAGCCCCGAACTGTTCGATCCGTGGGAGCATTTG
>JAJDEJ010000353.1 GCA_029259815.1 Planctomycetaceae bacterium | reverse complement strand
GATGACGATGACTCCCTCGGCACCGCCTGGGAAGACCTGCAAACGGTGAGCATCACCAGCAGCACCCTCAGCGTCCAACTCACCAACAAAGCCAACGGCTACGTCATCGCCGACGCCGTCCGCATTAAACGGGTGTGACCGACAGGCCGTAAGTTCATCTGAGACGGCTCTGGTCGGTTTGACAAGTCTTGTCCTGCTCGGTCCCCCTTGAGACTTCTGCCAATGTGGGTCATCGATTCAGTGTTGAACGACAGGTCGGCAGAGCCCCTCTCCACACGCTCGAAAGTGAAAAGTGCAAGTTGTCTGGACACTCGTACGTGCGTCCTTGACTTGAGAGGATGGGTGATCAAGAATGGCTTTTCGCGTTTTCTGCGCGATTCCTTTTCCATCTCATCCTCATCCTGACGCTGTAAGGGAGCAAGATGATTGCTGGCCGCGATGTTCTGATCTTTGGGATTCTGCTTTCTGGCTTTGCTGCATCGAGTGCATCAGCCGACAACTGGCCTGGTCTAAAAGGGGCCTCGGGACGGGGGGTGTCAACGGAAAAGAATCTGCCCACGAAGTGGTCGGCGACCGAGAATCTGGCATGGCAGATCGATCTGCCGGGCCGAGGCGCATCCTCTCCGGTCGTCACGTCCGATCGTGTTTATGTGACCACACAAACCGAGGACGAGGCACTGTGGGTGATCTCGGTCGATCGTCGCAACGGTGACATTGTCTGGCAAAAGAAAGTCGGCGAGGGAACTCTTATTGGTTACGGCCCTCCCAATCTGTTCCGGCACCGCCACAACGGGGCGACGCCGACCCCCTCCGCAGACGAGGAGCATGTATGGGCATTTTTCGGCACGGGGCATCTTGTCTGTCTGGATAAAGCCGGAGAAGTCGTCTGGCAACGCAACATGGCCGAGGAGTATGGCGAATACGACATCAAATTCGGCATGGCATCGTCGCCGCGGCTCTGGGGCGATCTCCTTTATGTGTCTTGCATGCACAAAGGGCCTTCGTATGTTGTCGCCTTTGACAAAAACACGGGGGATGAGGTCTGGTTCGCCCTGCGAGACCTGCCAGCGGTCGCCGATGGAGTGGATGCCTACACCTCCCCAGCGATCTTGGAATCGGACGATGGTGACCAATTGGTGGTCGTCGGAGCCGACCATGTCAATGCCTACGACGTCCTGACTGGTGAGGAGATCTGGGTCAGTGCGGGCCTCAAGGTGAAGAGCGAATACGGTCGGCTCAATGCGTCGCCCGCGATCGGTGACGGCGTGATCGTTTGTGCCACGCGCGGCGAAAGCTGCATCACAGTGCGGGCCGGCGGTCTGGGGGACGTGACGGAGACGCATCGACTTTGGGACTACACCAACTTGGCTGACTGCCCAACGCCCACAATTCACGATGGCATCGTCTATGTCCCGAGAGATGATGGCACCGGACGTGCATTCGAGGCGGAATCCGGCAAGATGCTCTGGCAGAAGAGGCTCGCGGGTAAGGAATACCGTGCATCGCCGATTGTTGCTGATGGCAAGGTCTACCTGTTGAGCCGTGAGGGGATTTGCACGGTCATCGAAGAGGGACCAAAGTACAAAGTCGTCTCGACGAATGAGTTGCCCGGCGACTTCTACGCAACCCCCGCCATCAGCGATGGCAATCTCTTCCTGCGAAGCAACACTCAGCTGTTTGCCGTCGGCTCGTCGAATCGCTGAACAGACAGGACACACAGATCTTCGCGACTTCCAGACTTCCACAACGACTTTTCATTCCGGAGCGATAGTGATGCGAACTCGAAGCGTGATGGCTGCAGCAAGTGTTCTCCTGGGCGTCAGCTTTTGCGTGGCACCTTCAGGTCATGCGGGTGAAAAGATCCGGTTTCAACCGGTGATTGACCTGCTACAGGTGCCCGGCCACATTGTGCTGGGCGGTGTGTCCGGGGTCGCTGTCAACAGCCAAGGTCAGGTGTACATGCTCCATCGGGCTGAGAATCCTGTCGTGTGCTTCGAGCCGACAGGGGAATTCGTCCGCGCGTGGGGGACCGATCTCATCGGGTCCGGACACGGTCTGCGGATTGACCGGGACGACAATGTCTGGGTCACCGACACAGACCATCATCTTGTGTACAAGTTCGACCCACGGGGAGAGCTGCTCATGACCTTGGGGGAGCCGGATCAGCCGGGGCTTGGGGAGGGTCAGTTCAACAAGCCGACAGACGTCAACTTTGGTCCGCAGGGCGAACTCTATGTGACGGACGGTTATGGCAATAGCCGCATTGTGAAGTTGACGGCCAAAGGGGAGTTCGTCACGACATGGGGCGAACCAGGGGAGGGGCCGAGTCAGTTCAATGCACCGCACGCGGTTGTTATCGACGGCAAGGGCCGGGTGATCATCGGTGACCGCGACAACGACCGCATTCAGATTTTTGATTCACAGGGGGAGCTGTTGGAGACATGGAAAGGATTTGCTCCTTTCGGCCTGGCGCTCGACCCTGATGGCGTGTTGTTCGTCGCAGACGGTCGAGCCAACAAGATTTTGCAGCTTGACGATGCCGGAAAAGTCGTCAAGGAGTGGGGAGGGGTGAAGGGGGCCGGCCCGGGTGAGCTCAGCACGCCTCACATGCTGGAAGCGGATCGTCAAGGGAACCTGTATGCAGCTGAGGTTGCCGGGAAGCGTGTGCAGAAGTTCGCCCGCAAACGTTGAACCGACCTCAAACGGAAATCGTACATTCGTTCTACCGATCGGTCAGACGGTCATGCTCGCATGTTCCTCGTGGATATTATCTGAGAAATCGTGCACAAAAAAGTAAAATTGAAACGTCGAACCTTTGACAAATGACACACATTCGGACACACTGAAATCGTCTTGTCTTTTTTCTCAGAAAGACAAGACAGCTTTCTCTTTCTCGATCACGCTTCACTGGTAGTCATGGTTTTCGGGGATGTTCTCCGGACCAACGTTTGTTGTGACTGTTCTTATCACGGGAGAAGACAGAATGTTAAGACGTAAACGCGGCTTTACTCTCATTGAATTGTTGGTGGTGATCGCCATCATCGCCATCTTGATCGCGCTATTGCTGCCCGCTGTGCAGCAGGCACGCGAAGCGGCCAGACGGACGCAATGCAAGAACAATATGAAGCAGATTGGCTTGGCGCTTCATAACTACCACGACACGTTCCTCGTCTTCCCACCGTCTGTTGTGTTTGATGCCGCTGTGGCCGGTAACCCGCAGCCCACTGCCACCGAGGGTGGTGGAAACACTTGCTTCCCCGGCGGGTACGACAACCATGGTCAGCACAATGGTGCACCTTGGACCGTGCTGATCCTGCCTTACATTGAGCAAGCCAATCGGTTCAACCAGTTTGATATGAGCGCGCCGTTCTTCGGTCGCGCAGACTATCAGAATGATCCCTCGATCAATTACGACCTTCAGTTCTCCGATTCTCCAACTGGGTTCAGGTGTCCCTCGAGTCCTGTGTTTAACTCTGACAGGTACATTAACTGCTACAATGCCTGTATGGGTGGCGGTGGCCCGTCCTTCAGGGTTGATCCTGACACCGGTGCCTCACTTCCGAACGACGGCACGATTCCCGCAACTGACCCAACGGCCACTGACAACAAGCCGTATTCCAACAATCCGCTGATGCCTTGTTGGAACGGCAATGCGGCACAGACGATTCCATTCCTCGGCATTAACGCGAACTTCCGCCCGCTGTGGAACAATGGTCCTATACACTTGAACTCTGCTGTCGCCATCGCCGGCATTCGGGACGGGTCTTCAAATCAGGTTCTGGCTGGTGAGACGATGTTCGTGGGCTTGCAGGACAACTATGGCGCTTATCCGACAGGAGCCTTCTGGACGTGGGCTTCGAGTACTCGTCCAAAGTCCAGCCTGACAAATTGCTGTCCGGTGATCTTCAATAGCACGGCGATTCTGTGCGGGATGAATCAGCCCTGTATTGAATACGACCTGACGCTGGCCAAGCTTCGTCAAGGGGCTGCAAACGGCCACAGTATGATCATGGAAGGCTACAGCAGCTGGCATGACGGCGGTGGACACTTGTGTCTGGCTGATGGCAGCGTGCGATTCATGAATGAAAACGCGGATGTGGCCCTGCAACAGAAGATGGGATCGATTGCCGATGGCAAGGTCCTGGGTGAGTTCTAAGCAGGAGTTCTGAAGTCTAATTGAGATTTGAAGTCCACGGCACCTCCGGGTGCCGTGGACCTTTTCCCTCCAAGGTTGCCATCACGCGGAGTGTGACGGCTACTCGATTGTCAGTGTTGGGATTACGTGTTACCACGCTATTATGACTAAGCAAACAAAAGAACTGGATGCACCAATCGTGAGAATGAATCGAATGACCTTCACCGCACTGAAACACTTGACCTCGACTGCGACACTGACAGCGTTGTATCTCTCATTGACCTGCGCCTTGCTGGGCTGCGGTGGTGGGAATAGTGCTCCACCTAAGGGTGGTAGTCCGCGGGTCAGTGCGTCGGGGAATGTTGAGTTTGACGGCGAACCAGTGCCCGCCGGAACCCTCAACTTCCTGCATTACGAAACAGGCTACATTGCGACCTGTGAGATTGATGGCGGATGGTACGAGAGTGAGTCAGACAAAGGTCCAAACCCTGGTAAAAATACGGTGTCGATTGATGGGATGGACGCGGACGGAAACCGCTTGTGGCAGCGACCATGGCAGAAAGAGGTCACGATTGGCGATTCGGAGTTCTCAGAGGATTTCTCAGTTCCCAAAGCTGATGTGACCCCATTTGATCCTGCATCGATTCAGATTGATGAGGATTGAAGTCATTTGGGCCACCTTTTCCATCAGTATGCAGGATGGTCTGAGACCAGTTAGCAGCTATCAGGACTGATTGTCACGGTGTCGTGAAAGCAGACCTTGAAGAGCCGTAACATTGCCCCACGATTCGAAGTTTCTCCGCTAGAAGCCTTGTGGTCGATCGGGGTTTTGTACTTTCATAGGGCTTGGTCGACTTGATGTCGGTCGTTATTACATCGATGATTCAGAAGACATCGTGGAACTGCCAACCGATGCTTGTTAAAACTCAGTCGCGCTGATTCGCGAGCCATCGTGTCTCTCTTGGTGAAGCTCAAGTGCATCGCTTTTTGATTCGTGTTACGCGTACCAGCGGGATGTGTTGTCGTTGTCCATCAGATGAACCACACCTCGGAAGAAATGAAAGTGATGTCGGCGATGAAAGATTTCCAACGGTCTCAGTCTCAACTCTTCCAGTCGCTGTTGATCCTTGTGGTTTTTACTTGGAGTACGGGATGGGCCAGCGCGTCGTTTCCCACCCCCGGTCTCTCCGCGATACCGACAGCATGGTTGCGACTCGGCGAGGCAGCCATTTCATTCGTTGAGGCCGAGACAATCACCAATTCGATCGGGATGGATCTCGTCACGATTCCCGCAGGGGAATTCATGATGGGTTCCGACGACAGCGACGAGCGAGCCCGCGAAGACGAGAAGCCGCAGCACTTGGTAAGAATCACGAAGCCGATCCTGATTGGTCAGTATGAAGTGACTCAGTCCCAGTATGAGCAAGTGATGGGCAACAATCCGAGTTGGTTCTCATCGACAGGGGGGGGGCAGAAGAAGGTGGCGGACCTCGACACCGATCAGTTTCCGGTCGAGTCGGTCTCTTGGGTTCAGGCTGCGGAGTTTTGCGAAAAGCTCTCGGCACTCCCTGCAGAGAAGGCGGCAGGCCGGCATTATCGTCTGCCGACCGAGGCGGAATGGCAGTACGCTTGCCGCGCCGGGACCACCACGAACTTTCATTACGGCGATTCACTCACTTCGACGCAGGCCAACATCAATGGCCGGTATCCGTATGGCGATGCTCCGAGGGGACCCTACTTGGGCCGAACGGCGACGGTCGGCTCCTACAAGCCGAACGCTTTCGGCCTCTATGACATGCATGGCAATGTCGCAGAAGCGTGTGCGGACTGGTTCGGGCGTGAATACTACAGCGAATCTCCGACTGACGATCCACAAGGCCCGGAGAAGGGGTCCGATCGTGTGGTCATGGGGGGGAGTTGGAGTGCTGACGCCTTCCGTTGCCGCGCCGCTCATCGTCGCAGCAATGCCACTTCAGGCTTGGCGAAATACTTCGGGTTTCGAGTGGTTTGCGAGCAGCAGTAGTTCCATCGCCTCACCGGCAATCAGCTCGATGATCATCGCAATCAAACATGGCCGGGTGTGTTCGTAATCCAATCGGTGGATCGGCGCGACCAAGACAGTGTACGGCCACCGACGGTCAGGCGAGCAGTTCGTGAATCACGTTGCCGGAGACGTCCGTCAGTCGGAAGTCACGACCTTGGGATCGATAGGTGAGTTGTTCGTGATTCAGGCCCATCAAGTGCAGGATGGTCGCCTGCAGGTCAAACACTTCAGTCGGTCGTTCCACGGCCATGAAACCAAGTTCGTCGGTCGCTCCCAAGGTCAGGCCCGGCTTCACCCCGGCTCCCGCCATCCAGAAGGTCCCAGCAAACGGATGATGATCCCGACCGAGGTGGGTTGAGCCGGGCCTTGCCTCATCGATCGGCGTGCGACCGAATTCCGCAGCCCAGACAACAAGCGTCTCTTCGAGTAGACCACGCTGCTTTAAGTCTCGCAGTAAGGCGGCGATCGCGCGATCGACCGAAGCGCACTGCTGCGGAAGCGCGTGCATCAGGTCCCGTTTTTCCGTATCGCCGTGGTGATCCCAATCGAGATCAACCAGTTGCACAGTGCGGACACCGCGTTCGACCAAGCGCCGGGCCAACAGGCAATTGTTGGCGAAGGATTGCGATCCCGGCTCTGCACCGTACAGTTCGAGAATGTGCTTTGGTTCCTGACTGAGGTCAACGAGTTCCGGCGCAGAGGTCTGCATGCGGTAAGCGAGTTCGAATGCGGCAATCCGCGTGCTGATTTCCGGGTCCCCCACCAGATCACGCCGCAGATTGTTGAGCGCGTTGATTGTGTCGATTGTGTTCCTCCGCGCGTCGGTCGTGATCCCCGGTGGATTCGCCAGAAAGAGCACCGGATCTCCCTGGCAATTGAATGGGACTCCCTGATGGACCGACGGCAGAAATCCGGAGTTCAGGATGCCGGAGCCGCCGCGCGGTAGCAGGTTCGACATGAGGACGACGAACGCAGGCAAGTTGGCGTTTTCACTCCCCAGACCGTAGCTCAGCCAACTGCCGAGACTGGGCCGACCTTCCAAAGGAGCGCCGGTCAACAGTGTCAGCTGTGCGAACGGATGATCAAACACATCGCCGTCAAACTTCATGCCCTTGAGAAAGGAGATCTGATCGACGACACCTGAAATGTGGGGCAACAGTTCTGACACGAGCGCGCCGGACTCGCCATGTTGTTGGAATTTGTACGGGGAACCGAGAAGTAAGGATGGCAGGTCCCTGTTGCGCGGACGCAGCTGCGAGAAGCGGACGTCGCCGATTGATTCACGGTCAGCCGTCTTGCCGTCGAGTTCGTTCAGCTTCGGCTTGTAGTCGAACAAATCGATCTGAGACGGCGCACCGGCCATAAAGAGGAAGATCAGATTTTTGGCCTTGGCCGGGCAATGCGGTAAAAGGTCGACTGATTCTGAACTCGTGGCATTGGCTGGTGAAGCAGACCCCAGGAGCGATGCCAGAGCGAGCGCCCCCATTCCCGTACTGCTGTGCGAGAGGAACGCCCGACGGCTGAACCAATCCAGAAGATCGGGTGAAGTGCCTTGCATAGCTGCTACTCCCTGGTGATTGTCTCATCGAGGCTCAACAGGACGTTGGCCACAGTGGCAAGAGCTGCCCAAGCGGAAACATTCCTCTGGGGCATTCGGGCGATCGTGTCGACGCCGACCAGAGCGATTGCTGCTTCGACGTCGTCCGTCAGACGTTTGAACTCAGTGTCATGCAGGGCCTGTAGTAAATCAAATTCATGTGCTGTTGGCTGCCGTCCAACGCAGAGACGAAAGCCGCGAATGATGGCGGCCGTCGGTGAGCCGTCGGATTCGTCAAGCATGCGTCCGCCGAGATGGATGGCGGCTTCAAAGAAGACAGGATCGTTTAACGCGACGAGAGCCTGCAACGGATTGGTGGTCCGATTCCGCCGCGTGCAGGTCGAAGTGCGGACCGGTGCATCGAACATGGCAAAGCTGGGATAGAGTGTTCTCCGCTTCCAAAAAGTGTACAGGCCGCGGCGGTACCGGTTCCCGTTCTCGCTGACCTTCCAGGGGAACGAGGCAAATTCGACATTCTCCGATGTGCCTGGCGGCTGCCAGGGAAAAACACTCGGGCCTCCGAGATTCGTGGAGAGCAGTCCGGCCGCCGACATCGCGATATCGCGCAGCAACTCTGCGTCGACGCGAAAACGCGGGCCATGTGCCAACAATCGATTCTGCGGATCACGCTCCTGAGAATCCGGCGAACGATGAGACGATTGGCGATAAGTCGCTGAGCAGACGATCTGCCGGATCATCTGCTTGTTGCTCCAGCCGGTCCGTTGAAACTCGACAGCGAGCCAGTCCAGCAATTGCGGATGGGAAGGACGTTCGCCTCGGATCCCGAAGTCGTCACTGGTGCGCACGAGCCCGACACCGAAGAGCGATTCCCACACGCGATTGATGGTGACGCGCGCGGTCAACGGGTTATTTTCGTCAGTCAGCCAGCACGCCAGCGAGAGCCGGTCGCCATCGCCGCACCGGGGCACGTGCAGGAAGCTGGGCAAGCCGGGGGCAACCTGTTCGCCATCAGCGGTCGCGGAGCCACGTACTTTCAAGTACGTGACATTTGGTTCTCTTCGCTCTTTCAACACCAGCGTCTTTGCCCTCTCACCGGTGAGAGGGGAATTTGCGGTGAGTATTTCCCCGGCGTAGACGGATCCTCTGACTTCGTCGATTGAGTTATTCAGGATGGCATAGAGTTGATAGTACTCGCGCTGCGTCAATGGATCGAACTTATGGTCATGACATTGAGCACAACTGAACGTCATGCCGAACCACGTGGCTCCCAGAGTGTTCACCCGATCCACGAGCATTTTGAAGCGATGCGTCATGGTGTCCGTCGCCACGGGCGAGTTCCGCAGGAAGCCTGTTGCAACCCGTTGGGACTTGGCAGCACCGCTTAGCAGATCGCCAGCCAACTGCTCAACCGTGAATTGATCGAACGGCATGTCTCGATTGAGCGAATCGATCACCCAGTCGCGATACAGCCACATTGTGCGCTGAACATCAAGCTCGAAGCCGTTGGTATCGGCGAAACGAGCCAGGTCGAGCCAGCGGATGGCCCATTTCTCACCAAAATGAGGCGATGCAAGCAAGCGATCGACCAATCGCTCGTAGGCGTCAGGAGCCGCGTCGGCCACAAACTCATCGACATCTTCCGGTGTCGGCGGCAACCCAATGAGATCGAGGGACAGTCGGCGGATCAGCGTCACACGGTCGGCCTCCGGCGCGTGCGGAAGCCCTTCGTTCTCCCGTCGCACCGAAACGAAATCATCGATGGCGTTACGAGACCAACCAACATTGGAGTGCTTAGGGGATGATACGACCATCGGCTTAACGAAGGCCCAGTGCTGCACGTCCTCGGGCCAATTAGCTCCCGTGGAAATCCACTGTCGTAATCGAAAAATATCCTCCGGAGTCAGCGGCGGAGCATTTGGAGGCATTCGCAAGGATGCATCTTCTGAGGTGACTCTGGCAAGCAATTCCGAATGAATCGGATCACCAGCGATCACTGGAATCGTTCCGGACGCTGCCTCTCGAAAAACCGTCTCCCGGCGATCGAATTGGATCCCGGCCTCCTGTCGGTCAGGTCCGTGACACTGATAACAATGATTGACCAGAAGCGGTTGAATATCTCGCTCGAACTTAAGGGAGACATCTGCTTGGTTGTCGACTTGCGAAGCAAGAGCCATTAGGGGGGGCTCATCGTCTTCCTCTTCCTCATGCGTTTCGGCCGCAGGACCAGAGTAACGACGGACGAGTTCGTGACAGGCTTTCCGAATATCAGCCGGCACTTCTGGGACAGAAGCCTCCTTTGCACGATCTCCCGCGACTGACTGTGAGAGACTGGTCGGCTGATCCCCAATTTCCCAGCGAATCGACCACCCCCAAGACCAGTACAGCACACATCCTGCCGTAACGGCAACCAATACGACCGCGCAATGCCAATTCACCCAACGAAAGTTGGCTGGCAACCGGGCCATGTCTTTCCCCCAGGAATTGCGATGATGGAGACGTCAGATCAAACGATGACACGCTTGGCCCGAGTCCTCGATGCGAGACATCGAAGTAGGCATTCGGCTTGAGAATCTGAGAATCGCGAACACTTGATTGTAACATGTCCTCAACACATTCGTCGACCACGTTCTTAGCACTGAGACGGTCCGGCAGCATTTCGACTCCCAGGGCCAACGCTTAGTTCGGGTAGCCAAGTTTGCGTAGGAGGCGGAGGGGATTCCGGGTGAAGCTGCGTAAGGTGGCGGTGATGTTGTTGGTTCACCGACGATCACACGGCCTTCGAGGACCAGCGCCTTGAGCAACGCCAGGCCGCTTTGTGTTCGTTGGTCTTCTCGTCGACGCGGCACTGATTGTGACTGCATGTCGCATGTGGCAACATTGCGACGACGTGTCGCATGTAGCAACATTGCGACGACGTGTCGCATGTAGCAAGACACTGAGCACGCAGCCCGTCTTGTGATCCACTGCCGCCAACAAATGCACGGCTCGCTGATGAGATCGGAGTGTGCCGCACAAGGTCTTGCCGTCAATGCACACGGCGGACAGATCGTCGTTGGTCAGTTCGAGGTTCAGCACCTCCTCGATCCAGCGACTGAGCACCTCTTCCAGACACGCCGGATCGAGCCTCATCAGCAGCTTGCGAAAGGCATCCTGTTTGGGAGAACGCCGCGTGCATCCCATCCAATGCCAGATGTCAACCGGCAAATCGTGAAGCCACTCGGCGATCGCCTTGCAACCACGATTGCCACACAACAAAGCACTTGCGACGACCGTCAGCATGGCGGCAAAGGATGGCGTCGTCGTCCGGTCTCATGACCGGCAACGCATGCCGCCGCCCACGTGGATCAGAGACTTGCGACCAACTCGCCAGCAAGCTCACCCCGCAGGCGGATGACATCACTCAACCTCGGTGAGAAAAGTGGGACCTCCGTAAACTTCTATTATACGACGCACCAACCCCACATTGGAAAAGCCTTTGTCCCTGCCAACTGCTACGGGTGGGTTGATACTCTTGGAACACTGAGGGATACTTCTCGAACACTCTGGGATTCGTCACGATATCATAAAAGTCTTGCCGAACACGCAGACCTTGCCCCACTGCTCCTCGGTAATCATTACGAAGTCTGACCGGGTTTCGAATCGTCTGATACGCGTTCTTCAATTCAGGACAACTTCGGCCCATGTTGCATCGCAGATTCGCCACCTGGTCGGCTCGGCTCATCAAATGTCACCACCGAGTCCGAAACCGAGCCCAGCGTCGAATTCCGTTCCAGCCCGGCATCGAACGGCTTGAACAACGGGTCCTGCTGGCTGCTGGCGGGAATCTTCCGCTCGATGGGATCGGCGGCGCTGTGACCAGCGACCCAATCTCGTTCCCGGTGGAGGGAGAACAGCGAACTGTCGATGACACGACGCGTACGACGTCTCAGGAGGGACTGACGGTTGTCAAGGATCTCAACAATCTTGAGAGCATCACCTTGCAAGCGCTTGCAAGCAACACTGCCACCGCAAGTGTCGTCGTCAGTGAGTTCATCCATCCTCTGGAGAATTGGCCGACGCCACATGCACACGGGTCGACGATCGTTGATCTCGGTGATGGAGAACTGGTCGCAGCCTGGTTCGGTGGAACTGGAGAAAGCAATCCCGATACGGGAATCTGGATCTCACGTTTTGATGGGCAACAATGGTCAACACCGGAGGAGGTGGCGACTGGTGCGGAAGATGAAACTCAGGATTACGCGACCTGGAATCCGGTCCTCTTCCAGTCAGCTGATGGTGTGCTCCATCTCTTTTATAAGGTCGGTCCCACACCAAGAACATGGTGGGGACGGCAGATGACATCGACTGACGGTGGCGTGACATGGAGCGACTCCGTTCGACTGCCGGATCCCATTCTGGGGCCGATCAAAAATCCTCCTGTTCAACTGGCCGACGGTACGATCATCAGTCCCAGCAGCACGGAGTCGGACGAACCGGTCCCCGTCTGGCAGGTTCATTTCGAAATCTCGAACGACAATGGCCAGACCTGGCAGAAAGTCGGCCCCGTTGACAGCAACGGATTCAACGCCATTCAGCCAACAATTCTTGTGCATCCGGATGGTCGCCTGCAGGCGCTCGCCCGTTCTCGGGAGGACGTCATTGTGCAGACCTGGTCGGACGACAATGGCCAGACCTGGTCCGCACTCGAATCAACCGGGTTGCCGAATCCAAGTTCAGGGATTGATGCCACCACGTTGTCTGACGGACGGTTCGCACTCGCCTATAATCCCGTGACTACAGGACGCACGCCGCTGGTCGTCGCCTTATCCCATGATGGCATTGACTGGGATGAGGTGGCTGTGCTTGAGGACACGCCTGGCCAGTTTTCCTACCCCACGCTGATTCAGACCGATGATGGCCGAATTCATGTGACTTATTCCTGGAAGATCGAGGCAATTCGTCATGCGGTCATTGAGCTGGAAAACGTCTTTGTGGTGAATACGAACGTGGATTCGGTCGATGCGGCTCCGGGGGACGGTGTCGCGGAAGACTCGTTAGGACGCACCAGCCTGCGGGCTGCCGTCATGGAGGCCAATGCGCTCGACGGTCGCGAAACGATTCAACTGCCACCCGATAACTACTTACTTTCATTGACGGGCGCTGAGTCGGAAAGCACCAACGATCTGGACATCACCAGCGAGGTGTCGCTTGTTTCCACCGGCAGCGGGCTGACAACGATTGACGCGGGGGGGATTGATCGGGTGCTGCATGTGGGGGTAGGCGGTGTGTTGACGCTGGAGGGGATCGGCATCACGGGCGGCGATACGGCTGGTTCGGGTGGCGGGATCTTTAACGAGGGAGGCACGGTCCGGATGGTCGACACGACTGTCTCGGGCAACACCGCGGCCACCGGCGGCGGGATTGCGAACACGGGTGAGCTGCACATCGATAACAGCACCCTCTCGGGCAACACGGGCGGCGGGATTCACAACGCGAGCGGGGCCACGCTGAGGATCACCCGCAGCACGGTGACCAACAACACGGCAGCGGCCGGCGCGGGCATCAACAATGCCGGGACCACTCTGATCGACAACACGATCGTCGCCGGCAATACGGGCACCACGACGAACACGGACGTGTCCGGGAGTTTCATGTCGGGCGGCTTCAATCTGATTGGCAAGGCGGATGGCGGGGCGAGCGGCTTTGGCGGCGATGACTTCGTGGGGACGGTGAGCAGCCCGATCGATCCCAAACTCGACACCCTGGCTGACAACGGCGGGACATCGATGACACACGAGCTGCTGCCCGGCAGCGTGGCGATCGATGGGGGCAAGAACAACGTCGCCGACCTGTCGGGCAACGGCAACACGGCCTCAATCGTCGGTGACGTGATCGCCGGCGAGGGCTTGCTCGGCGCAGGGGCCGACTTCCCCGGTGGCGTGGGCAACACGGCGGATGACTACATCGCCGTCGACCTCGAGCAAATCTCGCCCGGTGAGATCCCCACCACTGGGTTTACGGTCGCCGCGTGGGTGAATGTCGCAGACACCGGAAATCACCATGAGATATTTGCCAGCCAGACTGGCAGCGGAGAATTCATCACGCATGTCGAGTTGCGGAGCAACAATACCGTCCGCTTTTTGCTGCGTGACGACTCGGGCGACGATATCATCAACTTCGTCGGCAGTAGCTTCTCTTTCGATACGTGGTTCCACTACGCGGCGACGTACGATCAGGCGGCTAATGAAGTCGTCGTCTACATTAATGGCAGTCCCGTCTTTAGCGGACCATCGACGCTCAACGCAACCATCGGCAGCGACTGGGGTCTCGGAGCCCGAGTCGGCTCGACGACGGACAACGCGCGGCCGTTCACTGGACAGATGGACGAGTTCTACCTGTTCACACGGGCCCTGAACAGCACCGAGATCGGGACGCTTGCAACCGTGCCGGCGGCTCCCACCGGGACGCCTCAGGTGACCGGCGACTTGTCGATCTTCTATTCCTTCGATGACATCATCACCCGCACGACCGACCAGCGGGGCGGACCGCGTGTGCTGGACGGCGACGGTCTGGCAGGACCCCGCATCGACATCGGCTCGTTCGAGCGGGTCAACGATTTCAATCCCGACGACCCGATCCCCGAGGTG
>JAJDEJ010000352.1 GCA_029259815.1 Planctomycetaceae bacterium | reverse complement strand
GGCGACTGGTGCCTCGACCCCCAGGAGCAGATGAGTCCCGGGCAACGCGAGGAGCTTGACCGTGTGTGTCGTGCGTACCCGCACCTCACGGATGACGAGTTTGTCGCAGCTCACCTCGACAAGTGGCGAGATTGATCGGGGGATGGTGCCACCCGTCGTTGTCACCTTGGCCTCTTCAGATGGTTCAAAGTTGGGTGTGATCTGACAAGATGGATCGCGTGCTGCCGCGTCATCGCTTCGCCCTTCTCACCACCGACAGCCTCGCGCAGGTCGGCTAGGATTTCGGCTCCCGCTCGGTAATTTGTCGAGCCCCGAGCGTTCACGAGGTTAGTCGCTGTCTGCAATTGTTATGTGCGTGTCAGAAATCTGTCGCAAGGAACTCGTGACAAGTATCTCACGACGCTGCACAAGTGGAAGCAATGGGGGAGCGACACTCCGATTGAGGAACTGACTCGGACGGCGATTCGAGAATATCTGGATTCGGTGTACCAACAGGCTGTTGTGGAAAAGGGAACCAATCCATGATGCACAGCCAACAAAGCCCGTGAGCACTTCCGCGCGGTCCTCTCGTGGGCCTGGGAACAAGACCTGATCGAGACACTGCCACGGTTCCCCAAGCCGCGGCCGCAACAAGACGTAACCGGCCGACATTATCTTACGAAACGGTTTGGGACATCCAAAGCAGTTCGTGGCACACGATTTGACGGAAGTTCATCTCCATCGCGACGAAGGAAAAAGAGCAGTGTGGGCGAGCACTTCGACTTCAATCCGCTGGTAACGAGACTCCCCTTGGAATCGACGCAGCTGCCGAGCAATCCTCATCCTTAGTGCCACGGGCACTTTGGTGTAGCGGCGTTTGGACGTTGAAGGGTCTATGATTCCAGTCTTGTCCGCCGCTATGGACGCTACACTTATTCGATTGCCGCAGTAGGAGCACTGGCAGGCGCGGAAGTCGAATCTCGAATCACCAACTTTGGTGTCAACAAAACCTCGCGCGGCGACAACTCCGGGTGTGCGACTCTATCAAGCATGACCTGTGCTGCGGTGCGCCCCAATTGCTCACACGGTTGCGACACGGTTGTCAGCGACACTCGCAGAAAAGAGCAATAGTTAACATCGTCATACCCGACAACCGAAATGTCGTCCGGGACGCAAATCTGGAGGGCGTCCAATGTCCTCAAGAGATGTGCTGCGAAGACATCGTTCTCACACATGATGGCGGTCGATTGATGAGTTGCCAGCAATCGCTGGACTTCCTCTTGATCGTCCGGGTTACATGATTGGACGCAATGGGGATCGAAATCGATCCCTGACTGAGCCATCGCACGCTGGATGCCCGCTCCGCGCAGTTGCATGGTGTCGGTCGAGTCTTCCCAAGTCCAAAAGGAGAGTCTCCGATGCCCCAAGCCGAGAAGGTAGTTCGTCACCCTGGCTTGCCCACGCAGGTGGTCAACTGTGACCAAATCATGTTCGCTGCGTTCTGGGAAAGGAACGATGTCACGATCAATGAGGACAACTTCGACTCCTGCCGATTGCAGACTCCTAATCACCACGGGGTTGGGATCTTCATCGTGAGCTGGCATCACAAATGGTGCAAAGAAGACACCAGAGACGCCCGATTCGATGAAACCTCGACAGGCTTCCGTTGCCGCTGAGGCTTGAAGGCGGTGAGGACCCTGACGGCTTCCATCCCCCCACTGGAGACCGTGGCCTGCTCGCTGGATGACCCGAGCGATATGTCCGCAGATTGGCTCAAAGATTTCTGAGTCGCCGAGCTCGGGGACAAGCAAGCCGAACATCTTTCGTCCGGTTGACGGACGTGGTCGGATGAAGGTTCCAGCCCCGACTCGGCGGACAACGAATTCGAGCCGTACAAGCTCTTGGACCGCTCGCGTCACCGTCGGACGTGAGACATCAAAGCGAGACATCAACTGGACTTCTGTCGGCATCTGATCCCCCGCGGAATAGAGACCGGACTGAATCTCGTCAAGGAGTGTCTCGAAGATCTGTTTGTGCTTGGGTTGCTGAGGCAATGGCATAGCAGGTGTCGACACAAGGACTCTTGTCTGGAAATTTCGGCAGCAAATCAAAGGCATCGTCGGTTCAAGATGCTTTCACGATAGGCTCGAAACTCAAAATGTAAAGACATATTCAAAATCATTATTCCTTATATTTGACATTATGGCACATTGGTCATTGCATTTTCATCCTGATTTGTTATTCCTGCATCCTCCATCAAGCTTCTCTCACCGGAGCTTTTATGGTCGGGCTGCTTCTCATGTCTCAACCAGCCAACTCACAGCGATTGTTGCGGCGACTGTTCGAACCGATTGACATCTCGTCAATCGTGTTGTTCAGAATCGCTTTTGGGATCGTGATGTTGTGGCACGTCTGGAAGTGCTTCAGCCTGGATGTGATTCGATTGGATTACATTGATCCCGTATTTCACTTCACCTGGTATTGGTTTGACTGGGTTCGACCGCTTCCAGGGCCAGGGATGTATCTCGTGTTCTACACGATGGGGATCCTGGCTTTCTTCATCATGGTTGGCCTGCACTACAGGATCAGCTGCCTGCTTTTCTCGCTGTTGTTCACCTACCAGTTTTTGATCGAGCAGGCCTACTACCTTAACCACTACTACTTGACGAGTTTGATTAGCCTGTTGATGGCCTTCGTGCCAGCTCATCACGCGTTCTCAGTGGATGCATGGATGCGGCCTCACTTGAGATCGCAGACGGCACCGCGGTGGTCTCTCTGGTTGTTGCGGCTGCAGATCGGAATTCCGTACTTCTACGGTGGCTTAGCGAAACTGAATCCTGACTGGTTGCGATGTCAGCCAATGCGGATCGCGCTGCTTCAACGTGCTGATCGCGTGTCGTACTTCGGTCAGTATTTCGGAGAAGATTGGGCCGTCTGGTTTTTCAATTATGGTGGGCTTATCTTCGATCTCGTGGTCGTGCCGTTGCTGTTGTGGAAGAGAACTCGCGTGCTCGCGTTCATTTCGGTGGTGTTCTTCCACTGCATGAATTCTGTATTGTTCGATATCGGATACTTCCCTTGGTTCATGCTTTTTGCGACGACCCTGTTCTTCGAGCCGAATTGGCCGCGACGAGTCTTGAATTTCTTCTGGCTGACCCTGAGCGGTGTTCGCTTGCAGCCGGTGTTGACAACGAGTGAATGGACCGGTTGGACGCGTCGACGACGCCTGGGTGTAGCTGTTTTGGGCACCTACGTTGTACTTCAGTTGGTCCTTCCCTTCCGGCACTATTTGTACCCGGGGTCGGCGAGTTGGACGGAAGAGGGACACCGGTTTGCCTGGCACATGATGCTCCGCGGGAAGCAGTCCGCCATTCGGTACTACGCCACTGATCCTCGCACCGGTGAGACCATGGTGATTGACCTTCGTCCATTCCTGACAGAAAGACAGGTCGCAAAATTCGGCAAGCATCCGCATATGGTGCACGATTTCGCTTTGTTCCTGAAGGAGGAACTCAAACAGGATGGGCATCCGAACATGGAGATCAGGTGTTTCGATCTTGTGTCAATGAATGGACGAAAGCCACAGTTGCTGGTTGATCCCAAAATTGATCTTGGTGCTTACGATCGGACTTGGCGTCACGCACCATGGCTCGTGGCGCTTCACGAGCCACTTCCCAACCCGACTTGGAATATCCCCATTCTTGAATGGGAGGATCACTTGGATTTTGCGTCACTGTTACAGGGGACGCCGATGGAGTCCCCAACAAACAGCATGACCGATCAATCACTTGTCCCGGTCGAGCCGACCTCAAACACAACCGGTCCCAAGCAGAGCGGCTCGGTTGAGATGGCCGGTACCGAAAGAGTCACTGTCGATGGAGAGTGAGACGCGGATTCTCACATCGAGGCCGCACTTTTAACCCTTTTCTAGATTTGGAGGTTGCTGATGTTGAAGTGTCGCGAGAGATCTCGAGGATTTACACTCATCGAATTGCTGGTAGTGATCGCGATCATTGCGATCCTGATTGCCTTGCTGCTGCCAGCCGTTCAACAGGCACGAGAGGCTGCACGGCGCACGCAGTGCAAGAACAACATGAAGCAAATGGGGTTGGCCTTGCACAACTACCATGATGTCTTCCTGACGTTCCCACTTTTGACCGGCTGGGATGATCACGACTATGGTTGGGGGGCTCGCCTGTTGCCCTATATGGATCAGGCCAACTTGTACAACCTGATCGATATCACGCAAAATGATTGCCCCAAGTCGATCTGTCCAAACCCGACAGGCTACTGGCCGGTTTCTAACGGTGGTGTGGTCCGTCCGGATGTGGAAGGGACCGTGCTCTCCGTATTCTCCTGCCCGAGTTCGATTCTGCCTTCAACTGCCACGGCGGACGGTAACGGTTTGGCAAGTACTGTCGGTGCCGGCAAGAGTGACTACAAAGCGTGCGCCGGCAATGACGACTGGGGTGATGGCATGTTCAACAAGCCGAGCGACGCGGTGGCAACGGCTGGCAATCCCAATCCGACCGCCGCTGCAATCCGTATCCGAGATGTCAGTGACGGAACAAGCAACACCATTTGCCTCGGTGAATCCTCCGCTTACAACGCCATCGACGTTGATCCCTTGCTGACAACCCCCATTGGTGCCGCAAGTGCCGGCCAGAACGACCGGGACTTCCCGATCTGGGCCGGATCAGGCGGTCAGGACGAGCAAGTGGCGGCCAAGACTGACCGTCGGTCACCACTGAATGCTCGTGCTGATGATGACAGCTTCTTCAGCTTCCATACGGGCGGGGCTCATTTCGTGTTTGCTGATGGCTCTGTGCATTTCATCAGCGAGAATATCGACTCGCGATTTGGATGCTCATCCAACGACTCCAGTTGCCCGGTACCTCCCCCCGCTCGCTCTGAGTGGGGAACCTGGCAGAAATTGGGTTCTCGGAATGATGGCGAAGTGCTAGGTGAATTCTGAGCGACCAACTGCGTGTCCATGACCGTGGCCCACACGCGATCGCGTGTGGGTCACATTCTTGCTTTGGGCACTCGTCCACTTGAAATCACTTAACACATCCTTCTGACTTTTGACAAAAAGGTGCCTGCATGATTCGCGATATGGAGTATCGAATTGGCCTCTTAACATGCGTGGTCACGATGTTCGCCTCAGGCTGCGGTGGCGACGCGCCGGAAATGGCATACGTCACTGGAAAGGTCGTTCTGAATGGTGAGACGGTTCCTGGCGGCAAGGTCATGTTTAATCCTCAGGCCATCGAGGACACGACCGAGGCAACAGGCCGTCCAGCCGTCGGGATTATCAATTCCGACGGAGAATTTACTCTCAGTACCTACGAGGATGGTGACGGTGCGGTCATAGGAATGCACACCGTTGAATACTATTCACCTGACCCCGAAAAACTTCGCGAGAACGACGATGCGGAATCAGCAGCCTGGTTCGCAGGCAAGAAAATTTATGTCCCCGCGGATATGAAGTTCGAGGTGACAGATGACGACAACGAGATCACTGTTGAACTCAAGGAGCGGTAGGCCGCATGACGGATTCTGTTGATTGGTGACCTGGGCCGGATGTCTTAATTTCTCAGGATTCCGACACTACGATCACGCGACATTGTGTCCGCGAGATGCAAATGGGGACTAACGCGAATTGAGAGAACAGAATGGATGATGAGTTGACACCCACCGTTTCGGTCCAGAATCACTCGCCACTGGCAAGTCTCGATGACTGGGATGATGATGTTCGGAGGAGGTATCCGGATCCAGAAACCACTGTGGATGCGGATGACGAGGCATTCCGAGACTACAGCGAGAACACGTGCCCAAAGGTCCGTGAATTTTATCGACAAAACCACCTTCTACAGACGGTCGCGTTCAACCAGGAAGTTCGTCAGAAGTATCTCCCTCTGCGAAATTGCCGGATGGGAATTTGGGACGCGATTCGGCGTCTTGATGAAATCATCGATGACAGCGATCCCGATACAGAGCTGCCGCAGATCGAGCACGCGATTCAAACGGCGGAGCAAGTCCGGGCAGACGGCCATCCGGATTGGTTTGTGCTGACCGGACTGATTCACGACCTGGGGAAAGTGTTGTGTCTCTTCGGCGAGCCTCAATGGGCCGTCGTCGGAGATACGTTTCCAGTCGGTTGTCAGTATTCCTCTAAGATCGTCTTTCCGGAATTCTTCTCCGACAACCCGGACAGTAATGTGCCCGAGTATCAGACACCTGATGGCATCTATGAATCAGGCTGTGGCCTCGACAACGTGATGCTGTCCTGGGGTCATGATGAATACATGTATCACGTCACCAAGGACTACCTGCCGCGGCCGGCTCAGTACATCATCCGATACCACTCGTTTTATGCCTGTCATCGGGAAAGGGATTATGAGTACTTGATGAACGATGAGGACCGTGAGATGTTCAACTGGGTTCGACGGTTCAATCCCTATGATTTGTACACGAAAGCCCACGATCGCCCCGATCTGAATCGCCTGCTCCCGGAGTACGAACAACTCGTCTCCAACTTCTTTCCCGCAGACTTGCAGTGGTAAAGCAGAACCTGATCTGCCGACGACTCGCTCTCGTACTACGTTCTCCAATCTCCATTTGACCGAATAATCATGTCTAAACGTCTGCCTGGTTTTGTCGTGTTGCTTTTGGCGATGTCGGCATCTGCCGGAGATCACATTCGCGAAATTCAAAATGAAGCAGTGCTCCATGACCGTTCACCCGTCGCACATTGGGGGCCTGATCCGGCCAACTACTCCGACTGGACAAGCCACTCGCTCAGGCTGATTCCAGTTTATACATTCGGCACAAAGAGTGCTGGTGATGGGATCGACTTGAAATCCTATACGGGTGAGAACAGTCCTTATCGCAGCGAAGACAAGTTGCGAGCCATCTATGGCTACCTGCCGGAGAATTCGGTGAACCCAGGAGCCGAATACCTCGACCAAACGAATCTTGCCGATCTTCAGCGAGCCGCTCTGCTTGCCGGCAAGAAGCACATTATCTTGGTTGTATTTGACGGTATGGACTGGCAGACGACTCAGGCGGCTGCCATCTATTTCACCGGCGAGGTGCCATACACAGAAGGCCGTGGAATCGGTCTGCACTTTCTCGACTACAATGCCGATGGCACAACGCAATATAGCTATATGGTCACCTCACCTCACAACGATGAGACCGAAGTCGATGTCGACCAACAAATGGTCTTGAATCCCGGTGGCAAAATTCGTAGCGGATACAACGCTGAAAAGGCTGGCCCCAACCCTTGGACGACTGGGTCGGACAACAAGTATATCATCGGGAATTATACCAATGGTTTCGGTGAGCACGCCTATCCTGACTCGGCCAACACGGCGATGGCCATGACCTCCGGAGTCAAGAGCTACAAGAACGCGATCAACGTCGATGCCACAGGGGCACCAGTCACGGCCATTGCTCATTTGGCCCAAGAACGTGGCTATGCCGTCGGTGCAGTGAGTTCCGTGCCCATGACCCATGCGACTCCCGCAGCGGCCTATGCTCATAACGTCGCGAGGCATGACTTTCAGGACCTCGCACGAGACATGCTTGGTCAACCCTCGATCTCTCATCCGGAGACCCCGCTCTCCGGTTTGGACGTCGTCCTCGGAGGCGGGTATGGGTTTTTTGAGAAGTCAGCCACGAGTGAGAGACAAGGCAGCAATTTCATTCCAGGACTTGCCTACATCACTTCGGAAAGTATTCATCAGGCCGATGTCAAAAGCGGCGGCCGCTACACTGTTGCGGTCAGGACTCCAGGAACAGATGGCTCACAGCAAATCGCCGAGGCAGCCAGCCAGGCGCGAGAGAATGGAACACGGCTACTCGGCGTCTACGGTGTTGGCGACTATGAGGGACACCTGCCGTATCGTACAGCTGACGGCGACTATCAACCTGCTGCCGGAAAGAAGGACGAGGCTGAGGTCTATACCTCTGCCGATCTCACCGAGAATCCAACGTTGTCCGAGTTAACCACAGCTGCATTGGAAGTGCTCAGTGCTAACGACAACGGTTTCTGGCTGATGGTGGAGTCGGGTGACGTCGACTGGGCGAATCACGACACAAACTTGGACACATCCATTGGTGCAGTGAAAAGTGGAGACGACGCCATCAAAGTCATCACAGACTGGGTTGAAGAACACAGCAACTGGAAAGAGACTGTCCTGATTGTCACAGCCGACCATGGACACTATCTGAACGTCATCGATCCAGAGGTGATCGCGGCTGGCACAGAGTAGGAAAGTGGGCCGATCGAAAACCGGATCAAGATGTGGTGATTCACCTGACGCTTTTAAGAGTCGTGCAGGGACTTCACTGACTGTCAAACGATGTGCGGTCGAATTCTCGGGGATGGCTGGGTTCGATGTGAAGGGGATGGTCCTTTCCGATCGCGACAGCTTTGCACAAGAGTGAGTCTCGCTCAATGCTCTCGACTGCCTGGCTTCGTTGGTTGAATACGGTTTTGTACACCTCCCATGATCATCGTCGCGCTCGCAGGGGAGTGATCTTGCGGATCGAGCCGTATGAGGCTCGGGTGATGCTGAGTGCGGTACAACTCTCGGAAGACGTTCGTGTGAGTGCGTCCACCGACGACGCCGAAGAGAACAATGTTGGTGCGGTGAATCTCACGAGTACTGACCTGGAATTGACCGAGGACGGCGGGATCGCTCAAACCGTTGGCATGCGGTTTAACAACATCAGCGTTCCCAATGGGGCGACGATCCTCAATGCGTACGTTCAGTTTGAGGTCGATGAACTCAGCACCGGCGGCTCCTCGTTGACGATCGTCGGTCAGGCGAGTGATAGCGCGAACGCCTTTTCAACCTCGGCATCGAATGTCTCTTCTCGACCAACCACATCGGCGTCAGTCTCCTGGGCTCCTCCTGCGTGGAACACCGTCAACCAGGCCGGACTCGATCAGCGAACACCAGACCTCTCAACCATTATCCAAGAGATCGTGAATCGACAGGGCTGGACCGTCGACAACTCGCTGATTTTGATAACAACAGGCACCGGCCGTCGAGCTGCCGAATCCTACAACGGCGAACCGTCCGCAGCTCCCCTCTTACACATTGACTATGAAATCAACACCATTGAAGATACCCCGATCGCGTCCAGCACCGATGACGCCGAAGAGAACAGCGGCGGCGGGGTCAATCTCAACAGTACCGACCTCGAGCTGACCGAAGACGCTGGCAATGTGCAAACTGTCGGCATGCGGTTTAACCACTTGGCCATCCCGCAGGGCGTGACCATTACCAACGCCTACGTCCAGTTCCTCACAGATGAAGTTAGCACGGGGACCGCTTCTCTGCAGATTGCCGCTCAAGATGCCGATGATGCGCTGACGTTCTCCTCAAGCACGTCCGACATCAGCTCGAGACCGACAACGTCTGCCTTCGTCGCCTGGAACCCGCCGGATTGGAACACCATTGGAGAGGCCGGGGTCAATCAGCAGACACCCAATCTCTCGTCGGTCATCCAGGAAATCATCGATCGTCCGGGATGGGAACTCGACAATTCTCTGGCGTTGATTGTGACCGGGACTGGCAGTCGCGTGGCTGAGTCTTTCGACAAGGTGGCTTCAACTCCTGCGGTCTTACATGTCGAATGGGATGGTTCCTCGTTCCAGCAACAGGAACTCGAAGTCAAGCATAATCCTCGATTGCAGCTGGGGGACGCCCCCCTCGATGGCTATGTCGGTAGCGAGGACGATCAGATCGAGATCCTCTGGCAGACGATCCCGACCGGGATGACCGGCAATGATTCCTTTACCGTCGAGTATCGGCTGGTCGGGGCACTCGCATGGACCGCAGCTGGACCAATCACCACTCAGAACACTGGCGTACAAAGTCGCGTGATTCACTCGGCTGAAATTGATGGTCTGGACTTCGATACCGATTACGAGTATCGCGTCCAGCATTGGCGCGGCGACGCGGTGCTACTGACGACCTACCAGGACACATTCCATACACGCTTGCCTATCGGTGACCTGTCATCATTCACTTTCGCTGCATACGGTGACTCAGCCGGCATCTCGTCAATCGCCAACTTCCGTGATGTGCAGAATCGGATCAACCTCCTGGATGCTTCGCCCAGCGTGGATGTCGCGTTCTCATTGCTCTTAGGCGACAATATCTACAACTCAGGATCACACTCCGAATCCGACGCGAGGTTTGACCCGACCATTAATCCGGAAGCAGCCGCTTGGATCGCCACCCATGTGGACTACGTTGGATTCGGCAACCATGACGCCGGCACATCAAACGGTCTCCCCAGCGAACAGAACTTCTCTTCTCCCATCCCTGTTGCCGGCGTAACCGCTCCTGCCGAGCCAATCGGGGAAACGCCACAGCACAATTACTCGTTCGACTACGGAGACGTTCACTTTGTGACGTTCGATACGAACAGCCTCGATGACGCCTCGCGACTTGACGCACAGTTAGATTGGCTTGAGGCGGACCTGGCCGCCAGCACAGCGACCTGGAATCTGGTATTTGGTCATCACCCAGTTGCCGGTGTGCCCGATAAGAGCGAGCACCCTGGTCAGAATTACTATCAACAGGTTGTTTCAAGACTGCGTGCGGTCGGGGCCGACATGTTCCTGGTGGGCCATTCACACACATACAGTTGGACGTATCCGCTGCTCGGTCAAACGGGTGGCGTGGCCGACTTCGTGCTTGATACCGACAAGGATTACGAAAAAGGGGCCGGACTCGTCCAATTGGTTTCCGGTGCTGGCGGACGTTCGCAGCGTCCCGGCGATTACAGCCAGTTCCCCTTCGTGGCTTCCGGCTACACCACAGAGATGATCCCCGTGATGGAGGACGGCTTCGCCCGCATTGACGTGACTCAGACACAATTGACTGTCAGTTACGTTGCAGCCGATGACGGAGCGGTCATCGACTCCTTTACAATCACTGCCGCTCCAATCGTCACCGCAACAACCCTCAACAACGGCAATGCCAACCGCTCCGGGATTCGCGAGTTGACCTTCACCTTCGATAAGCCCGTGACTGTGTCTTCGGCGACGGATTTGAGTGTGTTTAATCATACGACGGGGTTGCCGGTGGATTTGAGTCATGCGACGTTGCTCAACAATGGCACGACGGCAGTGACGTGGGTGTTCTCGGATGGTCCCGGTGGCAATCCGGATGTGTCGCTGACGGATGGGCGGTACACGGCTGAGTTGCCGGCGACGGCGACCACCACGAACCTGGCTCAGCCGCACATCTTTGAGTTCCACAAGCTGGCCGGGGATCTGGATGGCGATGGGTCGGTCAACTTCAATGACACCGTGCCGCTGTCGATCAACTTCGGCGTCACCGGCGGACCCATCTATGGACCGGGCGATGGCGATGGCGATGGCAGTGTGAACTTCAACGACACCGTGCCGTTGTCGATCAACTTTGGCGTCACACTCGCACTGACCAGTCTGGACTTCGGCGATGCGCCCGACTCCGCCACGTTCCCGACCACGCTGGCCAACAATGGCGCGCGGCATGTCATCACCGGCAACACGATCTTCCTCGGAGCCGCCCCCGACGCCGAAGCCGATGGTCAGCCCACAGCGAATGCCACCGGCGACGATGTGACCAATGGAGCCGACGAGGACGGCGTCGTGGTCAGCGGCGGCAGCCTGTTGTTGGACACGCCGGTCAATGTGACCGTCACGGCTACCGTTCCCAGTGCCGCGGTCATCAACGGCTGGGTCGACTTCAACGGCGACGGCGTCTGGGACGATGCGGGCGAGCAGGTCTTCACCGATGTCACCGCGAGCAACGGACCGAACGTGCTCAGCATCACGGCCCCCGGCAGTTCGGTCGCAGCACCGATCGCCCGCTTCCGCCTCACCGAGACAGCCGGCTACTCCTACTTCGGCCTCGTTCCTAACGGCGAAGTCGAAGACTACGAACTCTCTGTGATATCCCCGCCGCCCGCTGCTCCTGAGGCCTTAGTCCTCGGCAATGGCGACACGGGCATCAGCACCACGGCTGGCTGGCAACCCTCGCCGATGGGCTACGGTCGTAAGGACGTCCTCCGCAATCGCGCAGCAGGCACCGGGGCCAACGCGGCCACGTGGACATTCACCGGTCTCACCCCTGGCACGTATCGCGTCTTGACGACCTGGACAGCCCACGCCAACCGGGCCACGGATGCTCCCTACACGATCCGCGACGGCCCGTCCCTGAGAACCGTCAACATCGACCAGCAACTGACTCCGGATGACGAAGAGCCGAGAGGCACCACGTGGGAAGACCTGCAAACCGTGACCATCACCAACAGTACCCTCATCGTCGAACTCACCAACGCGGCCAACGGCTACGCTATCGCCGACGCGGTCCGCATCCAACAAATCGAGTGACCAAGGCCTACGCATCAAATTTGGCGTAGTGAGGGACATGGAGTAAGTAGTGATGATCAAGAGCACATTTCATTCGTTTGCATGTGGTGTCACGTTTCACGGTGGTGTCTTGGCGGAGCAGGTTGAGTGCCAAACGGCGGATGACCGCGAGCTTGACAGTTCCTCCGGACTCCGAAACACCGCGCCGCGACTTTGCCGCATTCCGCGCGCCGCCGCAGAACTCCGAACTTACCGTCCACTCAGCAGTTCCGTCCAGAATTTGATGCGTAGGCCCTGAGGTAGAAGCAGGTCTTGCTGAATCTTAGAAGAACCTTTGTACGCCTCTGCGGTTTGTCTCCTTTCAGCCGATCGACCAACATTCGAGTTGGAGACATCAGCCATCCTGTTGCGGAACGAAATCGCCCGACTGCGTTGCTCATGTGAAACTCCGAATCTCCGTGGCGGAGAGCTGGAGACAGTCATGTCCCCAGAATGAACTTCCCATCGATAGGCGACCCTTCTCTTTCGCAACGAACCGAAGAGCGGGTCGGTTCACCGGAAGCCGAGGATCGTGAACCAGATCCGACATTTCTCACGTGCCCCAAACTGAATAGCCTTTCCATCGCAATGGGTGCTAGCTGGGCCCGGCGTATGTGATCGGCGTCCAGAATGACGTGGCATCAGTCACGAGCGCCCCGTCCGCACTTGGAGTGTCACACAGAAAGTGAGGCACTAGCAGCAAGAGCGTGATGAGCAGCAGCTTCGCGTGATCAGTGGGCCGCATAGGTAACTACTTCATTCAGGGGAGAGAAGAATCCGTTTCAAGAGTGATGACACACGTCAACAGAATGAATTCTTGCTACACGGGACGTTGCGAAACGGTATCTCTCAGCATCCGGCGAGGCAGTCACCGTGAGGAGAATGTAGTCGGTTCACACAAAAGATGCGGAGGCAATGGCGATTATGCGGTGCCTGCTACTCGTGTCGCATGGCAACGCGTCCACGCAGAGGCACGCCTTCGAGGTAGCTGCCGGTCACGAAGGAGACGGCAGAGAAGGGGATGCTCACGGTGATGATGCACAGATCGCGTTTGTTCGCATTGCCGACTTCATTTCCCGCGCTGGGATTGCCCGTGTCCTCCGTCACAGTGATCGCGATTGTGACATCAGCCGGGTCAACGTTGGTGGCGACCAAGGCGTCTTGAATGATGGTCGTAACCTCGGCGTTCGAGGATCCGTTGACGATGGCTTCCCTGCCCCCTTCGCGGGCGGCGTTGTTCACGAGTTGGAGCACCATGAAGGCCTGCCCAAACTCGATGATGCCAAACACGATGGAGACAAATACGGGAAGCACGACGGCCATTTCGACCATCGCCGCTCCGCGGCGTTCCTCGCTCACATGGTTGTGAATGCGTCTCATCAATCTAACTTTCTGTGTGAATGCAATGTGCGATGAATGCCCAAACAGGTGTGAGTCTCGGTCACGATGACGATCAGCCGCAGCAGGCACTCAGCGGATGATTGAAGACGGTGCGAAAATACTGTCCTGTGTCACGGGAAGGTTGCCGGGAATCACACAGGCGTCCACGAAGGGAGCCGGTTGAATAATGACCTTCTTGCCGGAGGGCTTGCCCGTCAGTTTGACATACATGATGCGAATGCCGACGAACTTCACGATCGTGTACATCGCGTTGTTGCCTGGACCGGAGACGGAAGTGAAAATGGGAATGGCTCGTGGTTCTCCTTTGATGGTTTCCAGTTCGTCCTTGATGCCGGCACTCAGCCCGGTGTCGCCATTCAACTCCAACTCTCCGTTGGCGTCGAATTCGATTTTGCCACCAAAGTACGACAGGTCATCGGCGTTGAGGCCGTAGAGAATCTGACGGCTGATGTCGGCCGTACTGTTGTTGTTGGAGCCAATGTCGACAGTGCCGCGGTTTCCCGGTGGCAGCGCCTGATTCCCATTGGGATACAGGCTGGCTTCGACGATGCCGTCACCACCACTGGTCACGGCTCCTGTACTCTCGTTGTAGGTGTAGTCATCGTCGCCGATCCCATTCATGAGGTCGGTCCAGGTCTCGATGTCGAGTGCGATCGGCAGGACCTGTGGGTTGCACGAGTCGTCGTCATCGCCTCCGCCCTGGAAGCCCGATCCGGGTTGAAGCACAGCAACGGAGTCGACCTTCACCGTCGCCTGCTCGCTCCCGATGACGGGGGCGAACATGAGGTCAAGCGGACGATCGCCGTTTGTGCTGGCTGTTTGGTCACGGTGGAGTGTCACCTCGACCATGTTGTAGGGAGCCGTCCCCCAGAGTTGATCCCACTGTGATGTGGCCTCGTTCCACGTGTACTGTCCCAGACGAACGTCCCGAACCGAGTCCGCGTACACGGACGTGACATCGCCCGCACGATTCTCAGCGGCGACATCCGCAGCAGCCTGTCGGGCATTGGCCAACACCTGCACATCGGTCAAGCCGGAACCGGGACCATGTCCCTCTGCGATCTCAATCAGAGCCGAGAGTGCAGCCGCATCGGAGGTATTCTGAAGTTGAGCCTTCGTCAGCGTGATATAGCCCGTGTCCACCGTGAAGGCTGTGAATCCGAGAATTACGATCAGCAACACTGCCGCCAGCGCGAAGATCGCTCCGCGTCGTTTGTGCGATGAATCAGGAAACTCTTGAGTCTTGATGTATTGTCTCATCGGTCGCTTCCTCACAGTTGAGCAGCAGAACGTTAGTACGATGACGCTTGGAATCTCGATCACTGAGCGCGCGCAGTCTCTCACAACGACGTGACGCGAACGTGACCGGCTTGGCCACTATTCGGCAGGTCCCTCACCGACATTGTCCACCACGAGTTGGTGAACGTATGCGTCTTCCTCAATCGTCTCGTGGAGTCCGTCTGCCGTGTAGAAGCGGACCTCCCGACGGACGAAGCGATTCACCCGGTTCGCCCCGAACGCCACCCGCGAGTGCTCGATCGAGTGGTCGGCGTCGTAGTTGTTGAGGTTTTCTCGCCAGGTGTTGAGGAGGATTCTCAGACTGCTGCCTCCACCAAAGGTGCCCCACGTAATGGAATTCCCATTGACGATTTCAAGATGAAGGTGATCGTCGTGTAATTCCGTTACCGTTGTATAGGTGACATAGTCAACCGAGGCTTCCATCTCTCCATGGTGTTCATGATTCCTGTATGCCAGCACATAGTTATACCACCAGCACTGCAACTGCATGCCTCCATCAGAGAAGCTCGGCAGCGAGGCATGGTTCAGCTCAAACACCGCATGCGTGTCGGTGTCAGGATCCGCCGGGCCGAAGACGCAGACGATCTGCGGGACGTCGGCCTCGGCATCAGGGGCAGCAACAGCGAGTTCCCAGTCCTCTTCCACTCGAATGATCACGGGTGGAGTCTCTTCTTCCTGCGCATAAGCCGCCGGCTGGACAATCAGAGCCAGCAAGGCACTCGCGGCGAAGAGGCACGTCGCACGGACGTAAGGATGAGTTAAAGATGGGTTCAGGTGACCGTGGAATGCGTTCACGCAAGCCTCCAAGAGTTGAAGGAGTGGTCCTTTGCAGACCGGAACAGATTTTTTTGAGATGTGATGTGCACGAAAACTCGTTGCAGACTGAACCCGCATCCGCTTTTAAGATTCCGTATCTCAAAGCTAGTTTGCGTGTTTCCAACGTGTCGTCAGATTCTGGAAAATCGATCAAAAAAACTCCGATCTGTCTTCAGGCCACCGGTTGACACTGAGGCATTTCGGTACACCACGTGTGACAGACGGATCGACCCTGAAGGGGAGCCGTGGTTTTTTGTTATCGTGTAAGCGAATGAGAGCGGCTGACCAGGATCGTCACATTGATGGCGCGAGATGGTCGGCTTTCACGACCTGAACACCATCGCCGTTTGTGACCGAATTTCGACGGCGCAATCTGCCCCCACAATCCACGTTACGCGACTGACAGAATCTTTCTAAAAGATGTCGGAGCACTGGGTTTCTGACAGGATCAGACGCATGGATTATCTGCTCCAGATCTGTTTGAAGAATGAATGTGTCTGGCCAAGCCCGCTGGATTTAGGAGATCGTGAGTTACAAGCGAATTCGCATCATCTCCTGTGGTTATCTCTTGAGAATCGATCCGTGGGAATCCAGTGGAGACCTTATGAAATCACGAGTCGCCCCACTGATGGGTGTCGCTTACACCTTGTGTTCATCAGCGAAGAAGAGTTCTCTAACTGGAGCGACTCGGCGAATACTTGCCAGAGCCATGTTAATTCAGTTCTCATCTGTAATTCTCTCCACACCAAGAGTCAGGCTTCCACTTCGCCGAATCGAATGTGGTGATATGGAGTCTCACCTCCAAGTAGATGCGTATTGATGACCTTGCTGATTTGAATGAACCTCGGCGCGTTGGTTCTGCATGGCTGCGAGTCATCTGATCGCCTCAACTTGGGCGATTCGCTACAGAGTTACCCTGTAGTTCGTAGTCCGGACGCGATGCCTTGAATCGAGAGACGCAAGAGGTCTTTCAACTCGTGGTCGTCATCAGAGGAGCGGCGTTTTCCCAACAGTGCGATTTGCGCCAGGTTCAGCGGATCGACGTAGGGGTTTCTGTTGTGAATGGATTGCCGGAGCCACTCTGTGCCGGCGAGGAGTTCGTGTTGGTCGGCGATAATCAGTACGGCTGCACAACTGCATTCGTATTCTGAGGAGATCATCTCCCAGAGTTCTTCCGCCCCGGACTCGTGCATCAGTTGAGCGTAATTGTGGGCGATCTTCATATCGGCTTTGGCGAGTGCGAGTTCGGCGTTGTCGACCAGAGCACGGAACATGGGCCACTGCTCGTACATTTCTCGCAACAGCGACCAGTCTTGATCGTTGTCGTCGAAGAACTGTCTCACCGCTGTTCCGAAACCAAACCAAGCCGGAAGGAGATGCCGCGACTGTGTCCAGGCGAATGTCCAGGGGATGGCACGAAGGTCGGCGAGTGATTCGCGTTGGCTGCGACGGGCGGGGCGGGAGCCGATCGGCAGGGATTCGATTTCACTGATCGGAGTGGCATGGTCGAAGTACGCCAGAAACGCAGGATGTTCAACCAGACTGCGGTATTTCGCAAGTGACTGCTCGGCCATGCTTGTCATCGCAGCTGACCATTCGGCATCTGGAGTCTTGCTGTTCTGAGTACTCACCAGGAGTGTCGCGCTGATCAATTGTTCGAGATGCCGGTGGGCAATGCGGGGGTCGTCATATCTCTCGGCCAGCACCTCTCCCTGCTCGGTGACTCGGAGGCGACCGCCCACGGCCTCCGCGGGTAACGATCGAATGGCTCTGGCAGCCGGTCCGCCTCCTCGTCCCAGCGATCCTCCCCGACCGTGAAAGACCATCAATTCGACGTGGTGCCTTGCCGCGACGTCTGCGAGCCGTTGTTGTGCCTGATGGAGCTCCCAACAAGCAGAGAGATAGCCGCCATCTTTGGTACTGTCGGAGTAGCCGACCATCACTGTTTGTCGGCCATTTAACTGGTGCATGACATAGTCGAGATAGTCAGGGATCTGAAAGAGTTCCTCCATGATCTCTGCGGCTCTTTGCAGATCATCGATCGTCTCGAACAGCGGGATGACTGGAAGTGATGGCAAAGGCAACTCGGGGTGACATGACTTCCAAGCCGCTTTCCAGAGCCAAGCGACCGTCAGAACATCAGTCGGGTTGTGGGTCATGCTGATGACGTACCCACTGATCGGACGAGGACCTGTCAGTGCGATTTCGTCAGCAAGGAGCAGAAAAGTATCGAGGACTTCCCGGGATTGCGGCGTGAGTTGACCCAGATCGATCGGTGCGGAGGGATCGAGCGTCGTCAGGAGTGACGGAAGCTTGGTCTCTGTTCGGCTGGACGAGTCGATGTTCCGGAGATCAAGGATTTCGTCGAGACATTGTCGATGCACTTCTGAGTTCTGGCGGATGTCAAGCCCGGCAAAGTGAAATCCGAAGGTGTCGAACAGGTCGATCCACGGCTGCACGATCTCGGTGGCAATCCGTTCTCCTCGATGGGTGGTCACACTCTCTCGCAGGAGAGTCAAGTCTTCACGAAATTCGTCCCCAGACAAATAACGGGCCGGTGCATCAGACTCACCAGCCAGAAACGCCAAACAGTGCTCAAGCCGGTATTCGATCAATTTGAGGAACCGACGATACGTCTCAAACTCAGAGATGGTTTCCAGGCGTTGGGAAAGGATTGGCCATTGACTGGCCGCAGCGATCGTTCGCTTGCGGAGTGTCTCGTCGGAGGGGACCTGCTGGTCGGACATGACCAGCCTGCCGAATAGCTCTCGGCATTTGGCCAGATGGTTCTCAAAGCTGGCACGCCTCATCCGGGCGAGTGTCTTGCGAGTGATGTCCGCTGTCACGAAGGGATGGCCGTCCCTGTCTCCGCCGATCCAGGTGCCGAACCTGATGAAGGGGGGCACGTCAAATTGGTACTGCGGATATGACTGCGCGAGGGAGTCTCGCACGTCTCGATAGATGCTGGGCACGATCTGCCAAAGGCTTGCAGCGAAGAACAATCCGCGGCTCACTTCGCTCATCACGGGTGGGCGATTCGGTCGCACGAAATCAGATTGCCAGAGCACAGTCAGTTCGGCGAGTAACTCTCGCTCAAAGTGCGAGGCGTTTGATCCGTCGAGTCGGTGCAGTTGTTGACGAATCCTTCTCAGCAACTGCCGGGTCGTGCGGCGTTTCGCCTCCGAAGGGTGGGCAGTAAACACGGGTTCGATGTGTAGACGATTCAGCCAAAATTGGACATCGGTTGCCGTCAAACCCTCGGTCTTCAGCTCTGCGATGGCGGCTGCAATCGATTCCGCACGAGGGACGCCGGCCTGTCGAGCCTGGGTATCACGTTGCTGGAGGACATGCACCCGTTGCAGGTCTTCCACGAGATTAGCAAGATCGAAAAACAGACTCAGCCAGCGAATGATCGAGCGAAGCTGTGGCAACTCGTGCCGTTGCAACTCGGCTCTCAATCGCGACTCAGCATCGGGGAATCCCGATCGTCTTTCCAACGCCAGACGACGAATGCGTTGCATCGACTCCGTCACCGACGCTCCGACTTGGTCCTGGACGACCGAGTCCAGCAGGTCAATCAGCCGGTCAAGAGTCTCCAAGTGTGCATGCTGCGTCATGATTCGCCGTTTCCAAACAATTCCTGCTTTGCAACCTCTGAAATGGCCACCACAGCGGGGTGTCGCAATTTACGTTCCACCGTGATGGCGTAGAATTGTTCCCTCGCCTTGGGGATGACGCAAGCCCTGTGAAGTTGGAACTGCTGACGAATGTCTTCTTCGACCGCCAGTGGTGCAGGAACGAAACCTGCTCCAGATTCTGCGAAGACTTTCATCAGTGCCGTGTCATCGAACTCGCCGATCACTCGAATCGGGATCTCGATTTCGTAGAGCCATTGGTCGATGGATCGGCGGAGTGCCGTGCCACTCGCAGGGAGGAGGAACGGGGCATCTGTCAGTGACTCGGGGGTGGACTGCCCGTATTCCTTCAGGAGAGCCTGAGTTCCGAACAAGCCGACGCCGCATTCGCCCAAAGAGTGATTGAAGGCTCTCACACGCACCGCGGACCCGCTGGGAGAATCTGAGAAGACAACGTCTAACTCATGAGCCGCCAGCATGGTCAGCAGTTGTTCTTGCGAGCCTTCATGGCAAATGAGTTGGATCGGCTCCGGGAGAGATAACGCTGGCTGGAGCAGGCGGAAGACGATCAGTTTCGGTAGAACTTCGGGAACACCCACATGCAACTGCACGGGGCGTCCCGTGGGACGCCCTTTCAAAGCATCGGACAACTCCTGGCCAACAGTGAAGATCTCGTCAGCATACTTGAAGACTGTTTGCCCTAATTCGGTCAGAACCAACTTGCGTCCAACTCGTTCATAGAGCTTCCCACCAACCTGTCGCTCCAGCTTCTTGAGTTGTCCGCTGATGGTCGGTTGTGCCAGATGCAGCTTTTCACACGCAGCAGTAATGCTGCCTTCCCGCGCGACGGTCCAGAAGTAAAGCAGGTGATGATAGTTGATCCAGTCCGCCGCCACAGTTTCCTCACACTCCCACGTTTGATTCGATCGCTGAGACTTGTCGACACAATAACTGTTAACGATGCTGAGAGGTAACGTGAAGCAGAGAATCGAAGAGAGCAATGGCGATGAACTCCGTCTCGAACCCGATGATGGCCTGGCGGATCTCACGCTCGATCTGGCGTCGGTCACGCATAACGGTCAATGAATTCTCTCAGGGCAGGCGATCTTGTGCGAGCGACGCACGATAGTCCGCTTGGGCCTGGAAATACAACAGCAGGGCATCGACAACTTTCTCAGCCGATTCGGCAGCGTATTGCTCACGGAGTGTCACTTTCAACAGGTCAGAGGCTCCCTCATTGAAGTTCCGACGTTCTCGTCGAGCCAGGTCTTCCGCGTACCCAACCGCCTGACGTGCCTGTTCGACTTGCTCGTACGCCGACATTAATCCGGCATAGACGGACTGGACCTCAGCGACGATCTTGTCTTCGGTCAACCGACGTTTGGCATGGAGTTGAGCGATCTTGCCCTCGACTGCCTGCATCTTCCCTCGGGCCTTTCGTCGCTGAATGGGCACATCCACGAAGATCGAGGCGCCCAATTCAAACTCGCCTTTGTCGTTCTTGCTGCTTGTCGGCAGCCCTGTATCCTGTGATCCAGAGACGACTGCATCAATTGACGGACGCAGATCGTTATGAGCTTCCGCATAGTCGACTTCGAGTCGCCGCTGGATCAGATTCAGAACATCAACCTCTGGGCGTTGTTGCAGAGCAAGTTGCATGTCGCCAACAACATCACTGATGGCGATGGGCATCGGATCAGGAAACGTAGGGAGAACCTCGGGGTTCGGAATCAGCGGATGACCATCAAAGTCTCGATAGTACAGCGAAAGTTTGACAGCCGTCTGCTGTAACTTGCGAGCGGCATCAGCTCGCTTGCCACTTCGCTCGGCCACTAGCCGAAGATTGTCGGTGAGTTCGGGGGGATCAAGGAAGTTCTCTTCGACCTGCCTGCGGATGCGTTGCGTGCGATTTTCAGCGAGGTCGAGGACGCGGTCAGCAATGCGGAATTTCTCCCCCGCTGCGACCCAGTCCCAGTAGATGTAGCTCGCCTCCTGGACGAAGCCGATCAACTGTGCCTGAATCTCAGGCTCGACCTGTTGACGGCCATACGAGGATCGCCAGAGTTGGGCCCGACGGGCGTCGATGTCTCGGTTCCTGGACAGAGGCATCGCCAGGCCCGCTTTGAACTCGCCCCCGCCATTCGTCTGACGTTCGAGATACCACGGCTCAAAATCGCCACGTCCAATGCGATACCCAGCAAAGACCTCACCCCCCTGATAGACCGGTTGCACGAGTCCGACGCTCTGGCGGTACGTCTGATAGAATCCGGTGGGGCCGTTCTCACTCGCCGCTTTGAGCTTGAGGTCGAATCCCCCAGCCGCCGCGAGTTGCTCACCGTTCGCGACATTGCGAGAGTAGAGTGCTGCCTCCAACAGGGGATAGCTCTCGTACACGGAAGCAATCACCGCATCGAGCAAGAGCCCGTCCGTCATTGGATCGACGACAGGTCCGTTCAGCTGAGAAGATGATGATTTTTCCCAATCGAGAGAGTTGTCGATGACATCGGTTGAGTCGAGATCACCCGGTTCGTCGGAGTCAAGCACTGCCGATTCGAATCCGGTCTGAGTGACCGCAGGTTCCTCGTCTGATTCGACTGCCTCGACAAGAGTGTCAGCCGGATTCGACTCGCCCCTGGCGCCATCGGCCACCCGCTCAAAGACTTGATGATCATCCGTGACAGCGGAAGATGTGCCCCCCTCTTGCCGAGATGTCGCGCACCCCGCAAGGACGAGTAAGAGCGACAGAGAGATCCCTCTCGACTTCATCGTGTTGTGCCTTCCTTGGCATCAGATCTGCCCGCATGCATCATCAGCATGACGCGCAACGGTTCATGGCAGTAACCCCTGCGACCCTGTGTCTCATCGACTCAGGATTCGTGGCAAAGCCATCGGAAGTGGCGCTGGCATTACAGACTTCATCGGACGGTCGTTCCCATTCGGAAGTTCGAGTAGAGGCGGAATATCTTGCCCAGAGATCAATGCCACCGTCGACTCGTTGACTGTCACGATCCCGCGCCTGTCAGTTTCTCGACCGCCTCGACCAGATCGCGTGTGGACCGAGCCTCCTCACTAATGACGATGTTCGCTCCCGCTTTTTGCAAGTCTTTCACATGCTGAGCATAACGGCAGCGGACGATGACATTGGCGTCTCGATTGAGCCGCCGAGCTTGCCGGGTGATTTCATGAGCCACCTCATCGATGGGGACACAGATCACGATTCCTCGTGATTGCTCGGCTCCCGCATTCTGGAGGATTCGCTCCTGTTGAGCATCGCCGGCAACTGTTGCAATTCCCAAATGTGCGAACGCCTGCAAGTTAAGTGGATTCGAGTCGACGGCAGTCACCTCGTACCCCAGTGTTTCCAGTCGTGCGGCGACTGCACGACCGACTGGCCCCATCCCGATCACGACATAATGACGTTCAGGGTTGATGTGGGTGAGAGTCGTCTCATGATCGAAGTGCTCTTGATGGTCCATTGGGTGTGGGATCGCCAGTCCCCAGCGAATCAAAATGGGTGCGACCAGCAATGTGGCTCCAGCGATCGTCACGAGTCGTCGCTGTTCGTCAGGTGAGATCACGCCGGCTGAGCCTCCCACAAGGATCAGTACGAAGGCGAACTCTCCCACGTGAGCCAAGCTCACAGCAGGTCGCAGGCAGGCTGTGAACTGCATGCCGGTCAATTTGAGAGCGACCACTGCAGCCGCTGCTTTGATCGTCATTAGCAGTAGCACGGCACCGAGCACGAATAGAGGTTCACGAACGATTCCGGACACGTCGATCAGCAATCCCAGGCTGACGAAGAACACAGCGGCAAACGCCTCACGAAATGGCAAAATCAGGGAGTCAACCTGCTCCGACCAACGATTCCCGCCAAACGCCAAGCCAGCTGCAAAAGCACCCAAAGCCGGTGGAAGGCCGATCCGATGAGCGACCAAAGTCACGACTCCCAGAATTGTCAGGGTCATCAGGATTACCAGGTCGGGACTTCGATGCTGAGCGATATGGGGGATCACCCATCCATTCATCGCGAACCGAAGTAATATCGTGGCGATTACAAACGCCAAAGACATCGCAGCGAGTGTGGCCCAGTCACTGAACGAGGCAGCTTCACCTGTGCCTGCCATCAGAGGGATGCATAACAGCAGTGGGACGAGTGCCGCATCTTGAAAGAGCAGGATCGAAATCGCACGTCGGCCAATGGGGGTTGAGGTTTGACCCATTTCTCCCAAGAGGCGAAAGACCAGCACCGTCGAACTGAACGCCAAAGCAGCCGCAACCAATATCGCTGCATTCCACTCCCACGATCTCGAGACCAGCAGCATCGCGATTGGGAAGGCGACAAACAGCATTTGAATGCTGCCCCCCACAATCAGGTGGCGTCCCATCCGACGTATTTCTTCGAGAGAGAGTTCGAGGCCGATTGAGAACAGGAGGAAGAACACTCCCAACTCGGCCAAGTGTGCGATTTCGACCACGTCCGCTGAGACCCAACCGAGCACTCCCTCGCTCAACACCGTCCCTAAGAGGAGGTATCCCATGAGAGGCGGCAGGGAAATACGCCGACAGATCGTGCCAGCCAACAAACCCGTCGTCAGCACGATCAACAGAGGCTCGATGAAGGACTCGTGCATTCAAAAATCGCAGTTGGATGGACCCGGAGTGTGATCAGAGACATTGGCGGATCATACACGTTGCCGATTCAATAACGAGGCGACACCGCCATCGGTATTTTCGATTCTTCGTCGACGTGAAATCGATCAGGTTTATCTCCTTGGGCAGCCTAATATCCTTTAGAAACGTCAGGATTCCTGAGCAACACCAACAAATCGAACGCCCCCAGAATCACGAGGGATCAAATGCGAATCAAATGTCGAGTTGACGACTCTTTCCCGAAAATGGTCGAGGATTGGGTCCATCGGCGTGCTGACCTTAAGCTGAGCCGCTTTGCGGACGTCATTCAAGAAGTCTCAGTGACAGTCCAGGACGTGAACGGTCCTCGCGGCGGGATCGATGTCCAGTGCATCATCCGCGTCAAGATGGGCCGGGCTCCGTTGGTGATCATTCGAGAGATGGCGGAGTCTCCCGGCAAAGCCATCATCCGCGCCTTCGATCGAGCGGCTAGAACCGTCGCGCGACAGTCTCGCCGACAGACAGATTCGTTCGAGCCCGGACGACTACGCGATCTTGCCAGTCAGTCCAACTGAAGCCGGACCATTCATCCGATACGAGCCTCACCGGGCTCGTCGTCGTTGCTGGCCCGATCGGCGGCGGGTCTTGGTGAGATCTCTGTTACTCATTGGGCCTCCTTTTTGCTCGGTCAAGGCGAGTGATGTTGTGACCCAGGGCCAAATGGTTTTTCAAGATGGGCAGAGTTTGACGGCACGCTAAATCGACGCAAGTCGTTGGCAATCAATGAAACTGACGTGAAACGGTGAGCCGCAAAGTCTTCCCACTGTGAAACAACATTTTGCCCTGTGTTGTGACCGCCTGACTTACTTTGGGAGCTTGGGCTGCTTACTCTTCCCGGCCTTATCCTCTAATTGATTGACATCAACCACAGGCGGGAAGCCATTGAGTTGTCGCCAGACTTCAAACCACAGGGGAACCTGATTCAGCAACACCCAGCCATTCGCACGGACTCCCTGACGCAAAAACCGCTCCGCTGGCCAGGCACGATCTTGGGGGTCCGGACGGACTAACACGCGGAACTTGCCTTTGCCGTTGTCTCTGGAATCGACCGAAACGACTTCGCCGCCGAACGTGCCGACGGCGACCGATGGCCATCCGGAAAATTGGATGGCTGGCCAGCCCTCAAACTGCAAACGAACATGACGTCCGGGTTCGACAAGTGGAGCATCGTTTCCGTCTAAATCTGAGGTAATCCACCGACAAAGCCGGTGGATTACCTCAGATTTAGCAACGCAGGCCGCTCACTTCATCAGAGGAAGTAATTTTCCTTTGCCTTTGAACCGTCATACCTGTGTTGGACCTGTGCGCTGAAAGGTCACCCACAACTGCCAATTGCGGCGACCTCATGGGGCACTTCGGGGCGGACAGGTCAGGGAGCGAATATCAACAATTCGACGACGCAGTTTGAGCTTTTCGGAGCATGGATTGAACACGGTCACGTCTGTGATGTTCTGGGTGCAACGAGAATGGAAACAGCGCAGATACTCCTGAGTCGCGAAGCGCTTCCTATGCTTTGAGACCGTTCACATCCCGGCTCAAGTACTGATGCACGCATGTGATTCCGAGTGCGCCGTCACCTACTGCGAATGCGCAGCGCTTGGTAGTGCCGCTGCGGACGTCGCCAACGGCGAATACTCCGGGGCAGGTCGTTTCCAATTCACAGGGTGTGCGATCAAGCGGCCATTTTTCGTGGCCTTGGATGGCTGGGCCGGCGATGATGAAGCCTCTCTCATCCGTCGCCACCGAATCCGGTAGCCATTCGGTGTGAGGCTTGGCTCCGACGAAGACGAAGACGCCTGCACAATCCAATTGCCCGCTTGCATCCGCCTTGTTGTTTTTGATGCGGAGACTCTCCAGTCGGGACCGACCGTACAATGCGTCGATCTCAGTGTTTTGCATCACCTCAACGTTGCTGGATTGCTCGATACGGCTGGCGAGGTAGTCAGACATGCTCTTGCGAAGATTGGTTCCTCTAAGCAGTAATTTGACATCCTTAGCATGTTGAGAGAGGAACATCGCGGCTTGTCCAGCCGAGTTGCCTCCGCCGATAACAATAGCCGTTGAGTCTCGGCATTGCCGTGCCTCAACGCTTGTGGCGGAGTAGTACACACCTGATCCTTCGAATCGTTCACATTCTTCGATGGGGAGACGACGATAGGAAGCACCCGTGGCAATCAG
>JAJDEJ010000351.1 GCA_029259815.1 Planctomycetaceae bacterium | reverse complement strand
CAAGGGTGTTGATTCATCGCACCTATGCAGCAAGGAGGCCGCTGTGAGTGATTTTAGCCGATAGTCGATTCGAGGACAGGTCCAGTGGTTTCGTCATCAGTTTGCACAACATGGCTCGCTTCCCTTTGCCGAGGTGCTGCCCAGGGCCAGCGCGCACGTTAGCCGATACAACCTGACAAGTATGGATTCGGCGAACGCTTACGCAGAAATCTCGGTCATTTTCCGGCGTGTGTCACGTCCAACGGGTTCTTGAGACGATCAGCATCCCGAGCGATCGCACCCCAAGCCTCAGAACCGAATCGCAACACCGAGAGCGTCGTTCGAAATCTATCTCGCTGGCGCGAGTGAATGCCTGATTTCCAAGGAGTTTGAATGGCGGCTGCGTTTTGTGACCAGACGGGTTGCCAACATCCGGCAAGAGTTCGTCAATCGCAGTCGTTTGAAACGTGCTTGGGAAGTCCGTAGCGACGGTAACGCACATTACGCGGACTCATTGTGTGCCCCCAGCTAACGGCTTCGACAGCAACGCCGATTGCTCCCGCAATTTTGGTTCGCTCGTCGGGACTTGGCATCCAACGCCCGTCAACGATGGCAGTGATTCGTTCTGCGGACAGTCCCGTCGTCTCTGAAAGCTGTGCGATAGGAATACTCAGTCGGTCAATCAGAACGTCGACAGTCTGTGGCATCAGCGACACTCCCAGCGAGTTGGTGTCGTTTCAGTATAGCAAATCGGATGGGACTCTATCGTCGGGCAGTTGTGCCTTTCGCCGTTTGTGTTTGTGATTCCATCATCCTGTGGGTAGGATAAGGGAACGATTCGCTGGACTTCGGCTCCGATCTTCCGGCGAACTCTGTCGCAGACTGCTCCCTTCTCCAAACGAGGCGTCTATGTCGGCAGGTACACTTGATCGTCCGTTGTCAGATCCGACTGGTGACCACAGCCAGGGGGAATATGAGTACCCCGGCGTCCCTACAACCTGCGACGGGGCTGAAGCAGTCGTCTGGGTGGAGACTCACATCTGTCAGGGCTCGGGGGCGTTTCCGATCACCAGTTCGACGACGATGGGGGGCGGCTTCAACGCAGCGGCACAAAACGGTGCCCGAAATCTCTGGGGTGACCAACTCACCTTTATGGAGCCCGAGAGTGAGCACTCGTCGGCGACGTTTTGCGAAGGGTTTGCGGTCGCTGGCGGGCGCGTGACGAACTTCACGTCGGGGCAAGGACTGGTCCTGATGAAGGAGGTCCTCTACACGATCTCCGGCAAGCGACTGCCGGTCGTGTTCAACATCGGCGCGCGGGCCCTCACCAGCCACAGCTTGAATGTCCACGCCGGGCACGACGACGTGATGTCAGTCGCAGACTGCGGCTGGGGCATCCTCATGGCGCGGAACGCCCAGGAGGCGGGTGATCTGTGCCTGATCAGCCGCCGGGCGGCCGAAGCATCGCAGACGCCATTTCTGAATGTGCAGGACGGCTTCCTCACGACACACACAGTGGAATCGGTCCGGCTAATTGAGCCGGAATTCATGAAGGAGTTTGTCGGTCGTCCGGAGGACAAGATTCACAACCTGATGGACCCGGCCAACCCGCTGATGTCGGGCACCGTGCAGAATCAGGACTCCTACATGAAAGGCAAGATCGCCCAGCGATGGTTCTATGACCAGGTCGAACCGGCACTCGCTGAGGCATTTGACGCGTTCGCCCTGAAGACGGGCCGCCGTTACGACTTCGTCCGAGGCTACCGGTGCGAGGATGCCGAGTACGTGCTGGTCGGAATGGGCTCTTACATGGAGACGGCTCAGACCACGATCGACTATCTGCGCGATGTCAAGGGGATCAAGGCGGGTTGTTTGGCTGTCTACAGCTTCCGCCCGTTTCCTGCCCGCCAGATTGTTGAGGCCCTCAGGGGATGCCGTGCCATCACGGTGTTCGAACGGATGGACGATCCGCTGTCGACGACGGGGAATCACCTGACGCGGGAGATCAAAGCGGCCTTCTGCGATGCGAGCAACGGACAAAGCAGCCACGACCGTATCGATCGAATCCCCCGCATCCATTCGGGGGCCGCCGGGCTGGGGAGTCGCGACGTCCGTCCGTCGGACATTGTTGCCGCCTTCGACAACATGATCGACGAAAACGCAGACTTCTTCTGCGTTGGCGTGAAACATCCGCTCGCGCTCGAACGACACGAAGAATTCGACCTCCGGCCGCCAAATGCGTTTTCCATGCGGGGGCACTCGGTCGGCGGCTTCGGCTCCGTCACAACAAACAAGGTGATCGCCACGATCGCCGGCCAGGTGTTCGGCAAAGATGTGCAGGCGTATCCGAAGTACGGATCAGAGAAGAAGGGGCTGCCCACCACGTATTACCTGACGATTGCCGATTCGCACATCTATGAGCATAGCGAACTGGAGTTTGTCGACCTGGTGGTCCTCAACGATACGAACGCCCTTTTCAGCGGCAATCCCCTCGGCGGGCTGGTGGACGGTGGCGCGATCTTCATGCAGAGCCACTTTACCAGTCCCCAGGATGTCTGGAATCGGATTCCCGCCCATCACCGCAAAACGATTCGTGACAAAGGGCTGAGGGTCTTCTTCGCCGACATGGTCAAGATTGCCCGCGAAGTCGCTTCGGTCGCCGACCTCGAAATGCGGATGCAGGGCATCGTGCTCTTGGGAACGTTCCTGCAACTCACCCCCTACGCGACCGATACCGGGATGTCAGACGATGAGGTGTACGGAGGGGTCGAAGAAGCGTTGCAAAAGTACTTCGGCAAACGTGGTGAGCAGGTGGTCCAGGACAACCTCAACTGCGTCAAACGGGGCTATAGCGAAACGCTGGAGGTCCCTCGGGAGATTATCGTCGAGGGCAACGGACAGGCTTGAGACGCTGTCAAATTTGGCTCAACGGGGAGATACGCATGGCAACTGTCGAAGAACTCGCGACGATGAACGAGGCGAGCGAGCGTGACCCGTTCAATAACAACTCGTACGGCACGCTTGTCGATGCCCCGTACAAGTTCGTTGATCTGCCGATTCTGGACGTCAACCGCTTCAATGAATCAATCATTCGCAGCTACGAAGATGGTTGTGCTCCCAAAGAGCTTCCGGCCGACCTGGATGTGGCGCGATCTTTGGTCCCCGCGGGGACGGCCACGCTACGCGACTTCAGCTATATTGCCCCGGAAATCCCCGAATATCTCCCCCAGAATTGCACGGGCTGCATGGACTGCGTCACTCTCTGCCCCGACACGGCCATCTTGGGCAAGGTCCTCGCAGAACCGGACCTCGAACAGAAGCTCCAGACGATCGACGACGAGCAGGACCGCAGCATGTTCGAAGGCCAATGGTCTCGAACACGAAAGTACTACGACGGCCCGAAGAAGAAAGGTAAAGAGGGAGGCCGCTTTGCGATCCTCATTGATCCCAGCAAGTGCAAAGGCTGCGCGGAATGTGTGACCGTCTGTGACGATGAAGCGCTGACGATGATCCCCAAGTCCGAACAGACGATGGAGAGCATTCGCAAGAGCCACCGCTTTTTCAAGAACTTCGGTCCCTCCGACGATCAATACATCAACGACAACCTGCTCATCGACATGATGCTCAAGGAGCAGACACACATTTATGTGGGTGGGGCCGGCTCTTGTGCCGGATGTGGCGAAGGCACCGCACTCAGGATGCTCTGTTCAGCGACCGGAGCGAAGTACGGCGACCAATGGGGCATCGTCGCGGCCACGGGTTGCAACACCGTCTACACGTCAACATATCCATACAATCCGTATCTCGTACCGTGGACGAATTCCCTGTTCGAGAATGCCCCCGCCGATGCGATGGGGGTCCGCCTGCGGTGGAATCAGATGGGATGGACAGACAAGCCTCTGTGGTGCATCGGCGGCGATGGGGCGATGTTCGACATCGGCTTCCAATCGCTGTCACGGATGTTGGCCTCCGGCATGAACATCAAGGTGTTCGTCCTCGACACACAGGTCTACTCGAATACGGGCGGCCAGGCATCGACAAGCACGTATATGGGACAGAACACCAAGATGAGCGTGCACGGCAAGCGGTTCGACGGCAAACAGGAGCGTCGCAAGGAGATCGCTCAGATCGCCATGATGCACCCGCGCACGTTTGTCGCACAAACGACTTGTGCCCACACAAATCACTTTTACAAAGCGGTTCTCGCAGCACTCGAGTTCGACGGTCCGGCCCTCATCTGTTGTTATACGACCTGCCAGCCGGAACACGGAGTCGCAGACAACATGGCAACCGACCAGGCACGGCTGGCTGTCGACACCCGCGCCTTCCCGCTGATCATCTACGATCCCCGTAAGGGAGACACCATCCGCGAACACCTCTCATTGCAGGGGAATCCGGCAATGAAGGATGAGTGGTGGACGAATCCTAAAACCGAGGAGACAGTCGACTTCATCGACTTCTGCCGGAGCGAAGGCCGCTTCGCCAAGCATTTCGACCAGGACGGCAACCCCTCAGAGACCCTGATCCGAGCACGCGAAGACCGCCTGCAAAACTGGCGGCAGCTTCAAGAGCTGGCCGGTCTGAGATAGGTCCAGTAAACTGTATCGTGACGTCTGCTGCAATCCTGACGAGACAAATCCGGTTTACTCAGGTGCTGTCCGATACCTGATCCATCACAACTCGCCTGCGGAGAGATTGTCATGTGCCGCGGCTGTCATGAGCCGAGAATTCTTCCCTTCTCGAACATCGCGTCGTAGTCTGCGCCGCAATCCGACACTGGCCGACTGTTTGAGTTTTCTTGTCCGAAGAACTTATCTCGTCAATCAAGACTGTCATTAAGCAGTGCTGTTTCTCACGACATTCTGGATTTCTGAGCGCGAGTTCCCGCGCGGTCGCTGAAAACGGACTTCATCCGGGGAAGGCGGAGATCGACTCGAAGCGTGGACTGTGTATCTCCCGGTCAGCATCGAGACTTGTCGGACTGTGACCGCGAATGGCAGACCGATTTCTACGGCGACCGAAGGTCGGTGTCCTTCATCAGCAACTGATGGCGACCAATTCTTCGTACGTCTGGCAAGTCTGCTCACGATTCAATTTCATTCGTGACTCGCGGGCGGCAATCCGAGATTCTTGTAACTGTTGGGGGATGTCAAAGCCCGTGCCGAAATACATCTCGTCGGGTGTCTGTCCCGGAAAGGCCGAATGTGGCATGTGCGAATTGTGCTGCTCAACGTAGAAGGTGACGAGATTCCTGACGGTTGCGACGCTGTCGATTGTGTTCAGGTACGACCACTGGTGCTTCAAGACGCGCCACCAAGATTCGATCAGTGAATTCGAGAAGCGAATCTCCGTCTGCGCCAGAATGCGTTTCAAGACACCCGATTCAATCACTTCGTCCACGGCAGAGTTGAAGTTCTCGACGCCACCATCAACGAGTACAGTGGGCTTACTGGATGTTGTCATGGGATCGGCCGCGGCTCGCAACAGCTGAGCCGTGATGGCTGGTTCGAAAGTTCCTGCCACGTTCCAGGCGAGAATTCGACGGGAGAAGTTGTCGATCACGGCGTGCAAGTAGGCACGGCTGCCATCCAGCAGTCGAATCAGTGTCGTGTCCACATGCCAGATCTCGTTGGCTTGCTTCGCGCGGATTCCGACCTACGGCTTTGCGGGATGAATACGCTGCCGTGGTCGTCTCCAGTCGTGACACCGCACGAGTCGATACCAGGTCGCCGACGAAGCGAACACCTTGCCAATTCGTTGAGCAAGACGAGCGAGGCAAACTGTCGGCACATGCCGATAGTCCTGGGACGTGGCCATTTCTCGAATCGTCTTGACTTCCTCAGGAGTGAGTTGGTGTGGCGAGCTTCTGGGACAGGACGATCTATCATCGAGTGCGCATGGCTCGCCGTTGTTCCAGTGGTGGTAACGCGCACGAGACAGGCCGATGGCCCGCAGCACCGTGTTGAGTGAGACGTGAGCACGCGTGCGTTCGATCGCGTGCATTAATCGTTGTTTGTCGTGGCCATCAGCGAGTCGCACTCTGGCGAACGAGAAACCGGAGACTTGCAGCACGACAATGGCCAGACGCAACAGACGTGTCAGTCTTGCGATCTGACGACGGAGCCGAATCACTTCTTGTTGCAATCGGATTGTGTCGAGATCAAGCACATCGAGCGACACCACTTCCGTCTTTGATTTCATGAGCCAGCCGCGCCGTTGACGCAGGCACTCCCTGTTGAGTGGCCAGCGAGATGTCACCGGTCGTATGAACGAGTTCTCTCAAGCGATGGTCGTACCGGCGTTGAACATGCGTTGTCGAAGTCATGCGACCATCGTGGCCGGTCTGCATTCCCGTTGGAAGTGTATCTCGATGTCACGCGCGAGGGTGACGAGAACTCGCGCCGAATCATCCAGAATGTCGTGAGAAACTGCAGCGGAGATGAAGAGAGTGATTCGCCCATTGAGTGTTTCCTTGTCGATGCAGTAGAGACTCCACAACTGTGCGCGAGCGCTATTCGCCCCATTGGAACGCTCAACGACTTCGGAAACATCTTAGGCAAGGATGTCCTGAATCACGTGTCCATGCACATCGGTCAGCCGTCGTTCGATGCCATTGTGGTAGTAGGTGAGTCGTTCGTGGTCGAGCCCCAACAGGTGCAGGATCGACGCATGGAAGTCGTAGATCGTGACGGGGTTCAGGGCCGGTTTGTACGCAACCTCATCGGATTCGCCGTAGCTGATGCCCGGTTTCAATCCCGCACCGGCCATCCAGGTTGTAAAAACGTCCGGGTGATGATCACGCCCGAGACCGGAACCTTTGACTTCAGTGTAGGGCGTTCGACCAAACTCAGATGACCAGACGACGAGGGTGTCTTTCAACAATCCTCGCCTCTTGAGGTCAATGAGCAGGGCTGCACAAGGTTGATCTAACTGGACTCCCTGATTGTTGTGGTTTCGTCGAACATCTTCATGAGCATCCCAGTTGATCCGTGGCGAGCCAAGAGCTCCGCCGTTCAAGACTTGGACGAATCGCACCCCGCGTTCGACGAGCCGGCGAGCCAACAGGAAGTTGCGGGCGGATGCCCCGATGACGGGATCATCCACACCATAGAGTTGAAGAGTTGCCGCAGTTTCATCAGCAAGATCAACTGCTTGGGGAATGCTGACCTGCATTCGTGCTGACAGTTCATAGGCTTGCACTCGTGCCAGGAGTGCATCTTCGCCGGGATGTGATTCGGCAAAGTTGCGGTTCATTTCAAGCAGAGCGGCGATGCCAACGCGGCGGTGTGATGGATCGACCGAGTCGGGCGTTCGCAGATGGGGGATCGGACTGTCACCGCCCGTGCGAAACGCCACGCCTTGATGTTGTGCCGGTAGAAATCCCTGGCTCCAGTTGTTGGAACCTCCGTTTGGCAACCCTCGTGGGTCCGGGAGGACGACCAACGTGGGCAGTTCCTCATTCTCGGTACCCAGTCCGTATGACAGCCAGGCCCCAAGGCTCGGGAAACCGTTCATGGTGAAGCCCGTGTTCATCTGAAAGCACGCGGGCGTATGTGACGAGCTTTTCGTGACCATCGATTTGATGAACGTCAGATCGTCGACGCACTTCGCCAGATGTGGGAACAGCTCACTGACCCATTGACCACTCTGCCCGTGTTGGTGAAATCGGTAGTAGCTCTTCCGAAGGTTGCCCGGTCGGCCAAAGAATGGATCGAGATCACCTTTCCCCGTCAGCGGCTGACCGTCGAAGCGTTCGAGCTCAGGCTTGTAGTCGAACGTATCCACTTGACTCACCCCACCCGGCGAGAAAATGTGGATCAGACGTTTGGCCTGAGGGGCAAAGTGTGGTGCCGGCTTCTGCGTCTCTGCCTGGACATCACGCTGAAGCATCCAGGCGAGCGCGGCCATACTGGTTCCGAGAGCCGCGTCACCAAGGAAGTGGCGTCGCATTAGCGGTGTGTGGTCGGCAGACATATATTCAAAGTCTCTCATCGGACTTGCAGAAATTCACTCGAATTGAACAGAACCCAACACAGCGTCTGCAGATCAGCATCTCGAATGACGTTCGCTGCACGTGTCATCTCTTCCGGACTCGGATCTCGCCCCAGTGCCCGCTGCCATGCCGAGATGATCTGGTGATCAGATTTGGATTCGGCCTCTTCGATTCGCTCCGCGAGTTTTCGGGCCTGCCGCAGCACGAACGTGTCGTTCATGAGCCCGAGTGCCTGGAGTGGTGTGATCGTTTGACGTCGGCTCGGCGTCAGCACGGATGGTGCTGGGCAGTCCAATGAGTCCAGCAACGGGTCACGACCCGTGTTGATGTGCATGCGGTAGATGGTCCTGCGATTGAACTCCGACTCTCCCTTGTCAAACAGGTGATAGAACGTGGTGTTGAACCTCGTGGTGGTGAATGGCTGAAAGCTTGCCCCACCGAGTTGGCCATTCAGCTCGCGACTCACGAACAGCATGGCATCACGGACGGCCTCCGCATCAAGTCTGCGTGGGGTGAACCGCCACAACAGTCGGTTGTCCGCATCAATGCTCGCGGCTTCGGGGTTGAACTCAGACGACTGCCGCCAGGTAGCAGACGTGAGAATCCGTCGATGCAGTTTCTTCAGCGACCATCCGTCTGCAATGAATCGGGCAGCGAGCCAGTCGAGCAAGTCAGGATGGCTCGGCCGACCTCCGTTCACGCCGAAGTCGCTCGGTGTGTCCACGATGCCAGCACCGAAGTGATGATGCCACACGCGGTTCACGATGACACGTGCTGTCAACGGATTCCGAGGATCGGTGACCCAGGCAGCGAACTGCCTGCGGCGTTCGGCTTCATCCGAAGTTTCATCGATCCCAAGCTGCGCAGGCAGGGTGGTCACTGCCGACAGTCCGGTCGGGCTCACCTGTGGACCGGGAGTACGAATGTCGCCTCGCTCGAAGACAACCGTCGGTGGTGGCTCTCGTCGCAGACCAACGAGTGCCTTGGGAATGCTGTTCAGGCGTTGGCGGATCGCCATGACCTCCTTTTCAGCTGCAACGATCTGGTCGTCCAACTGCTGGATGGTCTCTGGAGGTTGCGATGGTCGTGGGATCTCGGAGGCAGCCTGTGCAGAGAGCCAGCGCACATCCTCGCCACTCAATGCGTGGTGCCAGACCGCCGCCACATCCATCTGTGCCCTCGGTTGTGGTCCGTTCTCAAAACTCGGAGCGACAAACAACAGCAGGTTTTGACGACCTACTGTCGACAGAGCATCAAAGTTCACGTCCAGAGAGACAGGTGCGTCGATCAACTCTCCGGTGTTGGAGTCAGCCACTGAAAGCGTGATACGTCCCTGCATCAGGCTCAATGGCTCGAAGATGCCGACCAGGTCGTACCAGACATTCAGGTCGAAGTCGATCGGCATCGTGACCCCCACCTCCTGTGACTCACCCTGGCCTGTGACCACAAACCTTGGGCGAGCCTGCTGTTGACCGTCCCCTTGTGCCACGAACTCGAAACCACACGTGTCCTGGTGTCGGTTGCTGGTGTTTCCGATCCGGAAGACATCGTCCGTTCCATTGAAACAGCCGGTGAACCGCACGCGGGAGAAGATCGACATCGGCCCCTTTGCAGGCAGCAGTTCCGATCCGTCCAGTGAGGAGATGATGGCGTAGCCGGCTCCACCATCGATGTTCTGCGTCAATTCACCATCTCCGCTATCGAGGACCTTGTGGTCAGAGTTGGCTGCGGTAATCGGTGAAGCAGGCGACACTCCAAATCTCGCAGACCATTTGCCTTCGATGGGGCTTTGCCCGCCCTTCCGGTCTGACTCCCAGTTGGGCCCGGGTTCTGCACCCGTGCCATCGTGTTGCCACAGAGCGACCGCACGATTGAGGGGTGGGAGATTCTCCTCATCTTCGAACGACGCTCGTTCTGCTCGCAACTTGCTGAGGACTGTTTCGGCGGCCTTCAAGGCTGGTTGATCGTGCTGCAACTGTGCCGTTTCATCTGGAGTAAGAATCTGTGGAGCCTCAAACGAGCTTCCTTCCGCCTGCAAAACGCCCTCAAACACAGCCTTGATGCGGTAGTAGTCTAACTGGGGAATCGGATCAAACTTGTGGTCGTGGCAACGCGCACAGTTCACCGTCAAGCCGAGAAAGGTTTGAGTGACAGTGGTCACCAACTCCGCCAGCATCACCTCCCGGACACGGAGCTTCTCGGTCTGGCTCGCAGACACAGCGGCAGCGTGATCAAATGGTCCGTTCACCAGCATGCTGGTCGCGATGATGCTGTCACGCGTGATCGGAGTGAGTACGTCACCAGCAATTTGCTCGCGCACAAACTGGTCGTACGGTTTGTCTTCGTTGAAACTGCGGATCACATAGTCACGATAGGGCCATGCGTGCGGTCGCGGAGCGTCATCTTCGAAGCCGTTGCTTTCGCTGAATCGCACAACATCCAGCCAGTGCTGTGCCCAGCGTTCACCGTAGTGAGGCGATTCGAGGAAGCGGTCGACCAGACGTTCCCACGCATCCGGATGATGGTCATTCACAAACGCTGTGACTTCCTCGGGTGTGGGAGGCAGACCGATCAGGTTGTACTTCAGCCGCCGGACCAACTCGCGCTGCGAGGCCATTGGAGCTGGCCTCAGCCCTTCCTCTTGCAGACGTTTCAACACGAAGCGGTCGATCGGCTGATCCAGCCGGCCAGCCATTTCTTCTGTAATTTCCGGAGCACCTTGATCGTGGGGAACGATCGGTGCGAGTGACCACAGCAGCGGCAACTCGACATCATCCGGCCATTCCGCCCCTTGCCGGATCCACTGACGCAAGACGTCAACCTGCTCATCAGACAATGGTGTCCCAGTCTTCGGCATCTCCGGTCGCTGACCACCAGACGAACTGACGATGTCGATCAAATGGCTCTCATCCGCCTCGCCCGGTACGATGAGTGCGGATTCGAGCACGCCCTTTCGGGTCGCCAGGGACAGATCACTCTCAGCGTGGTTTGCTTTGTGGCACAGCAGGCAATGCTTCTCGAAGATCGGGGCAACGTCACGATTAAAGTCAATGCGCTGGTCCGCAGCTGTTGCCATTCTTGCGAAGGATAGGCCAATCAAGACAGAAACAGTGACCGCGTGAGTCATCTCAGCATCGATTCCAGGAGTGAAACGGTGAATGGTCCGACCTGTCCTGTCGCTGATATGTGAACATAGTTCTTCGCTGCAACGTAACATCCAGACAACTTTCGCTAACGCGACTGGATTGCGTACGTTTTCCGGTGACGATCTGCTGACGTCCGATCCAAATTGCAGATGTAAAAGTGAGCTAATCAATGTAGATGAACTCTTTCAAATTGAACAAAGCCAGGCAACGGTTGACAAGTGACTCACTTGAACCCGCTGCGAGGAACTTTTGAGCGACGATTCTCTCTTCGCTCGTGGGTGGCCGGGTCAGCGCCAGTAGAAAGGCCCGTTTGACGCTCGCTTCCATGTTGCCTTGACACTGTCTGGAGACGCGAACGGCCAGTGCCTCTGCACATGTTTGGACGAGGTTGGAGTTCAAGAGATGCAGAGCTTGTGGAGCGATCGTCGTTTCATTGCGTCGGGAACAGCTCTGATTGGTGACAGGACGATCAAATGCCGCAAACATTGGAAACGGTAGATTTCGCCGCACAAACAGATAGACACTGCGACGATGGTGGTCGGATTCGTTCTGGGTCAGGGCCAAATGGTTTTTCAAGATGGGCAGAGTTTGACGGCACGCTAAATCGACGCAAGTCGTTGGCAATCAATGAAACTGACGTGAAACGGTGAGCCGCAAAGTCTTCCCACTGTGAAACAACATTTTGCCCTGCGTTC
>JAJDEJ010000036.1 GCA_029259815.1 Planctomycetaceae bacterium | reverse complement strand
CTTGTCGGAACCAGTCGAGCTTGGCTTTGGCGAATCGTTCGAAATCGGCCCAGCCGTTCGCTCCACAGATGGCAGCGGTCAACGCCACAAACACCCTCTCCAACAGATCGTGATTGAGCCCCCGCTCCACTCGCGGGTCTGCCACATTTTCAAAATGCCGTTGTACAACTTTCGCCGGTCCACCCATGCTCGCATCCTCCGTGTTGAAAACCCCGGTTCCCGATCGAACCGCTTGACTTCAACTCGATCCATGCAATCCTGAAACCAAACCCGACACCAACGTGCGATTGCCGTGCGGCAAACTCTGGCCGGGGTTTATGCTTTGCACAACGCAGTTTCGGCCAGCTCTTTTCGCTTCGTACAAAGCACTATCCGCACGCTGGATCAGAGAATCGAGATCCACGGTTTCATCATCCTCTGAAGTTGTCACTCCTATGCTTACGGTTATCATCAGACTTTCGTCACCTATGCCGAAGGGTGCACGTAACATTTGGTCGCGTGCGCGTTCGGCCACAGCAAAGGCTTCCGGAAGGCGGCATCCCGGCAGCACAATCAGGAATTCCTCACCGCCGTAACGACCGACTAAGTCATAGGGTCGGACTGAGGTCTGCAACCGCTCAGCTACATCACGCAACACGACATCACCTGCCTGATGGCCGTAGCCATCGTTAACTCGCTTGAAGTAGTCGATGTCAGCCAAGGCGATCCCGAATGGAACGCCTTGGCGTTGACTGCGTGCGAACTCCTTCTCGAGAGCCTCGTAGATAGATGCACGGTTCCATAGTCCTGTCACGAAATCGTGAGTTGCCTGATATTGGAGAGCATCCTTGGCGTCCGAGAGTTTCTGCTCACACTTCTTGCGTTCCGCGATTTCCCTCTGGAGCTTGGCGGTGCGGACTTCTACGATCTGTTCCACTTCAGACATTTTGAGACGGGCTTGTTGCGTCAGATTCCACTTCTCGGTGAGCGAGGCGGCGAGCTGGCGCACTTCGACATTGTCGAACGGCTTCTTCAGAATCAGCCAGCGGTCCATGCTGCCGAGTTGATCTTCCATCTCACTCCAGTTGTAGTCGTTGTAGGCCGTGCAAATCACGACAAGCAGGTCGGGATCCACCTTCCAAAGGTGCCCAATGGTTTCAATGCCGTTCCAACCTGGCGGCATGCGGACATCGACAAACGCCATCGCATAAGGGCGTCCGTCCTGAATCGCTTGGCTGACCTTCTCCAATCCTTCCCGGCCTTGAAAGGCGGAGTCCATTTCGAATGTCAGCTCGTTTGCGGCCAGCTGCTCACCGAAAAATGCCGCCCCCGAATCGTTCACTGCGCTGCGACTCGCGCGATCTGTCAGTATCTTGCGAAAGTCTTCGTGGATCGCGTCGTTGTCGTCGATCACCAGAATTCCTCGGTTGCGCACTTCGTTCAGCTTGTACATAGCGAAACTCCTGCCTCTTGGTACGGGATCTCCAGCGTAAATGTCGCTCCGGTTTCCGGGCCATCGCTGTGGACCGTTAAGCTTCCGTCGAGTTCCTTAGCGGCAAGCGCGGCGCTGTGCAGACCGAAGCCGTGGCCTTCTTCGCGAGTCGTAAATCCGTGAGCGAAGATGCGGGTCAGGTTCTCAGTGGCGATTCCCATTCCGCTGTCACTCACTTCGATCGACACGTAGTCCTCGTCGCTACGACGCACACTCACCGTCACTTCAGCAGCCTCGTTGTCACTCTCAAGGCAGGCGTACTTCGCGTTGCTGATCAGGTTCACGACGATCTGCAAAAGTTTTTGCTTGTCTACGAGAATCGGCGCAACGTCGTCAAACTCGCGATTGATTGGGACCGAGTGTCGTTGCATGGAAGCCCTGTTGATGCGGATCGCATCTTCCAGTACCACAGCTAACGACACCTCTTCGATCACTCCAGAGACGCCGCTGGCGAACGCTTGTTGTGTCGCCACGATCGTCTTGATATGGTCGATATTTCCGACGAGCGATTCGACTTCTTCGAGAATCGTCTCTTCGTTGTCAGCCAATTGTTGACTCACGTCGATGAGGAACCGCGGCAGGTGTTTTCCGCGTTCGTCTTGTGTCACGTAGGTTCCCAGATCGTCAAGGTGCTGTTCCATGATCTCCATGGCCTTGTTCAATCTGAAAACGCCCGATCCGCGAACCTTCTCCTGGACCACTCCCGCCGAGACGTTCACGCTGTTGAGCACGTTGCCGACGTTGTGCAACACGCTCGTCGCAATCTCGGACTTGCCGGCTTGGCGCGCCGCATCCACGAGTTGGCGATTCAACGATTCGAGTTCCGCCTCGGATCGTTTTCTTTCGGTGATCTCGCGGACTGAGGCGATGAGAAGCGTTCCGTCGTCGGCTTCCAGGACTCGCAAGAAGATTTCGACCGGATACGTGGACCCGTCTTTGCGGCGATGGACCGTCTCGATAACACCCATCTGGTCCTCAGTCTCGATGATTTCGTCAAACTTCTGCGCCAACTCTTGCTCGGACACCTTGGGTTTGATGTCCTGCGGTCCCATCGCAAGCAATTCGTCGCGAGAATAGCCCATGCTGTCGCAGGCGGTCTCGTTCATATCAACGAACGACATCCCCTTTCGGTCGATTACAAAGATGGCGTCGGGCGATGCGTCCAGTGCCGCGCGAAAACGTCTCAGGGCGGCGTTCGCTCGCTTGCGGTCCGTGATGTCGTGAATAATGCCCATGAAAAGCTGTTCGGTTGAGTCAGGCACGTTCACTTTCCAAATCATGACCTCACACGGGAAGACCGTTCCGTCCCGACGAACGGCTGACAATTCACGAGGTTTCCTCAGTAAGTGCGGCACGCCGCTGCGCTGGTACCGGGCCAAGTGTCCATCGTGTTCGGAGCGGTGGGGTTCGGGCATCAGGAGATTGACGTTCTGTCCGATCAGCTCATTCGGCGTCCAGCCAAACACGGACTCCACCGAGTTGCTCGCCATTTTGACAATGCCGCTCTGATTGATCGTAATCAATGGATCCTGCGATGAGGCGAACATTGACTTGAGTCGCGTTTCGCTCGAACGCAACTGTATGAGTAAATCGTCTTTGGCTCTGTTCGCTTCGATGCTTGCTTCGGTCGCTTTAATGAGATCCACTTCGGAAGCGGCCATTCGTTTTGACAACGAGTGGCCATAGAATGTCACGCCGCAAATGATGACGATGATGCATCCGGCAATGGCCGTTTCAAACCATTCAAGCTGTTGAGCTCGTGCCAAATCACTCGCGAAGTGTTTCTCCTGGATCGCCCCCACGTCTTGGACAAGATGAGTGATCTCCGATGCAGCCGCGGCAAAATGCCGGTCCATGACCGACATGTGCTGTCCAGCGATCCCAGTCTGTCCGTTGGAAGTGAAGCGGAAGATTTGGTGCGCTTCATCTTCAATGCGATCCACTACGGCATCGAGACGATCCAACCGACCGAGAAGTTGTCGGGCGGCCGCTTGGCTAACGTTGGAGCGAACATTATGCCGGATATCTCGAACAACTCGGCGATATTTGGAGACGGCCTGGTCCAGCTGGACAGTTTCCGACTCCACATCACGCGACGCGAACACATCGTTTCCCGGAGCGTTCACCTCGGTCACCAATTCGGCCAATCCGGAAAATGCAACTAGCCGTTCCGCCCATATGCGGTTGACGTTCACCGATTCGGTGTAGATGCTGAGGATACGGTGACTAAGGTAGAGGCTGGTCGAGATTGTGATCAGGTCGAACGCAGCCAACAGATAGTAAAAGTGATACCACCTGAAGGTTGGTCTTCGTTTGACGCGAGGATCCCCAGCTTGCCAGGTTTCATTCATATGTTTGCCCAATGCCGGGAATTCGGTCGCGTGGTCGAATGTTGTCGTTGGTCTATGTGCGCCTCTGCTGTTCAAAGAGAATGTCGGAAGCGGTGGCTTCTGCGCAGCGCAAGCGAGACACTGCTGACGCGGAAGTATAGGTTGCGTTTGGGAATCACCGACGATCGACGCGACATTTCTTCGCGACCAACACAGACGTGCGTTTCGTGGGCGGTAGAATCCGCTCGACCGGGAGATTGAGGTGGACCTCAAAAACTGGACAGCCCAATAAAAGGTAGAATCCGGGCCCTGAAAGAGCCGGAGTGGTCAGTCAGTCGGTTGACTTCAACCACGAAGATGCAATCCTGAGACCAAACCCGACACCAACGTGCGATTGCCGTGTCGTCGACTACAACAGCTGAGCTTCACACCTCCCAAGCCGACGGCTCTGCCGTCGTGCGTCGTCGGTGATATATTCGGACGTGGGTTGTGTTTTCAATCGACGGCAGAGCCGTCGGCTTGGGGCGAGTCGCGTTGAAAGTATTACGCGTTCACCGGGTCGTACTGCCCCTTCAGGTGTGTGATCGCATCTTGTGGGTTCATGTTGAACAGGGCTCGTCCACCCGTGCCCCAGCGACCTTTCTGATAATGGAAGACGGCTGACGCATCGCGGATTGTGCCGACCGCTTCCACGTCCTCCATGTCGCCCCCTTCGATGGCTTCGAAGTAAATCTCCACGGACGCGAACGCCGTCAGCAGTTGTGACTGCACGTCTCGACCGAAGGTGACGGACTCCTGCCAGTCACACTTCTTCCAACGCAGCCCACGAGGTTTGCCGACAGCAGCAGCGACATCGAAGAACTTGGCCTCCAAAGTCTCGCGTCGCAAGCGAAATTCACGAATGGCGTGTCGAGCCTCACGGGCCTGCAGCCAATTCAGCAGCGGTCTTAATCCGATCGCCAGGCTGAGGATGATGGCTCCAATCACAATGGACAGAATGATGGTGGGTGACATGCGGCTTAGTTGCTGTTCTCAGGTGGAGTCGTCGTGTCTTGTCTTCTTTGGCTGTCTGCTTCAATCACTGACCGGCATGCAGACCCACGGCTGTCTAATCGATTCTAACTGATTTAACTCAGCAGTGGCGTCGCGAATCTGTCCCTCACGCGTCCGGTGCGTCATGATCACCAACGGGACGATCGGGGTGCCTGTGTCTGTCGTATCGTCGAGTTCCGGGGCTTCGTGCTGAATGACGGATGCGAGGCTGATTGCATGGTTGCCGAGGATGGCAGTGATGTCTGCAATAACGTGAGGGCGATCTTCGACGGGGAATCGCAGGTAGTAACGGCGATAGATGTCTTCCGCGGGCTGAACCGGAATCGGAGGACGCTCGTCCCACAGGTCGAGTCGCGAAAAGGTGGAGTGGGCTCGACCGATGGCCACGTCAATCAGATCGGACAACACAGCCGAGGCTGTCGGCATTTGTCCTGCTCCCTGACCGGACAACCAGGTGGGACCGACTGCGTCGCCGGTGAGAGCGACCATGTTGTAAGGTCCGTCAACTTGCGCGAGTGGTCGGGCATGGCGAATGAGCGTCGGCTGCGTGTGCATCTCCAGTTGCCCATCGACCAGTTTGGCCGTCGCCAGGAGCTTGACCGCGTACCCCAACTCATCGGCATATTGCAGGTCAGTCAGATCGAGCGTGTCGATGCCTTGCAGCGGAAACGCCTCGGGTGTCACGCGGGTGCCGAAGGCGAGTTGTGTCAGCAGGCAGAGCTTCTGGGCTGCGTCGGTGCCATCGACGTCCATTGCGGGATCGGCCTCCGCGTATCCGAGAGCCTGTGCCTTCCGTACGGCATCGCCGTACGATTCGCCCCGTCCCAGCATCTCGCTGAGAATAAAATTGCTCGTTCCATTGAGAATGGCTTCGATCGCGGTCACCTGATTGCCGGCCAGTGACTGCCCCAGCACATGGACGACGGGAATGCCTCCAGCAATCGCTGCCTCAAACGCGATGCAGCGTCCGAGGTCGCGGGCTCTGGCGAATAGCTCAGCGCCCTCCGCACAAAGAAGAGCCTTGTTGGCCGTGACGACGTCCTTGCCAGACTCCAGTGCCGTGACGACGACCTCTTTTGCGGGGGATTGGCCACCGATCAACTCGACCACAACATCCACGTTTGGATCACCAGCAACGGCCATTGGGTCATCAGTCAGCAGGTCGGCGGAGAGGCTGATTTCTCTCGGCTTGCTGATGTCACGCACTGCCACGCGAACCAGATCGATCACTCGCCCGGCACGATGGGTCATCCGCTCCGGATGCTCCGTGAGCACCCTGGCGACACCGCTGCCTACGGTCCCCAATCCAATCAGTCCCACACGAAGAGGCTGCATGATCTGTTAACAATCGGTGCTGGTTGCGGTTCAGAAAACGGCATCGTAAACAGACACTCCACCGAATGCACGTGTGACTGGTTCGCGCCGGTGCGTTGTTGCGCTATAATCCACAACCGCAGACGAAGTGACCCACGAATCATGATCGACATCAGACGAGCGCCGCAAATGGATTTGGACGGCTCCCCCCTCCGCATCGGAGCGGTTAGTTATCTCAACTCGAAACCTCTCATTGAGGGGTTGGACGAGTTGGTGCCCGATGCAGAACTCATTCTCGACCTTCCCAGCCGCTTGGCTGACGGTCTGGCGCGGGGAGAACTGGATGTCGCACTCATCCCTTCGGTCGAGGCGTTCGCCGACCCTGACTATGAGATCGTCTCCGACGCCTGTGTGGCGACGCGAGGTCCGGTGCTGAGCGTCAAGATGTACAGTCGCGTGCATCCGGGTGAGGTACGGACGCTCGCCTTGGACGAAGGCTCCCGCACGAGTGCGGCACTGGTGCAAATCATGTTGCACGAACGCTACGGCGTTTCACCAACGCTCAGCACGCTCCCCATGGGCAGCGGGGTTGAGGACAGCGAAGCCGACGCCATTCTTCTGATTGGCGACCGGGCCATGCATTCTCCGCAGGAAACATTTCACACGGTGTGGGATCTCGGTGAGGAGTGGCTGGCATGGACCGGTCTGCCATTTGTCTTCGCGATGTGGGTGACACGTGTGGGGACAGACCTTGGTCCGGTTGCCGACGCATTGAGACAGGCACGCGACCTCGGCATCGAGGATGTCGCCAACATCGCGGAGCGTGAAGCATCAGCCTTACGCATCGACCGTCAGACTGCCCTGGACTATCTCACTCGCAACCTGCATTTTCGTTTGAGCTCAGCGGAACGAAATGGTCTGAAGTTGTTTCATCGACTGGCCGCTCGTCGAGGTTTGTCACCGGAGGATGCGGCTCCCCGATTTCGGCAGATGAGCACAACCGATCTTCAAGCTGCGTGTCTGACGACGCTCAACCAGTCCTGACGCATCACGTGGAAACCGCCACTCATGCGACTCTCTGCTGAGAACACACTGGCTGCTGGCGTGATGATCGTTGCAGTTGGTGTAATGCTGCCGACGCTGAAGGCTGGTCCGCTGGTGCTCGATGAGCATGCGGCGTACTGGCTCAGTGCTCCCGAGGGGCTGTTGTCTGTCACCGAACGCTCGCTGCGATACGCTGCGGCTCCCCCTCTGGCCTGCTGGTGTCAATCCCTGTCGATGACACTGCTCGGCGAAACGGAATTCGCACTGCGTCTGCCATCGGTGCTGGCATACCTGATGGCCGTCAGCATCATGGCGATTGGGGCACGGCTTTCGATCGGAGGCATCGCGGCCGCATTGACAGCAGGTGCCCTGGCGTTGCATCCTGATGTCGTCGACGAGGTGCGCATCGGTCGGACGTATGGACTGGTCGTGTTGTGGACGACGTTGCTACTTGTCGTGGCGCTTCGCTGGCAACAACCGAATATCCGTTGGAGACATCCGCTGTTGTGGTCTCTCGCGGCTGCTGCGGCTGTCTGGACGCACATTCTGACGATCCCTGTCGTCGGCATGTCAGCGCTGATGCTGCTCGTCGGCGACGTGCGACAGATTCGCAGTCTGCGCAGGGAGACGTTGGTTGCCTGGGGCGTTGCTGTCATCCTGTGTCTACCCTTGATCCCCATGATCGAACGCATCTGGGAGTGGCGGCACGCGCTGAACTATCAGACGGGAGGTGTCTCGCTGATGACCGCGACGGGTCCGTTCCTCTGGTTGGCACTCCCACTCGGCGGACTGCTCGCCCTGGGGCTGACATGGTTCGGCGGAGCCCGTCTTCCCTCAGCAGTTGAAGGCGGACCAGTCAAGAACGTCGCCTCATGGTGGGCCAATCTGTGTGTCGCAGTGGCGATAGGAATCGTTCCACTAGTGGTGTTGGCCGTGGTGGGACGGGATGACCTGTCGAGTCTGGCGAACCCGCGTTACCGTGTGCCACTCGCAGCGGCGAACGCTTGCCTGCTGGGATTGCTGCTTGCCCGGTCAAGATGGACGTGGGCTGGAGTCGCCTGTCTGGCACTGTCGCTCGTTGCCGCTTGGGTCGCGGTCGGGCGCCTGCCCACCAATCTGGTGCGACTGGGGACTCCCCAAGCGGTCGTTTGGCGGGAGATGGGGCAAACGCTCGCACAGACCGTCCGGGACGAGGGACTCGAAAAGGCTCCCATTTTCGTGCAGAGCGGACTCATCGAAGGGACACTCATCCCCGCGTTTCCTGATGACCTGCAGTTTCATGGATACGTTTCCAGCCGGATGGGCCGCTTCTATGCCCGCACACCAAATCCGCGTTATGCCCTGCCCATGTTCTGGGGCGGTGACAATCAACACCTGCTGGAGTTTTTCAGTCAAACTCTGACAGAGACGGCCCGAGGCGAGCCGAACGACCTGTTCGTCGCGGTGGCGACCGACACCGACATCAACAGGGCCTCATACGCACAATTTGAGAAACTTCTTCGCCAATTCGGTTATGCCGGCACCCCGCTGACGGGTCACGAACAGTGGGCCATGCTGTATCATTTCCGCAGAACTTCACCACAGTAGAGACCATCGCGTCCTCCAGTCATTCATCACCATGATCGCCACACTCAGTTCAGACCAAGAGATTGACACCATCCTGCAACGGGCCATCGACGGCGAACGTCTCACGCCTGAAGACGGCATTGCGTTGTTGCAGTCTCACGATCTGACGGCGATCGGTCAGGCTGCGGACATCGTCTCGCGGCGGCTGCATCCCGAACCGTTCCGCACCTACAACATCGACCGCAATATCAACTACTCCAACGTTTGTGCAGCGGTCTGTGACTTCTGTGCCTTCTATCGGCCCGTCGGTCATGAGGAAGCGTATGTTCTGACCGACAAGGTCCTGCATCAGAAGATTCAGGAGACAGTCGCCCTCGGCGGTGATCAGATCCTGCTGCAAGGAGGACTGCATCCCAAGCTGCCGCTGGAGTGGTACGAAGACCTGCTGCGAGGCATGAAGGAGAAGTTCCCACAAGTCAACGTGCACGGGTTCAGCCCGCCCGAGTTGTGGCACTTCCACAAGATGACCAAGCTGCCGCTGGAGACAGTGCTCAAACGCCTGATGGACGCCGGGCTGGGGAGTCTGCCCGGAGGCGGAGGTGAGATTCTCGTCGACCGCGTCCGTAAGCTGGTCACTCGTGGAAAGGTGCTGACCGATGGCTGGCTGGAGGTTAACAAAGTCTGGCACGAACTGGGCGGTCACAGCACATGCACGATGATGTTCGGACATGTCGAGACACTCGAAGAGCGGATCGAACACCTCGAACGGCTGCGGCAGCAACAGGACGAGTCAGGAGGCTTCACCGCATTCATCTGCTGGACCCATCAGCCGCCACACGAAGCTCCTTGGTTTGGGAAGGACGCCGACGAGGGCCGTAAAGGGGGCGTGGATATGTCGGCGCTCCCACCCGCCGGTGCATTCGAATACCTCAAGACGCAAGCCATCACCCGGCTATACCTCGACAACATCCCCAACATCCAGTCGTCGTGGGTCACGCAGGGCGAGAAGGTCGGTCAGATGGCCCTGTTCTTCGGTGCAAACGACATGGGCAGTCTGATGATCGAAGAAAACGTCGTCGCTCAGGCGGGGACCGTCTTTCACCTCTCGCTGCAATCCATCCGTCGCTGCATCAGCGACGCAGGATACATCCCCCGCCAACGCAACGTACATTACGACCTCATCGACAAGTACCCGCCACCAGAGATCGACGACGCCCGCGCGACCAGGCCGCTGCTGCCTGTGATCGCTTGATGGAACAGTAGGACGGACTTCCAAGTCCGTCCAAGATCGAACATCGTTGACAACCAAGATCCTCGTGAGGACGTATCGAGTACAGCTTGCTTAGACATCCTTAAAGAATCCCGACCACTCTGGCGGCTCGGGGTAGCTATTCCGTAAATTGGCTTGGTCGTGAGGCAGCTGAGCCTTCCACCATTCACGAAAATCGTCCCAATAGGCTTCCCCTTCTCCCATTCGCCAACCAATCGACGATCGCGGAATCGCAGGATATTTGATCCAAGGTGGGATCATGAATCCGGAAGTGTCAAACGTTGGAATCGGAGGGTCAGGAAACGCGCTTTCTGGCAGTGACATGTCCTTCTCTGGCTTTGACTTCAGTCTGTGAAATGTTCGTGGACGGACTTGGAAGTCCGTCCTACGGTGCCAAATCATTTTCTTCAGATCGAACGTTTCCGCTGTGGTGGGTTCTGAACCGGTTCGTCGCCCCCCAGGGTGACGACGATATTGATCGATTTGCCTTCACGCAGGATCGTCAGTTCAACAACTTCTCCCGGCTTCTTCTGTTCGATCATGCCGAGGAACTCCGCGGCGGTGCTGACCGGTTCCCCGTCGACCGCTGTAATGACGTCGGCGGTGCTGCGGTCGATGCGCTCGAAGACAAATGGTCCCTGACGTTGTCGGGTGACTTTCGCATCACGGATTCCGGCCCGCTCAGCGGCACCTCCTGGTTTAAGTCGTGCGATGCGAAGTCCGTCATCAGCTTCAGTGACGTGCGTGATGCCCAGGTCACCACGAATGACGCGTCCATGCTGAATGAGTTCCGGGATCACTCGACTGATCAAGTTGACCGGAATGGAAAACCCGATCCCCGCACTCTGACGCATGCTCCGAGAGTCGCCGGTCGCGATGGCGGTGTTCATACCGATGAGACGACCCTGTGTGTCGAGCAGTGGGCCCCCCGAACTGCCGGGGTTGATGGACGCATCGATTTGGATGATCGACTTAATGACCCAGTTCTCCTGAACCTCAAGCGTGCGGTTCAGGCTGGCGATAATGCCTGTGCTCATCGTGCGGTCGAGGCCGAACGGATTGCCAAGTGCGAACACGCGTAGACCGACCCGCAGAGCGCCCGAGTCACCAAGGGCGATGGGGAACAACTGCTCCGGCGGTGCGTCGATCTTGATGACGGCGATATCATTGATCGGATCGGCTCCGACTAGCTTCGCTGGATACGACTCCTCGTTGAACAGAGTCACGACGACCTGGCGTGCATCGCTGATGACGTGATTGTTCGTGAGGATGTGCCCGCTTTTGTCGATGACTGAGCCTGACCCGTTTCCTTCGGACGGCACTGGCCGGAGCAGCCAGCCATCAGGGCGAAGCGTCAGCGTCGAGATGTTGACAACACTGCGGTTCGTTTTCTCGTAGACCGATACGTTCACCTGCTCATCGGGCGTGAGTCCGGGTGGCAGTTCGAGTTTCACTGGAGGAGGGAGGTCGAGCTGTGGTGTCTGAGCCCGAGGCGGTTGGAGCGTGGGTTGAGCGTTTGCCTCACTCGTGTGGGGGAGGACACCTTCTGTCCACATCAGTGTGAGAACACTTCCCAGAATCGCAGCAAACACAGAGACGCCGATGGACCGCATGGCTCATCCCCCTTGAGGCACGGTGTTGAGATTGTCAGTTTGTGGAGCAGTGGATCAAGACGATTTGGACTCGTAGAAGTAGAAGTCCGCCACCGATCCTTCCCGAGTATTACCTTCAAATGGATAAATGTTCGGCAGGTGCCGCGTCAACTCCCAACCGGTCAGGTGCTCCTCAACCCAGTCGGTGAATCGACGGTGACGCACGTGCTTTCCCTGGTCCGCAGGATTCTCTGCGAGGTTGCTGGAGTAGATGATTACGTGTTGTGTGGATGCCGAGAAGAGTCGCCGCATGTAGGCATCGAAGACTTCGTCCTCCACCAAGTGGTAGAGCACATCGAGTGACAGCGTGAGCGGGGCGGTTTCACCCCGGTAGTTCTGCGTCAGACCGAATTCTCGGGTGTCATCACCCGAGAACTGCGTGCGACAGAGATCGAGCGCGTGGGGACTGATGTCGAATCCCAGGTATTGGGGGTAGTTCGCCAATTGCAGCTGGTTGCCATCGCCGCACCCGAACTCAATGACCTGCAAGACTCCATGGGTGTCGACGAACTCGTTCAACACTCGGGCTTTGAACTCCGCCAAACGTCCGTAGGAGCCGCCGCCCGAGTTGCGACCCTTGCGATACCTGCGAACCCAGTAGTCATTGGAGCCGCGGAACTCGCGGCTGCCGAACGGAAGTCGATCAACAAGCTGTTTCAACATTCGCTGCCATCCTTGACGGAAATGCCGTGCGATCCTGGAACGATCACTAAAACGCCGGAGAGAGATTCCCAGCGCGGGGATGATAGCGTGGTCACCGCAAGTCGATCAACAGGAAGCTGATGCAACGTCTGAGACGATCGCCTTGGCGGAAGAAACAAGACCTCTGCCGGTGCCGTTCAGGCTGTTTTGTTTGGACCCAATCAGTCCAAGGGGGGATTCACTCGTCCGGGTTGTGTGAGCCTGAGAGCCACCTGCAGGTGACCCACTGGATGTACACGCTGCCAGACAGTCGCGATCCCCAACAGAATGCTTGTAGGGCCGACAAAATCGAAGCCCGGTCTCGGACACCGCAGAGGTTCGACCACCAAGGTTGGCGGTATATTGATGCTATCCCGCCCGATTGATGACGGCAAGGATTGATTCTTCGTCAGCACTCAACGGAGGGGCAAGATCCCGGAGTGAAATCAATAGGCCAAAAAAGTAAGCCCTCCGAATGAATGAATCACTCGGAGGGCTTTCGTGAGCGCCGATGGAGCAAGTGCGGGCCAACGCTTGCCACCACGGCTGAAAGAGAACTGTAGCAGATGACGCGCCACATCGGAATCAAAAAACAAACTTTTCCATAAATGCTTACTGTTTAGTGATATAAAATATGTGGTTCGCTTTGAGAGTTGGCAATGGCCTGGCCGATGTGCGCAGCAAATTGGCACGTTGCATTGATGCGCGTTCGATTTTGCGCATTCATGAATCCTTCAGCCCTCCCCCATCAGCTATCTGTCACATTCTGATTCACGACCGCCATCAGTGGCTCATCGGAACGAATCGTTCAAGCGATGCGGTTGCCTTCGACGTTTCAAGCGACATACTGACTGACAGCAGTCAATCACGGATGGAATCGATCCACAGAGCCTCCCTCATTCGGACACAACATGCCCGCTGACCTCTCAAAACTGGTCACCGTTCCGTCCTTCATTCAAGCGAAGCAAGACGGTCGTAAGCTGACGATGCTGACCGCTTATGAGTACCTGTGGGCATCCCTATTCGACGAATCGGGGATCGACGCACTCTTGGTCGGTGACACGTTGGGGATGGTTGTCCAGGGAAAACAGACAACCTTACCCGTCACTTTGGACGAGATGATTTATCACGGTGAAATCGTCGCCCGGGCTGTGAAACGGGCTCTCGTCGTGGTTGATCTCCCATTTCTGACATTTCAGGTGAGTCCTCAGCAGGCTGTCGAGAACGCTGGGAGAGTGCTCAAAGAGACACAGGCTTCTGCAGTCAAACTGGAGGGCGGACGGAATCAGGCAAGGACGATCGAGCGACTGAGTGAAGCAGACATCCCCGTGATGGCTCATGTGGGCCTCAAGCCACAGTCGATCCGCAAGTTAGGTCGCATGGCGGTCATTCAGAGGGACGAGGAGCAATTGCTTGCGGACGCCCATGCTGCTCAAGAGGCAGGGGCATTCGCCGTCGTGCTGGAGCTGATTCCGCAACAAATCGCCAAACACATCACCGACGAGATCAAGATCCCCACGATCGGGATTGGCGCTGGTCCTCACTGTGATGGCCAGGTTCTCGTCAGCCACGACATGCTTGGCCTGACGCCGGGCTTCCGACCGCGATTTCTCAAGCGGTATGCAGAGATCCGTGATCTGGCACGGGATGCCGTGACCCAGTACGTTGACGAAGTTCAGAATGGCCAGTTCCCAGACGAGGCCCACAGCCACGATTAGCGAGACAGTTTGTCAGGTGACCGGCACGCTGAACATGCGATCCAGCGACAGTCGGAAGATGACCCAGACGGCGAGGACGGCTTCCTTCGGGTTGATCTTCGACTCACCGAGTTGCCGGTCTGCGAAAGTGATCGGTGTTTCGACAAACGTGCATCCGAGGCGACGACACCGGTACAACAGTTCCTCCTGGATCGCGTAACCCGTTGCCCGAAATCGGCTCAGGTCGAGGTCTCGAAGCTTCGACAGGTTGTAGCAACGGAAGGCTCCACTGTTGTCCTTTGTCTTCAAGCCGAGCAGCAGCCTCGCGTACCAGTTAATGGTCCGGCTCATCATGTGTCGTCGCCAGCCCCAGCCCTCCACACCGCCGCCAGACACATAACGAGATCCGATCGCCACGTCCGCCTGCTGCATGCATGTGATCAAGGCGGGCACCTTTTCGGGCGAGTGACTGAAATCTGCATCCATGTTCAACCAAATGTCGTACTTCTGCTCGATCACATGCTGGAGTGCCGCCAGCGTCGCCACGCCGAGCCCGAGCTTGTGTGGGCGATGCATGACGTGAATTCGGGGATCATTCGCGGCAAGCGTATCGACAAATTCGCCCGTACCATCCGGGGAGTTATCGTCAACGACCAGAATCTCGACCTCCGGAGCAGCCGCGAGGATGCGGGGGATCAGTCGTTCGATGTTCTCGCGTTCGTTGTAGGTACACAACGACACAAGAATGCGTCCTTGTCCGGCAGGCGTCTCAGAGTCTTCAGAGGGCAAGGGATTGCCTGTCGGGAACGTATGGGAGAGTAGAATCGAAGGTGGTCGGCTGACATCAGAGAGTTAACATTTGAGGAGTCCCGACTCAGCGTTCCAACCGGCTGCGACGGTCTTCCCAGGGGCTGTCAAGTTGCTGAACGTGTTTGTTCAGAAACTGAGCCATGACCTCCAGTGTATTGACGTTGATCAAGAGATCAGTGCCGCGAAACTTGAGTTTTTCATAGGATTGCAGGTACGTGCGCTCAAGACCCCGATCGGTTGCCGAGATAACACGATACACACTCCGAGCCGTTCCGCGATCTCGCTCGTCGTCCTCACCCACGATGACCAGCATGGCGATCTCTGCGCGCGGGTCGCGCAACGATTTGACCGCAGTCATGATACTCACTTTTCCGGCTGTCTGACTGGGAGAGAGAAACACGAGGGCCCGCACATCTTGTCCGCGCCGCGTCCTCGCCTCAGGCTGTGTCGCCGGTGCGTCGTCATAGGGGGGCTTGCTCCAATCGTACATCGCGAAACGGGCCGCGACTGGCGCCATGTCATCGGCGGCGATGATACCCAGCTTATTGACATTGAGCTTCTTCTCCTGATGCTCTTTCATCAGGAATTGTTTGACAGCCTCCAGGTCGCCGCGCCACATGTTCTCGTAGTCTTCACTCCGAACGATCGCATTGTCCTGAGCCCCTTCGGGACTTTTGCTTTCACCATGCTTGCGAAGGTCAACAGTGACCACTGCGAATTTCAGCTCTCTTCGCAGGCCATCGACAAACGAAAGCTTGGCATTGCCCTGTTTCTGGTCCCAAACAAGCCTGTCTCCGTCCTTGCCGTGGATCAGGATGATGACGCCCGCATTCGGTGAACCAAACTCGTCCTTGTTTGACTGATTGGAGTCCTCCGCGAACGCGGGAAAGTAGGTAATGTGAATTGAAAATCCGTCAGTCGCAGACCGTAAGGTTAATGTCTGTGCCGAATCCGCGGCTTTGACAGAGATTCCAGAAACGATGAGTAACAGAGCAGCCAGTGTGAGTTGGATGAGCGAACGAAACCGGGTTGCATCTCTATGATCAGAGAAACCGGGCATATCACGTTGAGTCGAAGAATCAGTCATGTGACCTCGTCTGTGTTTCGATGGGGGAAACCGTGATCATCGACCGAGAGGTGGTTCGCCATGACGATCGAACGTCACGGTGAAACCTCCCTCCACAGTGACCGTTGGAGGGGAAAACAACAAGAGAATTTCTGTCACTTCAGTGTATGAGTGGCCAATAGAGAGGTCAATTGCCGATCGTCACATCTTGCCTGCAGGCAGGCATTTCTGGCGACTCATGCCGGTTGCGCAAAATCGCAGGACAGATACGGCCGTGGCGAGCTACTTGGTGGCCGAACTGCTTTGAGCAAGTCGCTCGTCGATCCAGGCGCGAACGAGGTGTTTGCCGCTGCTCGCCACCTGTTTGAGCAAGAGACTCCAACGGTCACGGTCCAACTGCGACTCATAAGCACGAAGCAGTGACACAGCGTTGGCATCCTGCATGACGGTTGCAAGGACCGGCAGAAGCTCTTCGACGACTCCCCAAGTCCGCTCGTCACGGGAATCGGAACAGACAGGCACCACAAGATTCAGCGAATCGCCCAGAATCTCAAACGTGTACTCCACGGCGTCGTGCAGACTCTGAGCCTTGGGACCTTCAGGGTTTCTCCAATCGTACGGTGGCGACCACTCCAATGGCGGTGACAGCAGGTCCACATGGGTGAGAACCCCGACGACCGGCGGAGGCTTGAGATGCAGTTGCGTCGCATACACCTTCTTAAGTTGCTCCAGTGTCAGCCGATCAGCTTCGCGCGCCGGTGAGTGGGCGTCCATCACCATGAGAGCCGCGTCTGAAATCTCCAGTGCTTGTTGAATCTGCTCGATCTGTTGTTTCGAGGCTCCACTCTCGCCATATCCGGGTGTGTCCAGCAGTGTGATGGTCACCGGCGGCTCACCCATGGTGTACTGAAACCGCTCGATCTGCCGTGTCTCCGGCAGGACATCGACCGCTGCCTGCGCCTCGCCGGTCAGTCGATTGATCAGACTGGATTTGCCTGAGCTCACCTGCCCGACGAGGGAAATCGTAATCGGCGGCGGATCAACGGATGCAGAGTTACGATCAACCTCCTGCAGACGAGCCGTCTCCTCTCGTGCCCCGAACGCTGCTCGATAGGCGTCTGCACCGCCTCTCAGGCGGCCACTGTTCATCTCGATGAGGTAATATCCCACCTGTCGGATGAAACGCAGGTAGACGACGGCCAACACTTCGGCCTGTAATTGTTCGGTGACCGGGTCCCACGTCCACTTCGACGCCAGGTAGCGGACGATATTAGCAGGGTTCAACAGCACGGACGCGGCCCATGTTGCCTCAGAGAGTTTGGTCATCCATTCAGGGGCCGATTGCAGCATCTGCCAATGCCGAATCGTCAGCATGCGGCTGCCGGGCACCGATTCCAGCATCCACCGCTCCATGTCGTCGCCAGCCAGTCGAATGGCTGCCAGCACCTCCGGCACCGTCAGCCGCTCCAACGGATCGACCGCTTTGGGGTGATACAAGCGTGCCAAGTCCAATGCAAGTGATTGCACCTGACGAAGATAGAAATGAGGGTCCGTCAACTCGTCGGCCGTGTGCGACTCGACCGCCTGCTGATAACCGCGAACGATCTCTGCGGCATCGCGATCACGGGGTGTCCAGTGCATCGGCTCTGAGAGTTGATGCTGCTTCCTCGCCGACGCGGGTGACGGCTTCCAGAGTTTTGATAGCCCCCACGCGGCCAATCCGCAGCCGGTCATCAGCCACCAGATCCAGTTGAGAGTGCCGTTCTCCCAAATGGCGTATCCGCCCACGGCGGCGAAGATCGCGATCGGCAGACTGATCAGGATGGTAAGGATGATGGACCTGGATGAGATCATGCCTCCGTGTCCCCTCTTGTCGTCTTCCAGAGTGCAGCACCAACTCTCAATTGCTCCTGGTAGACTTCTTGCAACTCGTCTGGAGTCGGGATGTGTCCGGCCTTGATCTCACGAAAGTACCAACTTGCCGCTTTGCCCGAACCGTACGTGAAAGCGAATGCAGCCGCTGCATTCACCGCCATGCCGACCCAGGGGATGAACTTCAGTAACTCGCGGATGCCCATCCGCAGGGCGATTCGACCGCCGAGTACTCCCGACAGCTTGAGCAGCGTCGCGGAGTCCAGCTTCTGGTGGTAGTCGGCTGCGAGTCGATGCAAGAGGTGCGATTGCGTTGCCATCACCACGGGGATATCGATCCAAGGCACGGGGACAGCCGCAGCTGACGCCGCGACGATACTGTGAGCGATGATGGTTCGTTCGGACCGCCGTCGATGCTGATCTCCCAACTCATTGCGGACGTGATCCATCTGCATCAGCGTCTGCCGATACGCAGCGGGCAATAGATCGAGGATCGCCCGCTTGAGCCGTTCGCCTCCAAAATCAATGACATCGAATCCGTCCTCCGCTTTCGTCAGATCGATGGGAACCGCCCGATCGAACAACCCGTCAAACCGGTCATATTGGGCAGAGAGGCAACGCGCCAATGTTTCTGGAACCTCTGTGCTGAGCGGACGCACATCCTTGGGGAATGGGTCGGGAGTGATATGTTGCTCGCCAGGATAGGCATCGTGGAGGCAGGTGACGGCCAGCAGAATGGGACGCTCGGGGTTCTGCTTGCGGATCGCCTGCAGCGGTTCGATGAGCGCCGCCATTGCCTGATCTGTTGCCCGGACGGTCACAATGACCAGATGGGCATCCGTATCGATCTGTGAAATATCGGCTGTTGCATCATAGGCTGCCTCTCCTAACCCACGCGTGTCGAGGAAACGGACAATCGGCAGATCCTCGTCGGGGAATGCGTACAATTGCGACCGCTTCGTCTGCGGTCGAAAGCCGGAGCCGATCTCCGCGTCAGCCGCCCCGGTGAGGTAGCGAATGATCGACGTCTTCCCGCTCCCCGTCTTGCCGAACATCCACAGGCAGGGGATCGGCGCCTCCTTGAGCAACAACTCTCTCTGAGCGGCAATCTCCTCGGGAGTCTGCGACCATCGCAAAGATTGCAGTGGATTCCACATGAGGTAGCCAGGCAGAAGAGTGGAACTTCAGGAAGTGATCGCCCGAGGTGATTCGTTGGCCTGGAGCCGGGCTTCGATCTTTTCGAGCACATCCGGGAGATCGGCGACGCTTTCGATCAGATAGTGAGGTCGGACCGCTGCAAACTTCTGCTCGATCGCCGTCTTGCGTGCAACGCGCTCATCGACACAGAGTGATTCCAGTTCGTCCTGTGTGAGTCCGAGTTCGTTGCCGGACATCGTGATCGCGACTGTCCAGCAGCCCGCGTTGTGACCCGCTTCGATACCCACGAGCGTGTCGTCGACCTTGACGATCGTGTCCATGGGGTACACGTCCATGCGTTTGGCCGCCTCGAACAGCATCCAGGGCTTGGGGCGACCTGCCGGTGTGTCGCCCGCACAGAGCACACAATCCGGCTCGTACCCTTGTTCTTTCGATAAGGGCAGCACTACCTCCATCAACTCTTGAGTGTATCCGGTGCTGGAACCGATTTTCAGGCCCCGCTTTCGGCACTCCGCAACCGTTTCCGCTGCTCCGGGAATCAATGTGCTGTGCTTGGAGAGCACCTCCATTTGCAGAGGAAGGAACCGTTCGTACATACGATCGACGTCCGCATCCGTTGCCAGTGAGCCGTGGGTCGATGCCCACAGCATCGAGACGTCGGGCATGTCGAGGACAGCACGGATGTGTTCCCGCTTCGCCCGCCCCATCGGTTCACGAGCTTGAGCGACGGAGATCTCGACCCCTTCCTGCTTGAAGATCTCCATGAAGACGCCCGCAGGGGCCAGACTGCCAAAGTCGATCGTCGTGCCGGCCCAGTCGAAGACGACGGCTTGTAACTTGGGTGATGTCTGTGTCACGTTGCTATTTCCAGTTGAGGTCTGCGTATCCCAGAGCCAGGGTCATGCCTGCTCCGCCAAAGCTGGTAACGATTCGTACGCCTTTCAGCGGCTCAACATCAATCACGGATTGTGTGGGGTGTTTCACGTACACGCCGTGCCAGCGATGAGCGATCGTCCAGTTCGGTAGACGGATCATCTTCCGCACCTCTCGGAGAATCAACTCATCGATCTCCGGCTTGTCTTGCGGCTGAATGTCCGCGTCGTACTCGTGAGAGTCGCCGAGGAGGACTTCGCCCCGATCATTCTGTGCGGCCAAGATGTGAATCCCAAACCGATCGAGTTCGGGTGTCTCCTCAGCGATGCGTGCTCTCAGGGCAGAAAACGAGGGGCACGCCTCGAAGAGCCGGTAGTGTCGCAGCGTCAGTCCGCTGGCAAGATGCGGTCCCAGTGTCCACCCTTTCGGCTGCGTCGGCGTGCGTAACATTTGCAGTTTGCAGAGGCGGACGCCACTCCGTGCGAGCACCTCCGGGAAGAGCGTACGTGTGTCACTGCCACTGCAGATGATAATTCTCTCGGCGTTGAAAGTGTCGCCCGCCTGAGTCGTCACCCGTCCTGTCTCAACAGCTGTTGCCGTCGTCCCGAAGCGGAAGGTCGCACCCGGCTGTTCAGCTAACCATGCAGCGAATCGCGCGATTGCGGTCCGTGGATTGATGCCGAGTTCAGTCTCGCTCCGCATACCGCCGCGAAGCCCCTCAGGATTGGTTGCCGGCGACATATCGAGGACTTGGTTCGCCGTCAACAGTCCGACTTGGTAGCCATCGTCTGTGGCTGTGGCAGCAAATTCCTGAAGGACGGCCCATTCGTCGTCGCGATAAGCCAGATGCAGTGAGCCGCATAGCTTCAGCCAAAGTCCGGAGGCATCCGCGAGTTCGAGCCAGAGTTCTCGTGAATGCAGCGCCGTCTGCAATCCATTTCCCGGCAGCTGACCGATCGGCCAGGTCATCCCGAAGTTCCGCACTGATGCCCCGTCGGCACGATCGTCGCGTTCCAACACGACAACCCGCAGCCCCCGACGCAAAGCTGCCCAAGCGTGAGCTAATCCTGCAATCCCCGCCCCCACGATGGCAACGTCGAACGACTCGTGGCGGGTGCTCATGATTCGCAGGCAGAATCCACGAGTGCACTCCGCAGGTGTTCGGTGAAGCCCTGTAAGGGCGTCGTGACCTTGTCGACGATCTTCGCTTCATCATCCCATTGACGCAGACGGACGGCTGCTTCGTGAAAAGCGTTTCGCTCAAACTCGGCCACTTCGTCGTCATTCATCGGACCGCCCTGCAGTGACAGGCTGATACGGGACGGTTCGCTGAGCAAATCGTAGTACTCGGGCTGTCGGGCACACATGTATCGCTTGGCCGCCACATGCAGACGGACCGGCTCGGTCACGGCAGGACCAAAACGCTTCTCCAACCAGCGACCGCCCAACTCCTCGTGCACATCGTCAACTCCCTGATCCGGTGCGTCATCCGGCAACTGATGCAACAAGTGCCCAATGTCGTGCAACAAAGCAGCTGCAACGAGTGTGCTCTCTGCACCGTCTGCCAAAGCAAGATCGGCTGTCTGAAGGGCGTGCTCTGCCTGCGTGACCGACTCGCCGCCGTACTCCGACTCGCCTCGTTCACGAAACAGTCGCATGACTTCAGCGATGATTGGCTCCGCACTGGCTGATTCGGCGCTGTCACTCATGCTTCGACTCCACTTAGGTTTACCGGACGTCAACGGACGAAGGGCGGTTGCAGGTCACGCTATCGCCCGATCCGGACGACCGCAAGCGAAGACGGACTGACCGTCGATGGTGATCTAGTCCATACTGGCAGACGGACGGTGATTTTGGTATTTCTGCCATCTCTTTTGGTTGAGTTGGTGGCTCCGAATCATTGTTCGAACGACAGGTCTCATGCAACTTCTTTACTCCCTGCAAAACCTTCTGACTGCACTGCTTCACGTGGCGGCCGAATTGGTCCTCTTGGTGCTTCCGTTGACGCCGTTGCTCATTTGGATTGCTTTTTGGTTGCTGGGCGTCAACTGGGTTAAGCTGCGTCAGGTTCTGCTGAGCGGCGGTGCGATCGGTGTTGTGCTGATCATGTTGATGGCCATACTGACATGGGGCGTGATCGTTCCGCCAGAATCCGGTCGTCATGCAATCATGGGGCTGTCTGTCTCGAATTTCGTCGGCAAGACGGTTTACGTGACCGCACTCACGGTCATCGCACTCCTGTGTGGGTCTGTGCAACTGGCCGGGCTCTGCGGCCCGATGTGCAACTTCGACGACGAGACTTCTGAGACTGTCGATCACGCGCACTGACGCTGTTAGTGGAGCGTCACTGCACAGAATTCCGGTTGGGTGGCAGGGTCAGACTAACGGGATGGCCCTGACATTCCGCGTTCTCACACCGGAGCCATCCGCTACGCTCCTGACCCCGCCACCCGAACATCAAGCTGTGAGGCACAACTCGCCATCGATGATGGAGTCGATCTGCTAAGCGTCTGCCGTGAGTAGCAACCGAAGCTGGTTCACGATCTGATTCGATCGTGAACCGAAGCCTGACACCTGAAATTGTCTTGCATTCTCCCTGATCGAGACGATGTCGATCCGCACATGATCCGACGGCAATACCCCTGAGATCCTGTCGGCCCATTCGATCAGGCAAACGCCGTCTCCCTGGAGAAGCTCCTCTGCGCCAAGCGAAAGGAACTCGTCTTCATCGGTCAGACGATAAGCATCCATGTGATAAATGGGCATCGCGGCTGCGTATTGTTGAATCAGAACAAACGTCGGGCTGTTGACGAGTTGGTCGTCGTCAGACAGCGATGCCACAATGCCTCTGACCAGCCGCGTTTTTCCCGCACCCAACTCACCGTTGAGTGTGACAACATCGCCCGCCTGTAAGAGCTGGGCGATCGCCCGCCCCAAGTAATCGGTGTCGTCCTCGTTCCCGGCCAGGAATTGCAAATTTGACAACGCAGTGTCTCCACAGCAATCTGAGTAACGTCACGTTTCGATCAATACGCATTATGCAGCGTACTGTCCAAGTGTATCGCACTAGATGTCGTACAACACCATGACCGCAAGTCTAATTTCGCACAAGATCGACGAAATGCTTTACACCTGCAAAAACCGCCAATAGATTGTCACCAGTTGGTTGATCAATGAACTCATGGAGATAAGTGATCATCAGCTGGCGATTGAGAACTTGTTTGTTCTTCAATCGAAGGAACCGACGGACCGGATTCCAGAAGCGGTGAAAGGAGTTCACCAGATGTTGAGCCATACGACTTGTGTACGTCCCATTCGTCTGACCCACGGATGTTCCCAGTTGGCTCGCTGCTTCACTTGCGACCCGGCGATTCTTCGCCGTAGAGGTCGCACTATGCCCCGTCATATCACACATGATGCGGTTTTCCCCTCCCCGCAGCCCGAATGAACGAGCTGCTCGTTTTCCCATGGAAGGACCTACGTAATGAGTACGAAACCTGTCATCGGCCTGAATGCAGACTTCCGCCCCGAGCGTAACGAAAACATTCCTCTGACATGGATCAACGCCGGCTACTACGAGAGCATCAGCACTTCGGGCGGCGTGCCCATCATCATGCCTCCCTTTGCAGAGGACGATGATCTCCGACAAATCCTCAGCACGCTCGATGGTGTCGTGCTCACCGGTTGCAAGCTCGACCTCGATCCTGTGCGACTGGGAATGGACCGCCACCCCGCCAGCAAGTCGATGCCCCTACGTCGCGAGGACTTTGATCGTCGTCTCGCCAAGCTGTGCTATGAAATGAAGATCCCCACGCTTGCCATTGGTGCAGGCATGCAGACACTCAACGTCATCTGTGGCGGCACCCTGTTCCAGCATGTCCCCGAAGACGTTCTCAAGCCGTTGCATCACCGCGATCCTGTCGAGTCGTGCAACCGACACCTCATCGAGGTCGTGCCCGGCACGAAGATGGACCAGATCTATGGACCGGGTGAAATTCGAGTGAACAGCGATCACCACATGGCTGTTGATCAGGTCGCCTCCTGCTTCCGCGTTGGTGCCGCATCTCCGGATGGTGTCGTTGAAGCGTACGAGTCGATCGACGAAAACTGGTTCTGCCTCGGCGTGCAATTCCATCCCGAGAATCAGACGGCGTCCGCTCTCGACATGCAGGTGTTCGACGCCTTCATGGAAGGCTGCACGGCACAGTCCGCGCCGGCCATCCTCACGATGCCAGGCGTTGCGGAAGATGTCCCCGCACCGAGAATCGCCGAGCGTCAGGCCGCGTAGCCTGCGACATCTCTCATCAAATTGAACCGACACCCGGCACTCAAGAGTGCCGGGTGTTTTTGATTGGTGACATCGAGTTGCAGGCACCTGCACCTGTGATATCCTGCCTGATTGATTTTCACCGGATCATTTCTGACAGAGGCTGCTCACGTGGGGTTGATTGTACAAAAGTTCGGCGGGACAAGTGTCGCCACTGCTGAAAAGATCCGGGCCGCTGCCCAACGTGCCGTTGCAGCCAAGCGAGACGGACACCATGTGGTGATGGTGGTCAGCGCGCGGGGGAAGAAAACGGATGAGCTACTGACGCTCGCTGCAGAACTCACGGATGCCCCACCCAGACGTGAGATGGACATGCTTCTCTCGACCGGCGAGCAGGAGTCGGTCGCGCTGATGTCGATGGCCATTCAAGAACTGGGCGAACCGGCGATCAGTCTCACCGGTGGACAGATCGGCATCATCACCGACTCGCAGCATTCCAAGGCTCGCATCCGACAGATTTCCATTGAACGCATGCGGCGACATCTTGCCGACGGCACCATCGTCGTCGCTTGTGGTTTCCAGGGGGTCGATGATGAAGGCAACATCACGACGCTCGGTCGTGGCGGCAGTGATACGACGGCCACAGCCCTCGCAGCCGTCCTCAAGGCAGACGAGTGTCAAATCTACACGGATGTGGAAGGCGTATTCACGACCGATCCACGCATCGTTAAGGGGGCAAGGAAGATCAACACCGTGTCCCACGACGAGATGCTCGAATTGGCGAGCCTCGGCGCCGGTGTGATGCACTCGCGGTCCATTGAGTTTGCGAAGAAGTTCGATGTGCCTCTGCGGGTGAGGCCATCGTTCTCGGACGGGTTGGGCACACTCATTGCTCCACACGGCGAAGAGCACGCACCGGTCGTGACCGGGCTGGCTCTTGTCCGCAAGGAATCCCGCGTGACACTTGCCGACCTGCCAGACCGTCCAGGGGTCATGAGTGTCATCTTTGCCAAGCTGGCACATCGCAAGATCCCGGTCGACATGGTGGTGCAAAACGTCGGCACTGATGACACGGCAGAAGTCTCATTCACCGTTCCCGAAGACGACCTCGCCGCGACGCTGACCGCCGCTCAGGACGCAATTCAGGAGCTAGGAGCCGGTTCAGTGCACAGCGGGACGAACGTCGCCAAGCTCTCCGCGGTGGGTGACGGCATGCGGTCACACAGTGGTGTGGCGGCTCAAATGTTCCGTTCTCTGGCCGATGCTGGCGTCAACATCGAGATGATCACCACCAGTGACATCAAGATCTCCGTCCTCGTCAATCGGGATGACGCCGACAAGTCTCTCCAAACGGTGCACGCAGGGTTCGGGCTCGATCAGGCAGACGCAAGGACGCCGTCGATCGGATACCGCCAGTCGCCGAGCGTACCCACGACCGAGGGGAGTCTCGAATCACAAGTCGTCGGCAGTCTGGCCAACATGGAAGACCTCGTGGTCAGCGATGTCGACCTCGACGAGCGGCAGTCACGGATCAGTATTCATCACATTCCGGACACACCCGGTGTGTGCGCAGATCTCTTCGAGGCAGTCGCTGAGGGAGATGTCATGGTCGACATGATCGTCCAAAACATCAGCCGTCAGGGGAGTGCTGAGGTCTCCTTTACCGTCCTGCGTGACGACATCGACCGTTGCCTGCTGCTCGTGCGGGAAGTGGTGTCGCAGTGGGAAGGAGCCGAACTGAGCTACGACCGTGAGATCGACAAACTGACCGTCACGGGCATCGGTCTTCGCAGTCACACGGGCGTCGGTGAGATGTTGTTCCGCGCCTTGGCAGACGCTGACGTGAACGTACAGATGATCAACACCAGCGAAGTAAGGCTATCTGTCGTCGTGGGCGCTGACCGGGGTCAGCAGGCCGCTGCCAGTTTGCACACAGCATTCGCGAGATCTGACGAGCAATAGCAGGTTTCACGACCGATGAGGTCACTCATCCTTCAGCCGCCACCGAGGCGGCACAAGGAACAGGCTCCCAACGACAGCCGCTCCAAAGAGTGAGTAGCAGAGCGTGAAGACCCACGGCTCGGCATCAAAAAACATCAGTTCGTGCACGAAGTCAGCGATGAATGCTCCCTTGTGGGTCGATTGCCCGGCGAGTGACCGCAACTGGTTTTCCCATGTCGTCAGCGGACACGTGAGACCCGCCCACGATTCCAGCACGACGATCACAATCATCGCCAGATGCATCCCACGGAACCAGCGATTCCGCACCCACTGCCAATGGAACAGTCGTCCCATCAAGATCGCGACCAAACCCAGCACGACACTCATGACGTACGCAAAGTGCAGGATCACGACAAAGTCGGCTAACAGGCGATAGAGGATCGACATGCCAGTCTGATCCTTTCAGGGTTGAGATTATTCCATTATTTTGCCCCAGAGATTCTTTCCGCCGCACCGTCGACGAAGCGGCTGAGGGTCTCTAGGATATGCCGCATTGGACTCAGCACGACGCAACTCTGCGGAAGAAGGACGTCCCATCGTGAAAATTGGTGTTCCGAAGGAGACATTTCCAGGCGAACGACGTGTCGCGCTCGTGCCGGGATCGTTGGCCGCACTGAAGAAGCTCGGAGCTGAAGTGCTCGTCGAAAGCGGAGCGGGCAATGAAGCGGGTTTTCTCGACAAAGCCTATGAATCTGCTGGTGCGACGATCGTCAAAGACCGTGGTCAACTCTTCCGCGATGCTGACCTCATTTGTCAGGTGAGAGCGGCTGTTGCCAATCCTGATTTGGGACAGGCGGACCTCGATCAGCTGCGTGAGGGACAGATCCTTGTCGCCCAATGCGATCCGCTGTCGGACCCGCAAGCGATGTCCAAGGTTGCTGAGCAACAGGCTGTCGTCTTCGCGATGGAGTTGATGCCTCGCATTACCCGCGCTCAGAGTATGGACGTCCTCAGTTCGATGGCCACGATCGCTGGCTACAAGGCTGTGCTCCTCGCCGCGAGTCATCTGCCGCAGATGTTCCCGATGATGATGACGGCTGCGGGAACACTCACCCCTGCACGAGTCTTCGTCATTGGCGCTGGTGTCGCTGGCTTGCAAGCCATTGCAACCTCTCGCAAGTTGGGAGCCGTCGTCAGTGCCTATGACGTTCGCCCTGCCGTGAAGGAACAGGTGCAGAGCCTCGGCGCCAAATTCGTCGAAATGGAACTCGACACTGCGGAGGGTGAAGGCGGCTATGCCCGCGAGATGGATGAGGAATTCTACCGACTCCAGCGGGAACTCATGCTCAGGGTCGTCGCAGACATGGACGTGGTGATTACCACCGCCGCCATTCCCGGCAAGCAGTCTCCGATCCTCGTGACGGAAAACATGGTGCAGGTCATGCCGCCCGGTTCGGTGATTGTCGACCTCGCTGCGGAACGGGGCGGCAACTGCGAACTCACCAAAGCCGGCGAGACCATCACAGCTCACGATGTCACGATCATAGGCCCGCTCAACATTTCGTCAGACATCCCCAAGCACGCCAGTCAGATGTACTCGAACAATCTGACGACGTTCCTCAAGTCACTCATTAAGGACGGGACCCCCGTTCTGGACATGACCGACGAATGCATCGCAGGTACGGTCGTCACCCGAGGCGGTCAAGTCGTCCACGGCTTCGTGCGTGAACTCGCCGGCCTTGGTCCGCTTGTCGAAAAAGCTGTCGAGACCCCCACGAGCCCAACCGCTCCGCCACCCGAAGCAGCCGACAGTCCGCCTTCGTCAGAGTCGGCTGCACTCCCTGACGCTGAACCAACTGACACTTACAAACTCTCAGACGACTGACCTCTGTGCCTCCGTGGTGATTTAACCGGCAATTCGACATGTTCTACGCTCTCCATCTTCTCGCTGCTTCAACCGCCGCGAACCCGCTGGTCCTCGGTCTGACGATCTTTGCCCTCGCGATCTTCGTGGGGATCGAGATCATCACGAAGATCCCGCCGACACTGCATACACCGTTAATGTCCGGGTCGAATGCGATCTCGGGGATCACGCTCGTTGGTGCGGTTCTCGCCTCGGGTGAGTATCCGGGCTTTGCAAAACTGCTCGGATTCATCGCCATCATCCTCGCCACGATTAATGTGGTCGGCGGTTTCCTCGTGACCCACCGCATGCTCGAAAAATTCAAGAGCCGTTGAAACCCGCTGGTGTGTCCCACGGGGCGTTGCCCGTGGGCTTGATGACTATTCCCAATTCGCTATTCCCTATTCCCTCCTTCCACTATGTCGCGTGCCTGGGTTGATCTCGTCTATCTGATCGCTGCGGTCCTGTTCATTCTGGGACTGAAAGGCCTCACACATCCGCGCACTGCGGTGCGCGGCAATCTGATGGGGGCAGTGGCCATGCTCCTTGCTGTGCTGGTCACGCTGGTCGATCAACAGGTGCTGGGGGCGGGTGTCTTCGGATACTTCTTGATCTTTCTGGGGATGGCCATTGGGACCGGCATCGGCGTTTGGCTGGCGATCACGATCCGATTAGAGTCGATGCCCGAACTGGTCGCCCTGTTTAACGGTTTAGGCGGTGCCGCGTCGTTTGTCGTAGCTGGAGCGTACGTCTGGGCGAACGATCACAGCGGCCCAGAGGCAATCGGACTCGAGATCAGCTTCGCAACGGCAGCAAGTGGATTAATCGGTGCGGTGACGCTCACCGGCAGCCTCGTCGCATTCGCCAAGCTCGCGGGTCACCCGTTGTTGAAGAAGATGCCGCTCATTCCCAACTCCACGGTGGTGAATGCCATCGCGGGAGGAGTCACTTTGCTACTTGCGTTGTTGTGTGCAGTCTCCCGCAGTTACGACTTATGGTTTTGGGTGCTCGTGCTGGCCTCGCTGGGGCTCGGCTACTGCCTGACAATCTCCATCGGCGGGGCCGATATGCCGGTCGTCATCGCCCTGTTGAACTCCTACTCCGGTCTCGCCGCTGCTGCGACCGGCTTTGTGCTGGAGAACAACGTGTTGATCATCGCTGGCTCACTCGTCGGAGCGTCCGGGCTCATTCTCACGCAGATTATGTGCAAGGCGATGAACCGCTCGTTGACGAACGTGCTCTTTGGCACTCTCGGACCGACGGGTGACACGAAAGATGCGGACGAGGTTTATCAAAATGTGAAAGCGACCGGGCCGGATGAAGTGGCCATGCTGCTCGACGTCGCCCGACGGGTCGTGATCGTGCCGGGGTACGGCATGGCCGTCGCTCAAGCTCAACACGCCGTCCGTGATCTGGCGAACTTCCTGATGGACAAAGGGATCGAGGTCGAGTACGGCATCCATCCCGTCGCCGGTCGCATGCCCGGTCATATGAACGTATTGCTGGCCGAGGCGGACATCCCTTACGAGCTCCTCAAGGAGATGGACGAGATCAACACGTCGATGGAGCAGACCGACGTGTGTTTGGTCATTGGTGCCAACGACACGGTTAATCCAGACGCGCGGCAGGCCAACAGTGCCATTGCAGGGATGCCCATCATTGATGCCGATAAGGCTCGGACGTGTGTCGTCATCAAGCGCAGCCTGTCGCCCGGATTCGCAGGCATCCCCAACCCGCTCTTTTCAGCCGACAACGCGCTGATGCTCTTCGCCGACGGCAAACAGGCCGTCCTTGACATCCTCTCGGCACTGAAGGAAGGTTGATGTCGCCCGCAGATTCAAGCGCTCCCCTCTCGGGTCGCGACTAAACGGTTTAGCCGCGACCCGATAGGGCGCGCGTGTATGTCATAACCTTTCCCCACCGATGACACCTCAAATTGCGACTCTCCTCGTCGTTGATGCTGGGAACACCCGGGTCAAGTTCGGAGTGTGTCGTTGCGATGCTTCGGAAAATTCTCGGCTACCGGTCTGTGAGCACATCAAAGCCATCCCGCGGGGTGAGGAACTTCCATGGGATGAACTTCGAGAGCACTTCCGAGGTCACGATGACGAGCGGGCCATTGTGACAGGGTCACATCCGCCAACCATCCATCGGCTGCAGAATGAATGGCCTCGCGACCTTCCACCACTCAATGCACTCGTCGATCGAAATTGGTTGCCGATTTCGATCGATGTGGAGTTCCCGGAACGCGTGGGCATCGATCGGTTGCTGACCGCCATTGCTGCGAATGTCGTGCGCCCCAAGGGGGAGCCGATCATCGTCGTCGATACCGGGACAGCACTGACCGTCAATGCGATTTCAGACGAGGGGGCATTCCTGGGCGGAGCCATCTTGCCGGGGCTGGAACTGGCGGCGAGGGCTCTGCATCAGTACACGGCCTTGCTACCCGAATTGCAGCTAAACGAGTTGCTCGCTCGTGTGCCGGACGTGATCGGACGACACACGGAGGCGGCGATCTCCAGTGGATTGTATTGGGGACAACGCGGTGCCGTTCGTGAATTGATCGACCAGATGGGACGTACACTCACGAACGATGAGAAACCGTCGCAAGTCCTTCTCACAGGAGGATCGGCCCGATTGTGGACGTACGATCTGCCGGACGGATGGATGCACGAACCTCACTTGACGCTGCAAGGCATGGCCCATGCAGCGGTGACGGTGCCCGATTTATTCGGTCCAGTGCCATGAGCAGTCCGCGTGGCATCATCAGTCGGCTCACTCCCTCAGGAGCCGGAGCAGTCGCCGTTGTGCGGGTGCAGGGACCGATGTCGTTGTTCGATGACGCGCCGAGCCTGTTTCTCGCGGCGAATGGTCGCCCCGTTGCAGACCAGCAAATCAACCGTGTGTGCTATGGCGAATGGGGGACGGAGACACCGGAGTCGATCGTTCTGTGTCGAACCAATCCGGAAGAGACGGAGATACAATGTCACGGTGGGCAGGCGGCTGTCGCGCGGATCATGGACGATCTGGAGACGCGAGGATGTGTGGTGAGCGACGCTGTCTCGACTCGTCGCGATACAGAGAGCCTGATTGAGGCGGAATGTCGTGAGGCCGTCATCCATGCGACGACGCTGCGGACTGCGGACGTGCTGTTACAACAACAGGAGGTGTTGCCACAGGCGGTGGGGAAGTTGGCTGGCCTCTCACCGGACCGTGCGAAACGACAAGTTGAGGAGTGGTTGGTTTGGGCCGAGTTTGGCGTGCATCTCACCGAGCCGTGGCGGGTCGTGCTCTGCGGGCGACCGAATGTGGGCAAGTCCAGCTTGATCAATGCCCTCGTGGGATTCTCTCGGTCGATCGTCTTCGACCAACCGGGAACAACGCGCGATGTCGTCGCGGTCGAGACGGCTCTCGACGGCTGGCCGATCGAGTTTTCGGACACAGCGGGCATTCGCGCCGATGCGGACGACTTGGAATCCGTGGGAATCGAAAGAGCGCGGCAGCGATTGGCAGATGCCGACCTGCGGATTGTGTTAATCGATGTCAGTCAACAGCCGACCGATGATGACCGAGAGTTATTGGCCGTATGGGGGGAGGGCATCGTGGTTGCGCACAAGTGTGATCTGGACGATGCGTGGAGGAACTCGATGCCGCAAGCGGCAATGGCGGTGTCTTCGGTGACAGGCGCGGGGGTCGAGGAGTTGGCGGAAGAGATCGTGCGGCGGTTGGTGCCTTGTGTGCCGCCGTCGATGACCCCCATGCCGGTGACGCGGCGGCAAACGCGGGCGTTACTCTCGGTTCGAGATACAATCGACGGTGGTGTGGAGACGAATGAAGTGGAACGTCGGATCTCGGCTGTGGTGGAAGGATGACCGGGCGCTGATCGGTTGTGCTAATCCGCAAGCGTGGCTCGTTGATGTTCTGTGAGGATCGAGGCGCCCGTATTTCGGAGGGCATCCAGTAGGTCGATCAAGTGCGCCTCGGTCGTGAGCGGGTTGATGATCGTCACGCGGAGGGCGCCGATGCCGTTGATGTTGGTTTGGACGATGTAGAACTCGCCCGACTCGATCAAGCGTCGACGGATTTGACGATTGAACTCGCCGATCTTTGTTGGATCTGCATCGCGAAGTTCATCCGGGATGTAACGGAACACAACGATGTTGCACTGTGGCTCGTGCAGGCAGTCGAAGTCTGGTTCCTTATGCAGCATTTCGGCGAAGCGGCTGCCGAGGTCGAATGTGGTGTCGACCATGTCAGCGAATAACTGACGACCAAACAGCGACCAGAGTCCCCATAGGCCGTAGGCCGCGGCTCGTTTGGTGCACTCGATGGTCATCAGTCCGCTGTCGAAGTCGGAGGTCTCGCCGGGAGTCGAGGGGTCAAACAGATAGGGGGCGTCCTGGCGAAAGGCTTCAAAGCGATGTTCCGGGTTTCGATAGAAGACGAACGCACACAGGGCAGGAACGAACATCATCTTGTGGGCATCGCAGACGATGCTGTCAGCGTCTGCGAGACCGGCGACCAAGTGACGGTATCGATCACTGAAGGCAGCGGCTCCACCGTGGGCCGCGTCGACATGGAGCCATACGTCGTGCTTGCGGCAGACATCGACGATGTCCGGCAATGGGTCGAAGGCACCGATGGGTGTGGCACACGCACACGCGGCGACGGCAACGATGGGTGTCCCGGTGTTTCGCAGTTCGGTGAGCAACTGGTCGAGCTGACGAGGGTCCATGCGGCGACGGTCGTCGAGCGGGGCACGAATGACCTGCTGCGTGCCAAGGCCGAGGATACCGGCTGAGCGCGTAATGCCATAATGGGCATCGGCGTGGACCACGATCACCGGCGGTCGACCGGGTCGCGCGACTCCCGACTCCCACGACTGTGCGAGGCACACATTTCGGGCGGTCAACAGCCCCGTGAGGTTGGCAAGTGAACCACCGTGCGTGATGAGACCAGCGAACTCGCCCTTGGGCAGTCCGATCTCCTCTCCCACTGCTTCGACGACACTGCGTTCGACCGCACTCGCCCACGGACCCATTTCATAGATCGCCATGACCTGATTCGTTGCAGAGCCGATGGCATCAAACAAGGCAGCAATTGGGGATGACGCGGGGACCTGATGGCCGATGTATCGCGGGTCGTGGAGATTGTTGCCTCGGTCGAGGATCGTCTGTACCAGGGATGCAAACCGTTGCTCGACTTGATCGGTGAAGTCGGAGCAAAGAGGATTAGGGTCAACTTGTCCCTGCGAGAGATGGGCTCGAGCGTGCGCGACGTTGGCGGGGGGGGCATTCCAATTCAGAACGTTTCCGGCTGACTGTGTGACCGTCTGGAAGTGTGTTTCCAGTCGGTCGGCCAATTGGTGGGCCAGACGACCGATGAGTTCGGGCGAGAAGGCAGCCGCAATGCGATCGCGGGCAACGTCGGTGGGTGCGTGAGTGGTCATCACGCGACAGGATATGCGATTGCGACCGCGTAATGTAGGACGTCAATGCTTGATTGTCGGGTGGCGGGGTCAGGAGCGCAGCGGATGGCCCCGGTGTGAGGATGTGGAATCTCAGGGCCATCCCGTTGGTCTGACCCTGCCACCCAACCGGCATTGTTAGCAGTGACGCACCACTAGGGCGTCTCGACTGCCACGGGTTCCGGGTCGGGGAGATAGACCCACTCGGGTGGTGCGGTGTACTCGAACTCAATCTGATCGGGATCGAAACGGTCGCCGCGGCGGGAGGCTTGTTGGACAAGCGTGTTCCGCCACGTGAGACTCTCGCCGTCCGGACCGGGCCGTAGTTCGTATCCGTTGGAGAATCCTCGCATTGAGATGGAGAAGAAGTCAGTGTCAGGATCGACATTTCGCCAGGTGGCGACGCCGTAGATCCAATCGACGTCTTTCTCCTCTGGGGGAACGGCCGGTGGCAGTGGTTGTACGATGTTCACACTGTCGAGGAACACAGGGTCGCTAGGCCGACGGCGTTCGATCGAGTTGATCACTGCTGCCGCTTCGGGGAGAATTTCATCCAGGTACTGCTGCAAGGGTTGATCAGATCCTTGCTGGTCGTATGTTGTGAGCGTGAACTCAGGGATGAATTGGTTCGGACCAGGCAGCGGATCGAGCACATTGACCGGCGTGGTATTGGTGTCGTCTTCACGACTGGCAAGGGCACGGTTGGCGGCGCGATAGGCGAGGTACCAGATCTGCTCACGTTGTTGCTCGCCGGTTTGAGGATCGGTGATTTCGACCCAGACGATGCGTGGGAGTTTGTACTGGACCTCAAACACGCGGAGGTCTGGCTGTCGTTGTCGCTCCTCGCCAGTCGCAATGGCGCGGGCGACGGTGTCAAATCCACGGGTGACCTGAGCCTGTGCGTGGTTGGACCAACCGGCTGTGACAAGCGCCATGGGAAAACCGGCGATCAAACGAAGCATATGACGTCGCTGCATGACGATTCCTTACTCGGAGGAGGCGAGACACGAAAACACTGCCCCTGCCCAGTCTTCAACGTACCGGACTCTGAACACGGTCATCAAGTGCGACTTTCGCGGATTCGATCAGATCGCCCTATTGGACGTCCTTCCCGGTCAGCTTGTGCTCAACGAAGTCGGCCTGTTTGGCGACCTCGAACACACTCTGGCGGATCTCTTCGACATCGGCCGTCGCACTGGGATAAGTATCGACCATGACAAAGAAAGACTGTCCATCGACCTCACGAATGGCGATGCCTCCGTGAGAAATCTCGGCATTGAGCCGCAAGGCCTGTTCAAAGTAGTGCGGTTGGACCGGGCAGCAAGTGCTGAAGATCGTCAGCAAGCGGTGATGACTGGCATGATCGCTACTTTCGACATAGACGGTCTGACCCCGACCGTCGGGCAGCGGGACCTCCAGACGGAACTGATTTTGGTGTCGAGTCCAAGTGACAGCAGGCGTGGGATCGAAGGCATCGTGAATGAGCGTCTCGATGTCACGCAAGTGGCCAAGCACGGCTTGCAGAAGAAAGCTGGCTTCGAGTCCGGACTGTGGCCGGTTCGCCGGGCTGCGTGCCGTGAGGGCATTGAGGCAGTGAGTCATCTCGCGTGTCGTCTCGTTGCAGAGATCGTCAATGCACGGAAAGGGCTCGTGTTGAGAAGCCGTGATCAACTCATTGAGACGACCACGAGCGAAGGGCAGGCGACCGGTGAGTAGCAGGAAGTAGCAGATGCCCAGAGAGTAGACATCGCTGGCCGTCGTTGCATTCGCCCCTTGAAAAAGCTCGGGGGCCATGAAGTGTGGCGTCCCCGCCAGGGTCTCGGGCAACTTTCCTGCAGAAGATGGATGGATGCGTTTCGCCAGACCAAAGTCGCCGATCTTGGCGATGCCACGATGTGTCAGCAGGATATTGTCTGGCTTCAAATCTCGATGCAGGATGCCGGCCTGATGGGCGGCTGACAATCCTTCAGCGATTTGACAAATGATCGATGTCGCTTTGAGGGGAGAGAGAGGTGCCTGATCGAGCAAGTGCTGGAGTGACTGCCCTCTCACGAACTCCATCTCCAGAAAGTGGTGTCCATCTGCTTCACCAACTGCATGAATGGTAATGATATGTCGATGTGTCAAACTGGCCGCGGCCCGGCCCTCATTCCAAAAGTGCTCCAGATAGAGAGGATCCTTTTGCACGAGTTTCGGCGAGAGGATCTTAAGAGCACACTTCCGTACGAGATCACGATGCTGGGCGAGATAGACCCATCCCATGCCACCGCGACCGAGTAAGGATCGACATTGGTAGACGTGCAAATCACGGCCGATCAGATGGTTCAGCGACTCAACCTCGACCGAACCAGTGGTCTGTTCGTTGAGGGGGCCTGATTTAAACAGCTGAGTCGGAAGCGAAGCCACCGTCAAACCAACATCCACTGATACTCCGCAGCGTGGACACGACTCGCTCGCATTGGCTGCAAACCGCATGTTGCAGCCAACGCAGAAGTATCCGGGAGTTGATTGAGAAGATTTCGACACGCTTGGTCAGGTGAACAAGAAGCCAGTGCGGCAAATCAAGAAATTGACGATCGACATCAGCAAGTATACAGTGAAATCGACCAGAAAGTGACAGCTTGATACATCCCTGAGCATCGAGCTTGCTGCGATGGGGACTCTTTTTCCCAATGGAAGCTCGAGTATTTCGTTGAGCCTTTGGATCCCATCGTCATGATGAACCGGCAGCCTCAGCAAGTGAATGGGCCTCGCAAGGGGCCGGGGTTGCTGGAATCAATGATGTGGGTCAGTGGCTATCACCTGGCCCAAACCGTTTCGGGAGCACTGCTGCTGCTGTTGCTCATTCTCGCGGCATTCGACGGTCTCCCCCATCATTGGTCGGATTTCCAAGAATTGGCCATCCAACTGGGCCAGGGGGAGATCGATTGGCTGCTGACGTCACTCATCGGCTGTGCGACGCTGGGATCGCTATTTTTTGTGTTGCCTCTCGCGTTCTGGCGGATGAGTCCTCGACCTCGGGAGGTATTGGGATTGCAGCTTCCATCAAGCCATCAACTTGTGTTACTGGCCGGAGCTGTGGTGCCATTGGGCATCCTGTCCGATGAGTTGTACCGCGCTGCCTCCCTGATGATGGCACAGATCCAGCAACTCCTCATTGCTCAATGGCCTGTGCTTGCGACATTTGAGTTGAACATGGACAGCATCAGCCTGATCCATGGTCAAACTGTGCTGACGGCCTATCCACAGTTACTGGTGATTGTCGGCGTCGGTCCGGCGATTGGTGAGGAAGTCATTTTTCGAGGAGTGATCGGTCGAGGGCTGATCGCGAGGTGGGGAGTGATCCGGGGCGTGCTGTTGACCTCCCTCTTGTTTGCGATTGCCCATCTGTCGCCTTCGCATGCTTTAGCGACCCTGCCGATTGCGATCTTTCTGCATGTGGCTTACCTGGCAACAGGAAGCCTGTGGGCACCCATTCTGGTCCACTTTCTAAACAACGCATTGTCTGTCACGATGATGAAGTATGAGTTGGGCCAAAATGTACAGGTCTCGATGTTCCTGTTGGTCTCCTCCGCGGTGTATGTATCGGCCATCGGCATTCTCCTGCTGCGGAACGAACGATCGCCCTCACGTCTGCAATGGGCGAATCTGACGATGGGGCAAAATCAACGATCGGTGATGACGTCAGCCGGAGGTGCCCCTGCCCTCGCCGCAGCTCCGAGTTGGCTGACGCTGATTGCAGGAACGGGCGTGCTCTGCTTTACGCTGTCGTTTGTCGCTGCAGCGATGGCGGCTCCCACGCTTTGATGATCCTCTTGGAAGTTCTCCATTCGCCCTCGACAGCCGCTGTGACGGTCGTCATCTTTCTCAACGCCACATGTCCGGTGCTGCCAACACAAGAAAGAACCCTCTTGCGAATGGCCGAAGTTGTGGGGTACGCTCGATCGGGTCGATTCGACTAACATGGCGACAGTCGGGTTGAACGGTTCGTTGACATCCTTCCGGGACACACAGGGAGAAATCCATGACGCGCGGTGGACAGATTGTGATTGGTTTGGCGGTCTTCGGTCTCGGTTATCTGGCTGGGACCGCGGACCTCTCGCTGCCTGCTCAGGCTCAGGCACAGCCGCCTGGAGCAGGCCAGCTGGGAGCCGACGTCTCGCCAGAAGTGGCCGAGCGAATTCAGGATATGCGGATCGCCATGCGGCAAACAGCAGACGCCCTCGAAGGTGAAGGAAAGTATGAGACAATCAGCGTCGGCATGAATTCCTTCTTCCTCCTGAGTGGCGGCGGCAATGCGCGCGAGGATCTGGAATCGGGGCGGGGGGTCGATCCGGAGACGTTCGCCGCACTGCATGCAGGCTATGCATTGCCCGAAGTTGGAGATCATCTCGGTTACGACGAACAGGGACGGCTGACCTATCAGAACAAAGTGGTACGGATGTACTCAGTCTCCCGATTGCGACAATTGTACGAACAACGATTGAAGTTTGCCGACGAGGGATTGTGAACCACTGTTTCCGATCAGCGCGACCGCACAGTCGGACGAGACGTTATTCCGTCGGCCTCCTCGCACAGATTGGGGTGTTTCCCAACCTTTTCCCGTAAATTTGCTTGGGACACGTCCGAGACACTCTATACAATGGCGCCATCGGAGGGTCGTTCTGCGCGGAAGGAACCGAGCGCATATGGACCAATGTCTCGGAGACCCAAGCCTCGTTGTCATTCATCATGACAGGCAGCTTGCATGTTCCGGCAGTCCGGCACAATTCCAATCCACTCTTCATCTGACACATTCGTCTGTCTGAGGAAGGCCAGTCCTCGACTGGGAGAAACGGCATATGATGACGCAAAAAAGTCTCTTCGGATGTTCCTGCACTGCACTCCTTGTCGGCCTGATGACTTCACTGTCTCATGCGGGTCAGACAGCTGAGGTTCAGTCTTTCGACGCTCCTGATGGTGAGACGTATTACGCCATCGCACTACAAAGTGACCAGCTGTCCCAAACATCGAACGCGCCGGTTCAGCACGTCGTGTTGTTCGACACTTCGGCCAGTCAGATCGGTGAGCATCGTGCACACGCGTTGACGGTCGTGGAAGCATTTCTGCAATCGCTGCCTGCTGGTGATCGTGTCGCGTTGTTCGCCTTAGACGTGCAGGCGGTTCCTATGACAGAGGGAACCGTCACTGCGAAGACGGCACTCACGTCGGGATTAACCGCCTTGAGATCACGCTTCCCGGCTGGGTCAACAGATATCTCGGCTGGTCTGAAAGCGGCGCTCGCTCAACTGGACGCCCAGTCGGCGGCTTCCGTGTTGTACATCGGCGATGGCATGAGCACCGCCAACCTCATTCAAGAATCGGACATGCAGCAATTACTTGGCCAGTTGCAGGCCCGTCATATCCCCGTACACACTTACGGCGTCGGCCCGAATCAGGATCGCCAACTGCTGGGAATCCTCAGTCATCACACCGGCGGTCTGGCGATGGTGGATGCAGGATCAGACACATCTGCCAGTCCTGTGGAACGGGCCCAAGAGTTATCTCTCGCGACGCATCGCCCGGTCTTGTATCCCACTCAAATTCAACTCGCCCCACATACAGAAGGACTGCTCGCCAATCACACATTACCGCTGCGTTCTGATCGGGAAACGATCTATCTTGGTCGTGGGGCCCTCGCTGCTGAGGCTCAAGTCACGGTGCAGGGTGTGATGCACGGGCAACCCGTGATGGAAACCTGGTCGCTCGATGCAGCGCCTTCTCTGGGTGGCAACACCTTCCTGTATGGCACCTACCGTCAAGCGGTTCGTCACCAGGGACTCAACCCCATGGCAGGCATGTCCCTGTTTCGGGCTGCTCAACAGGCCTTCGAAGATGAGATTGCTCGATTGGAAACCCTGGGCGAACAGGCGATTGCTTCCCGCAAGTACAAGCAGGCGGAGCAGATTGGGCTGACCATCAAGAGTGTTGACCCACAGAATGTTCGAGCGGAGGCGTTGATTGGGGCAGCGAGCGAGTTGAGTGTCAGACAAGTCGCTCAAGTCGAGACCCAAGAGGCAAATCCCTTTGAGCCGAACGCCAATCAACCAGCACCTGCGGACGGTGCCCCCCCGGCAGCAGATGCCCCACCCGCGGCCTTCCCCGCACAGCCGGCTCCCAACGACAACCTTCCTCCCAGCCGACTGCTGCAACAACAGGGCGATGGTCTTTCGCAACGCGAGTACGAGACGCCGCAGTCACTCATCGAGCAGGAAGCCCTCAGGCAGCAAATTCTCAGCGAAAAGCTGGCCTTGGAGATTAACCAGATCATTGATATCTCGCGTCGTCGGATTCTCGATGATCCTGCGGGTGTCGAAGCCGACCTGAAAGCCGCACTGGCAACCGTCAAGTCGGCCACAGACGTCGACCCCGATGTTCAGGCACAGTTACTTCGTCGCGTGGCGGATTCTTTGCTTTCAGCGCAGAGTCGCTTGGAAGTGCTCGAAGCCAATCAGGTCCGTGCTCAACAAAAACTGGCCGAGATTGAAGCTCAGCAAGCCTTGATCGATCAAAAGTCATTGAGAGAGCGGGAACTGGCACAAATGGTGGATCGGATTAGCGCCTTGGTGCGCGAAGGCTGGCACGGCAATCCCTTAGCATTCGAAGATGCCGAAGCGGTCGCACGGCAGGTCGAAAGCCGACGTCCGGGTGCAGCGTTAGGTGTCCAGACCGTTTTGTGGACAGAAGCTGCCGGACACATCGACAAGGCCTATCGCTTACGGAGCCTGCGTGCTGACCGCTTCCTGGCGACCCTCTATCAGGTCGAATTGTCGCATGTCCCCTTCCCGGATGAGCCACCCGTGCGATATCCCCCGCCGGCTGTCTGGCGGCGGCTGACAGAGCGCCGTGCCAAGTGGCGATCCGTCGACTTGCATCAGGATAGTCCCACTGAACAGCGAATCTACGAAGAGATGGATCAGTTGACCGAACTCGAATTCGTCGATACGCCGCTCGCCGAAGCCATTGACTACATTAGTCAACTCCACAACATCACGATCCTCATCAAAGAGCTAGATCTCCAGGATGCAGGCGTGCCCACTGATGAGCCGATCAATTTGATCATCAGCAATATCCGACTGCGGAGTGCTCTGAAGATCATGCTTGAACCACTCGTACTCACATGGGTGGTCGATGACGAAGTCATGTACATCACGACCGAGGAAGATGCGGAAGCCAATCACATTCAAACCCGCGTGTATCCCGTCGGTGACCTCGTGTTTCCACCGGATGTCATGAAAAACAACGTCCAAAGCCAAGGTGGCGGTGGCATTGGTGGCGGACTCGGCGGAGGCGCTGGTGGCGGCTTGGGTGGCGGCTTGGGTGGCGGAGGTGGCGGACTCGGTGGCGGTGGCGGCGGTGGATTCTTCAGCATTTCCGATCCCCTCACCCTCGGTAACGCCCCCATCAACAGTCTGAAAAAAAAACCGTTCGCCAATCGTTAACTGGGGGGGATAGCCCGTCTGGGGCAGCCCCCGTCACGGCCATCGACATACTCGCGCAGGCTTCTGCCCCACGGCAGGAGTCTGCGTTTTCTGTTGGTGATAAGTCTGATCCGGCTTCCGAAGTGACTCCTTTCCCGGAGATCGACAGCGGTCCGGCAGATCGTATCTGGGCCAGCTACTTCAGCAAGCACCGCCCCCCTGACGCAGCGCTGCGGCGAGTCATCCTCCGTCTACACAATCAGGGTGAGCACGAGCATGTCATCCACGCCATCCAGTCGGCCCTGCTGAACGGACAATCACAGCCTTGGATGTACGAGGTGCTGGCCCTCTCGATGGAGATTGCTGGTCGTCCCGAGGAGGACGTGCAGCGAGTTCTCCTCTCGTTGACGGACTTCGGAAACGCCAATTTCGAATCCATGATGTACTCCGCAGCATACCTCTTGCGATTCGACCGAGAGGAGATGGCGTTGCGACTCTATCGACAGGCCTCTCGTCAATTCCCCGAACGAGCCGAACCGTACATCCTCGGGCTCAAGCTCGCCCGCAAACACCCAGGGGACGACAACATTCGTTGGGCGACGACCGGCATTCTGGAATATGGGTGGACGAAGAACTACGAGCAACTGCATCAGGAGGCAGAAGATGCCATCGTCGAGGAGTCACGACGGCTTCGTAAGGCACAGGATGCACCGGCTCTCGCGGCGTTGCAAAAAGCCATCGAACAGGCCAAGCGTCGCGATCTGATGGTGACGCTGACTTGGAATGGACCGGCAGACCTGGACCTGATCGTCGAAGAGCCTGGTGGGACGGTTTGCTCTTTCGACTCTCCCGACTCCCCCGGGGGGGGCATCCACTTGCACGATGGGTTTGGCCCCTCTGCCAAGAATTGCCGGGAAGAGTACGTTTGCCCTCAGGGGGTTTCCGGAACCTATCGTCTGCGCATCAAGCACGCTTGGGGCGACGTGGTTGGTCGTCGTGCTCAATTGACCGTCACCGAGCATGTCGGCACGCCCCAAGAGAAAACAACAAGACAGACTGTGAAGATCGGTGCGGAGGCCGCAGTGGTTCCGATCACGCTCGAAGGCGGACGGCGAACGCGTCCCCGAACGGTCGCCACCAGTCAGATTGACCCGATCAGTGCTGCCCAGCCACAACGACGGTCTCCTCAAAGAGGTGGCATCGAGCTCGCCGGTCACGACGAGTCCGTACGGGATCGATTCAACGAGTCCCGACGCGATTCGGCAGCCATTGCCGGAGTGAAACACGCAGCCCAGTCATCAGGAGCAGTCGGGTTTCAGTCGGTCATTTCCACCGTCAATGAAGGGACATTCCTGCAGGTGAACCCGGTTGTGTCGGCCGACCGCCGATACGTTCGTGTCGCGGTGAATCCGAGGTTCACAACGCTGACCGATGTCTTCACCTTCAGTTTTCTCAACGGCTCAGCGGGTGTGGAGACGGGCGTCGGCAATGTGGGCGGAGGACAACAGGGCCAATAGCCACTATCTCATACGCACGAGACCGGGTGTCACGTCGAGGTCAAGCGGAGACGTGAGGCCTCGTTCGAGGAGTTCCCATCCGAGTCCCGCCATGGCCGCGTTGTCCGTGCAATACTCAGGGGGAGCGATCAACAGTTCGACCCCTGTTTTCTCCGCCATGCGTTGAAGTTCCGCTCGCAATAACTCATTGGCAGCGACACCGCCCCCGACACACAAACGATCGTGCCCAAGTAAGTCGACGGCTTGGCGACACTTGCCAACCAGCACTTCGATGGCAGCGGCTTGAAAACTGGCAGCAATGTCAGCAACACGTTGTGTCGTCAAAGGCGGGACCTCACGAAAGGAACCAGGGGTGCCTCGAACTTCGTAAAGCACAGCTGTCTTCAGGCCACTGAAACTGAATCGGAGTTGCTCGTCACGCAGGAACGTACGCGGGAAGGTATAGGCCGTTGGATCACCGTCTCTCGCCGCTTTCGCAATTGAAGGTCCGCCGGGGTAGCTCAGTCCCAGAATGGCTGCCACCTTGTCGAATGCTTCACCGGCTGCGTCATCGATCGTCGTGCCCAACAATTCATAGTCGACAGCTGACTTGCAGTCGTACAGATTCGAATGTCCGCCGCTGACAACGAATCCCACAGCCGGGAACACGTCACGTCCTGCTGCGAGGCGACAGGCATAAAGATGAGCCTCCATGTGATTGACCGCCACCAACGGGAGCTCCAGCACCATCGCCAGAGTCTTCGCGGCGGTGAGTCCAACAAGCAAGGAACCGACAAGTCCCGGTTCGGTCACGACGGCGATGCCGGCGAGATCGGTGAACTTGGCACCAGCTTCCGAGAGGGCTCGATCAATGACCGGCAGGATACTCTCAACGTGTGCACGCGAGGCGATCTCAGGAACGACTCCCCCAAACCGTTCATGCAACTCAGACTGGGACGCCACGATGTTCGACAGCACCAAACGCTCCTGCGATACCACGGCCGCAGCAGTCTCGTCGCAGGAGGATTCGATCGCCAGTAAGAGACGCACTAGGTCGCGACGATCGGTGTGAGAGGGACGCGAGGCACCGCGCGGGCGGCGGCATCCTTATCAGGAGTCGCCTGGGGTTGGGGATCCCCTTCGGCGGCTTTCGCATCAACTGGCTTCAGTTTGGACTCGATGTACTCTAGAGCCTTCGTCAGCTGTGTGTCCTCGAATTCTGTTTCTGCCGGTTCATCGCTGATGAACTCTTGCTGACGTTGACTCTGCATCAACTCACGCATCTGATCGTTTGAGAACTTGATTTCATAACCGTCGTCCGGCAGGACTCCCCACACATCCTCCTCTTTGGAGTCGGGGAAGCGATGGATGTTTTCGCCGCTGGGGCGGTGGTAACTCGCGGTGGTGAGTTTCAGGGCGCTCTCTCCGGCTTCCAATTCGATGACATTCTGTACGCTGCCTTTGCCCCACGTTCGCTCGCCAACAACTACTGCCCGCTTATGATCCTGCAGGGCTGCGCTGACGATCTCACTGGCTGAGGCACTGTACCGATTGACAAGCACGGCCATCGGGAATCCGCTGTAGGTCCCAAAGCGTTTGGCAGACCATGTTCGCCCCGGACTGTTCCGTCCTTCGGTGCTGACGATCTTGCCCTTTTCGACGAACAGGTCACTGACTTCCACCGCAGCTGTCAACAGACCGCCGGGATTGAAGCGGAGATCGAGGATGAGGCCTCGAACATCTTGCTCTTTGACCTTCTTGAGCGCATCGCGAAGTTCGTCCGCCGTGCGACGTGAAAAGTGTGAGATGCGAATGTATCCAATCTTCTCCTCCTCCTCGATGAGGTACTCCCAGTCCCCTTCGCTGTTGTGATGATCGCCGAGCACGGTTTGAAGCTGGATGATCTCACGCGTGATTGTGATTTGCTCAATCTCCGTGGCGCCAGGATGCATGACACCAATCGTGACTTCCTCACCCGGCTTGCCTTTGAGGAGTTTGACGGCTGTCTGCAACTCCTGATTGGTGGGAAATTCGTTCACAGGCTTAGTCTCAATTTCGACAATCTTGTCACCAGCGAGGACGCCGGCAGCGTGAGCAGGACTGCCGGGCAAGGGGGTCACCACAACAAGGTTGTCTGCATCTGTGTCATATTGGACCTGAATCCCGATCCCGCCAAATTCCTGCTCGACATCTTCATTGAACCGATTGAGGTCATCTGGCCCGATGTAATTGGAGTACGGGTCCAGTTCGGAAAGCATTCCACGGACAGCCGCTTCGATCAGCTTGCGACGATCGATGTCCTTCACATAGTTGCGGTCAACCTCCTGGAACGTGTCCACAAAGATCTGCATCAAGGCGTAGTCATCTTCGGAGACCTCCGCTGCATCGGATGTCTCTGGAACTGTCTCTGGCTCATCCGCACGGCTGATCTGAGCGATACACGCGGTCAGCAGCATGATGAATGTCATTCCCCAAGCCGCACGTTGAGCAGAGTATGGCATCCGGAATCTCCCGTTGGATCGAGTCACGCTTGACGGACGGTCGGCCTCAAAGTGCCATGGTGGCGACATCCGTTGTAGAGAAAAGTCTCACACTTGGATTCTAGGGCAACTCAAAAGGCTCGGCAAGACGCGGTCACTTGTCTGAGGTTGACAGGGTGCATCCATTGAATGTTGGGATGATTTCGGTGGACCGCGCGGCTAGTCAGCGTACCGCCGTATATCAAATGCCCCCAGTATCGTAGGCGACATCCGGCCCAACAATCCGTATCAGAGCTTGTTCGCCGAATAGCCTCTCGCCTGGGAATGGCTGGTCACTCGGACGACACCGGCTTTAACAGATGCTCATTGAACCAGTCGACCATCTCGGATGTGGCTCTCGCCTTGTCGTCGCCCGCAAAACCATGCCCGGCTCCTTGGATCACCACCAATTCCGATTCGACCTTCTGGTCTTCGAAAGCCGTATGAATTCGTTCACTGTTGTTCACCGGAACCAGTTCGTCCTTGTCGCCGTGGATTAACAGGGTGGGGGCATCATCGGACGAGACATGCATCAAGGGTGACACGGACTCCGCCAGTTCCCGTTTGAAGTCGAGTGCCGGGAAGCGATCGACCAATTCAAAATACTCGTCGATTTTCGTGGGCGGGTAGAGCGAAACCACGGCTGCGACGCGGTCGCTTTGGCGTTCGATGGGATCATCTGCATCCGGATTTCCATCGTCTCCGGTTGTGCCGAGCATCAGTGATAAGTGTCCGCCCGCACTGCCACCACACACTCCGAGGCGATCGGGGTCGACATCGAAGTCCTCGGCGTGAAGGCGGATGTATCTCACAGCCCGCCTCACATCGGAAACCGCGTCCGGGACTTTGAAGTAAGGACTGCTGCCATGACGCACAAGGAACAGCGTGTATCCCTCTTCCGCTAAAGCCGCGAGGTCATTAAACGGTCGTGCCTCCATCTCGACGACGTCCTCCGGCGGAAACCAGAACGAGACCCATCCGCCACTCACCATGAAGAGAATTCCGACATCCTTCTCGTTCTCAGTCGGTGTGATGACGTCGAACGTCAGTGCCATGCCCGCCTTGTGTCCGTAAACAACATCGCGGGTGATGTCATAGTTCCCTTCAGCGAAACATTCAGTTGAGCAAAGACTCGGGCTGGTCACTAACAGGACGAGTACGAGAAAAAAGTGAGACGATGGCATGGGGAACACTCCGGCAGGAGACACCGATGGCGGGAGTCAATCGATTTGAACTCCCAAGCATCGTATGCGTGGGAGTGTCGCGGAGGCTAGACCATTTTCATGGTTTCTGTGCAGGAGCTTGTTCGAGGAATGACCTCTGCCTGCTGAGAGGCCCTCCTGCAGGACACCTGAAGAACAACTTTCGAATTGTTCGAGTGAACGCCAGTGTGCGCAGATGGCAACTCAGCCGTTCATGGTCTGGCACCAGCCCGAAGCGGTTGGTGGGACTGGTCTCATGAGGACAACGCGTGAGGCATCGTCCAAGGGCATACCCATCGACGTGTGATTGTCAACGGGACCTGCCGAATGCCGGTTTCCCTGGCGCTAAACCGCTCGTGCTCCCCGAGGAGAATGGCCACGGAAGAGGGAGTAGAGCGACTCCTCCCGTTGACGCAGAGTCGGGTTGAGTTTGTTGGTTGCTTGGGCCTGAGTTTTGAGTTCTTTGATGATCTCGACGAACTCCTGCTCTTGTAACAATCGCACGAAGCGGAGCCCGTAATTGAACTCATCGTCTTCGCTGGTCGTATCGTCGAACCAGATGACCTCCGCCTCGAAGATGAGTCGCTCGTCTGCTGTGAAAGCGAGCCAGAGACGATCTTCGCTGATCCGTGATTCGGAGGCGATATTCGCACCGGATTGCGAGAGATTCAGAATTCGAGATGTGAGAACTTGTGGATTCTCGCCAGGCTGCCCCACAACGACAGCCGCAGCAGGAATATCGACACGCGCGTGCTGACGTCGGTCCAATTGCATCACGGCGTCATTCACACCAGACAGTTCGGAAGAGCAATTCATAGGGGGATCTCGTTCACTCGAACAATTCGAAAGTTGTTCTTCAGGTGTCCTGCAGGAGGGCCTCTCAGCAGGCAGAGGTCATTCCTCGAACAAGCTCCTGCACAGACACCATGAAAATGGTCTAGAGTGCGAACTTCAATGGCTCCTGAGATTCCAAATCTAGGTCAGGCTTGCTGGGATTTCCGAAGGAACTGACGACGATGGTCGATTCGCAAGCCGATCGTACCGAATGTGACGACGATTCCCATTCGCAGGACAGGAGCTGAGTTGACTGGCTATAATCCTCCCAATCCCAACACGGGTGAGATCAGTCAGGTTTTCGAATCGGTGGACGCACTCAAATCGATTTGTGTCGAAAGTCCAAGGCTCAAGCGAAGACAAGGAGCAGGAATGGCAAGCAACGGCTCATTATTTGACTATTCCCAGAACGGCGTGACCTATGAAGGCTACGTCAGTCGACCGGTCGCCTCGAATGCCCCGGTGGTCATGGTTGCCCACGCCTGGGCCGGACCAGGTGAGCATGAACGTGCAGCAGCGGATCGACTGGCCGAGTTGGGTTATGTCGGCTTCGTGATCGACGTCTACGGCAAGGGAAACCGCGGGAACTCAGTCGAAGAGAACACGAAGCTCATGATGCCCCTCCTCGAAGATCGAGCCGAATTGCAGGGGCGATTGAAGCTCGCGATCGAGACGGTCCGTGGATTGGACAACGTGGACTCTTCACGCGTTGCTGCTCTTGGTTACTGCTTTGGCGGACTGTGCGTGCTCGACATTGCACGGATGGGTTCCGATGTCAGAGGAGTCGTCTCTTTTCATGGGCTGTTCACGCCGGACCCCGCTTTGAAAGGGACCTCGATCACTGCCAAAGTCCTCGCCTTGCATGGCTGGGATGATCCGATGGCAGATCCTCAAAGCGTACGGGACCTCACCAGTGAGCTCACCAAGGCCGGTGCCGACTGGCAACTCCATGCCTACGGCGGGACGGTGCACGCTTTTACTAACAAGGTAGCCAACGACCCGGACATGGGCACGGTCTACAGTCCGTCGGCTGACAAACGTTCGTGGACAGCCATGACAAACTTCCTCGCCGAAGTTTTCGAGTGAGCAATGGTGTTAGGGAGACGCCTTCGCCTGCACCTTCCGACCGACGGCTGCGTCGACCTCTTGCGATTGTCCCCACAAGTAGAACACGAACCCCACCAGCAGGCCGATTCCCGCAGCAGAAAGCACGGAGGCCGGTCTGTCGGTAAAGGTTGAATTCTCTGCGGCTGCCTGAGTCGTCAGGACCAAGCCGATCAGACTGATGATCAAGCCGACCGAGTCGGACAGGATCTCCTTGAGACTGAAGCTCATCTTGCTGAGCAACACGAGCTTGCCCAGCACCAGCTGGAGTCCGTAACTCACCACACCAATCATCATGAAGGTGAAGGCGATCCAGTGAAACGACGGAAACGACATCGCCTCTGCCAGCGAGTAGATCGGCTGCAAAAGTCCCGCTGACACCTCATGGGCCTGTGGATTCTGATCAACCTGGTTGGCCAAGTCTTCCACCGTCTCTTTCGTGTCAGCAGCCAACTCCTCGGCTGTCTCACGCGCCGTTTCGACGCTCAGCCCGTCTGCAGTTGGCGGATCGGCGACCTCATCCTGCCCCATCGAAATCAGCGGCATGGTCAGCAATGCAACAGAGAACACAGCGGCACGCAGGACAATGGACATCTTCAATGACCTCAGGATAGAGAGATTTCGGTTAACCAGTCGTGACTCGTGTAAGGCTTATTCGTCATTCACAATCGGATCTTACCAGCTTGGTGCTGCAATGTTCATCAAACGAGGTATTGTCGAAAGTCGACGGGCCGGCAAAAAGGTTGCTCGCCCACCCGCTTCTGATGCAGGATCTTCGGTGAGTTGCTGTGCCAGGGGGCGATGAGTGGGGCGGGTGGCTCCTACGAAAGATGTCTGGGGCATCGATC